>JAEYXQ010000087.1 GCA_023431205.1 Pseudomonadota bacterium | reverse complement strand
TCCTCGGACTGGCGAATCGACAGCTTGTCGAGCCGGGTCATGGCGAGGAAGCGTTCGGGGTAGACGCGGCCGGAGTGTGGTGAGTTGAACACAACCGGGGAGAGCAGCCGCCTGGGGCGGATTGTCTCGAAGGCCGGTTGATCCCAATAGTCGGACCGCAAATTGGTCTCCCCCAAACCGGCGCAAAGGGCGGCACCAGAGTGATTTGCCTCAGCACTGTCGCCCTTTGACCGAGCGTTGTCCAGCACCTGCGGGAGACAACCGGGCGCAGGGCGGCTGGTTGCACCGCCGCAAACTTCGCTTAAACATGACGCGGTAGAATCACCTGCCTGCCAGAAGGCGTCCGGAGACCTCGATGAAGCGAATCCTGCTCGCAGAAGACGACAACGACATGCGCAGCTTCCTCACCCGGGCCCTCAAGAACGCCGGCTACGAGGTGGTTTCGTTCGACAACGGCCTGTCCGCCTATGAGCGGCTGCGCGAGGAGCCGTTCTCGCTCCTGCTGAGCGACATCGTCATGCCGGAAATGGACGGCATCGAACTGGCCCGCCGCGCCACCGAACTCGATCCGGACCTCAAGGTCATGTTCATCACCGGCTTTGCCGCCGTAGCCCTCAACCCCGACAGCGACGCGCCCAAGGAGGCGTCGGTGCTGTCCAAGCCGTTCCACCTGCGCGACCTGGTGAACGAGGTGGAGCGACTACTCGCAGCGTAACGAGCTATCGCGGGGCCCATCCCGGGCCCTTCATTCGGAGGAGGAAGCGATGGGTTTCGACGGCGTAGGTTGGATTGCGGCCATCATCATCGGTGGCCTGGCCGGTTGGCTTGCCGGCAAGGTCATGAACACGAACAACGGCGTGCTCATGAACATCATCCTCGGCATCGTGGGTGCGATCGTGGCGAGCCTGCTGCTCGGGCTGCTCGGTATCTCGTTCGGCGGCTGGATCGGCTACCTGATTGCCGGCTTCATCGGCGCCTGCATCCTGATCCTGATCGCCAGGGCAGTGACGGGCCGCAGGGCGTAAGCCAAGACACCATCAACACACGCTCCGGCGGCGTCGCCGCTGCCGGGGCGGCATGCCCACAAGGAGCGTGCCTGATTCCGTGCTGGGCCGCGACCACGGCGCCGAAAACGGCGCAGCCGCGCCTTCCCTCGATAGGCAAGCGATGATCTTCCAAGTGATCGACCTGCGGGACGCGACCACTGCCGGGATGGCGGTCGAGGCTGGGTCGCCCGAGGAGGCTGCGCGCCAGGTGCTGGGCATGCCTGTCTATCGCAGCGGGCACCGGCGCGACCTGGTGGCGAAGGTCTACTGGACGACGTCGGTGAGCAAGAACATGGTCCGGCTCTACATAAAGCCGATCGAGCGCTAAGCCGACGAGGCTCGCTGCTGGACGTCACCACCAATTGGGAAGTTGGATGGTGGGTGCGACAGGGATTGAACCTGTGACCCCTGCCGTGTGAAGGCAGTGCTCTCCCGCTGAGCTACGCACCCGCTGCCGAGGCAGGGAAAAGAGAGATGGTGGGCGTGACAAGGATCGAACTTGTGACCCCTACGATGTCAACGTAGTGCTCTCCCGCTGAGCTACACGCCCATCTCTCCGGGAGAAGCGGGCAACCCGCTTCGGTGGCGGGATAGACCATGAAACCGCGGCGGGGGTCAAGGGGGATTGCGCAGGCTGTGGACGCAAAATCCCGCCCCGGTGAGAGACGGCCGAAAAGCGGACTGAGCGGCGTCTTACGATTAGGCCTTGTTCCGAACACTTTCGGCTGTCATACAGTCCGCATACGTTTTCAGCCTAAGTCGGCTGCCGCTGCCGGTCATTTCCGGTCCTTGGCTCACTGATCTATTTGCGAACGTTTGTAGTCCCCTCCTGCATGTCGCGGAGGGAAACCGCTCGTTCGCTTCGGCTCCGAGCTTCAAGGAATATCCCCATGGCCACCATCAACGGTACCGTCAAGTTCTTCAACACCACCAAGGGTTTTGGTTTCATCACCCCTGACAATGGTGGCAAGGACCATTTCGTGCACATCTCGGCTGTCCAGCGCTCGGGCGTCGACGGCCTCTATGAGAACGACAAGGTCACCTACGAGGTCGAGACCGGTCGCGACGGTCGCGAGTCGGCGATCAACCTCATGCTGGTCAAGTAAGCTTCGGCTTCAGACCAAATCCGAAGGCCGCCCTCGAGGCGGCCTTTTTTGTGTCCGGCGCTCGCCGATCAGGCAGCGGCGGACTTGCCGATATAGTCCATGACGCAGACGCGGTCGCGGCCGGCGTTCTTGGCCTCGTAGAGGGAGCGGTCGGCGACCTTGAACAGGTCGTCATAGCTGCCACACTGGCGGAAACTGACGCCCCCGACGCTGACGGTGAGACGGGTGCCGCCGGTCGACGGCAGGGGAAGGCTGCGCACCAGGATGCGAATGCGTTCGGCGACTTCAACGCCCTTAGCGCGGGTGGCGCCGGGCAGAAACACCGCAAATTCCTCTCCCCCGATACGGCCGACCAGGTCGGTCGGGCGCAGCGCGCCCTTGATGCTGCCGGCGATGCGCTTGAGGGCGGCATCGCCAACCTGGTGGCCGAAGCGGTCGTTGATCGACTTGAAGTGATCGGCATCGACCACCAGCAGGGCGCCCTGGCGAGGGGCGGCGCCGCTGTTCACCTGGGCAAGCCAGGATTCCACCAGCATGTTGAAGGCGCCGCGGTTGAGCAGGCTGGTGAGGCTGTCGGTGGACGCCAGCACCGCCAGTTCCTCGTGGGCGATGGCCAGTTGCCGCACCTTGCCGAGCAAGAGGAACAGCAGCGGGCCGGCAAGCATGGTGGGCAGCAGGATGTCGACGGTGATGGCGCGCCGGAACGCGGCGGGACTGAGATTGGGGAAGTTGAAGGAATCGACGACCAAGGCAGCGCCGATGCACAGCAGGGTGCCGGCAAGGGTGCCGAGCCAGACACGGGCTCTGCTGCGAACGGACAGGTCGATCATGGTGGCCCAGGCAGGTTGATCCGCAAGATCAACGAGGGCGAGCGGGCGGGCGTTGCCGCCTGTCGGCGGGCATGGTTGCCGAAACGGTAACGGGTGGCGGGCGGCAGAAACAGGAAGGCCCAGCCAGGAGGTGGAATCTCCGGCTGGGCCCAACCGTCCGATCGGCGAGATCGTCCGGCAACCGGTGTGTAGGGCATTCGGCGCCGCCGCGCAACGCACCTTGCGGTGAGTGGGCGGCTCAGGCGCCGAGGCGGGAGGAGCCGCCGGTCGGCGGCGGGACGAGGTCGGTCATGCTGTCGAGTTCGGCCATGGCGGCCCGCAGCTCATCCACGGTGGTGGTGACGCCGCTGCCGGAGCGGCGCAGCCCGGGGGCGCCGCGCACTGCGTTGAAGTCGGAGAGCCAGAAGGAGACGAGCTCGCGGCGTCGCGCCACGGTGAGGCTCATGTCGGCGACGATCTCGCGCGGATGGAAGTAGCCGATCAGGTCGGCGCGGGTGACGCCGTCCTCGGCGTCGTCGATGTCATCGTACCAGGTGTTCGTCCTCATCTATATCCTCGTTGAGCAACATAAATGACGGGCGCCAAGGCGCGCCCCGACAAACGCTCAGGACCAGGATCTGGTTGAGCCCATCCGATCTGGTTGCCGGGACCGGGGCTGTCAAGGGCGGGACGGGCGCATGACGGCTACCGCGCCGCGGTGGAACCGGTATATGGTATGCCGTGGTATGACCACTTGCTGAACGGCTGCACACGATGACCCTAGTTGCCGGCGGATTGCTCCGCCTGACTTATCTCGCCGCGGCGCTGGGGACCGGGTGCATGATGACGCTGCTGCTCTACCTCAACAGCCAACTGGCCTGGCATGGCGGGCCGATGTTCGCCTCGTGGACGGCGCACGGGACCGGGATGCTCGCCGGCGTGGTGCTGCTGCTGGCCTGGCGCCGGGCGCGGCCGCCGGCAATAGGCTCACGGGAGCGGGCGCCGGTGTGGGCCTATATGGGCGGGTTCACCGGGGCGGTGAACGTGATGCTGGGCTCGAGCGCGGTCAATCTGGGGCTGGCGATCACCGGCACGCAGGCGATCGGGCTGTCCGGGCAGATGCTGTTCAGCCTCGCGGCGGACAAATGGGGGCTGCTGGGCCTGCCGCGGCGGCGGCTGGGCTGGCGCGACCTGGTGCCGGCGCTGCTGATCGTCAGCGGGAGCCTGGTCATCATCCTGTTCGGGGTGGGGTGATGCTGCTGGCCATCGCCTTTGCTGCCAGCTCCGGACTGCTGGTGGGAATCAACCGGCAGGTCAACGGACGGCTGGCGCTGTCGACCTCGCCGCTGATGGCCTCGTTCATCAACCACCTGGTGGGGTTCGCGCTGCTGACGGTGGCGGCAGTGGCCGGGCTGGGGCAGGTGTTCACCGAAGGGGCGGCGGGGACGCCCTGGTACGCCTATTTCGGCGGACCGATGGGGCTGCTGTTCGTGGCGGTCAGCAGCTGGCTGATCCCGCGGATCGGCGCGGTGCAGATGACGCTGCTCCTGATCAGCGGACAGATCGTGTCGGGTGTGGTGTTCGACATCGCCCGCGGCGTGCCCGGCTCGCCGGTGGCGCGGGTGATCGGGGTGGCGCTGATCCTTGCCGGCGTGGTGATGACGCAGCGGCGCCGAGGCTGAGGCCCGCGGTCACCACATGGTCTGGCGGGCGCGTTCAGGCCAGGCCTCGTCATAGGGGCGCCCACCGACCTCGCCGCGGCTGAGGGTGGCAAGGATATCGCCGGGGCTGGGGATGTCCGCCGACGGGATGTGGCGGGCCGGGTTCCACAGGTCGGAGCGGATGACTGCGCGGGCGCACTGGAAGAATACTTCGTCGATGCTGATTACGACGACCGAGCGCGGGCGCTTTTCCTCGACGGCGAAGCTGTCGAGCAGGGCGGGATCGATGCTGAGCGTGGCGCGGCCGTTGAGGCGGAGGGTGGTGCCGGAGCCGGGCAGCAGGAACAGCAGCGCGCAGCGCGGGTCGCGCACGATGTTGCGCAGGGAATCAATGCGGTTGTTGCCGCGCCGATCCGGCAGCAGCAGGGTGCGATCATCCTCGACGCGGACGACGCCGCCGCGGTCGCCGCGAGGGGAGCAGTCGAGACCCTCAGGGCCGACGGTTGCCAGCGTGACGAAGGGGCTGAGTTCGACCAGGCGCCGGTATTCGGGGGTGAGCCGGTCGGTGACCTTGACGGTGGACGCCGCGACAGGGGCGGGCTGGTAGAGCGCTTCGAGTTGCTCGAGCGAGGTCACGGTGGTCATCGTTCAGCCTGACGTGAAGACGGAGTGGTTGGGACGGGGCGCAGCAAACCCTATATTGGGAGGCAAAGACAGCCCGACAAAGGAGTGATGCCGTGGACGCCCATACCTATCCCGTGACCCGCACCGACGCCGAGTGGCGGGCCCGGCTGACCCCCGAACAGTTCTACATCATGCGCGAGCACGGCACGGAGCGGCCCGGCTCCTGCGCGCTGCTGCACGAGACGCGGCAGGGCACGTTCGCCTGTGCCGGCTGCGACACGCCGCTGTTCCAGTCGACGCTGAAATTCGAAAGCGGCACCGGCTGGCCGAGCTTCAACGACCCGCTGCCGGGCTCCGTGGAGACCCAAACCGACCGCTCCTTCGGGATGACGCGGACGGAAGTGCACTGCGCCACCTGCGGCAGCCATCTGGGCCACGTGTTCCCGGACGGTCCGCCGCCGACGGGGCTGCGCTACTGCATCAACGGGGTGGCGCTGAACTTCGTGCCGGCCGAATAGGCGGACACGTGCACTGAAGGTCACCCTCGGACTTGGTCCGAGGGTGTTTTTGTTTGTGGGGTCGGTGCAAGTGCAGAGCCCTCGGGTCAAGCCGGGGGGTGACGATCGGGGGGTGGCGGCTATGTGCCGCGAGGCTTGGCGCGATTGGTGGCGGGGGCGGCGAGCGGGTCGTCGGGCCAGGGGTGGCGGGGGTAGCGACCCTTGAGGTCGCGGACGACATCGCGCCAGGAGCCGCGCCAGAAGCCGGGCAGGTCGCGCGTGGTCTGGATCGGGCGGTGGGCGGGGGACAGCAGCACCACGAGGAGCGGCACCTTGCCGCTGGCGACGGACGGATGGCGGTCGAGCCCGAACAGTTCCTGCACGCGGATTTCGAGGGCAGGGCCGTTCTCGGCGGCGTAGTCGATGGGCACGTGGCTGCCGGACGGGGCAGCGAAATGGCTCGGCAGCAGGCGCTCCATGTCCTGTCGCTGCGCGTAGGGGAGAAGACCGTCGAGCGCGTTGCCGAGATGGGCGGCGGTGATGTCGGCGAGACGGGTGAGGCCGGAGACGTAGGGCGCGAGCCATTCAGAAGACCGAGCTAGGGCAGCGTCGGACAGGTCGGGCCAGGCCTCGCCCAGATGAGCGCGAAGGAAGCTGGAGCGACCCCGCAGGGCAAGCTGGTCCTTGCTCCAGGCGAGGCTGCCGACGCGCTCCGCCGCTGCGTCCGCCAAGAGGCGGCTTGCCGCTTCGGTATCAGGAATGGCGACCGGCTCATCGGCGAGGACAAGGGCATCGAGGCGACGCAGGCGCCGGGCGCGGACGCTGCCCGAGGCGGCATCGAAGCTGAGGCGGACTTCCCCCTCGATGCGATGGGAGAAGAGCGCGTCGAGGTCGGCGCGGTCGAGGGCGACGGCGCCGCGGATGCGGGCGGTGGCGGCGGCGCCCGTGATCTCGGTGACCACAAGAAAGGGTTCGCGGGCCAGCGCGTCGGTTTCATCGAGCGCCGCCTGCCGACCATTGGCAAGTCGGAAGCGGCCGCGGCCGCCGGCCTGCTGGGCGACCCGATCGGGGAAGGCGCGGGCAAGATGCCGGCCGGGCGCCAGCGGTTCGCCTGCGGGGCCACCGGCGGAGCGGACCCAGCGGCGGGCGAGATGGCGGGCATCGTCGGCGCGACGGGAGCGGTCGCGGCGGAAAGCGTCGAGCCGGTGGGCAAGGTCGGTGCCGGTGCCGCCAAGGCCGCGCTCGGTGACGAGCACGGCGAGTTCTGCGGCGGTGACGGCATCGCCCTCGGCGGCTCCGGCCACCACCATATGGGCGAGGCGCGGGTGGAGCGGCAGGCGCGAGAGCTGCCGGCCCATGGCGGTGACGCGACCACCCCTGTCGAGCGCGTCGAGGCGCTGGAGCAGGGCGACGGCCTCGGCCCAGGCGGGCGCGGGAGGCGGATCGAGGAAGCGCAACTGCGCCGGGTCGGTCACACCCCAGGCGGCAAGGTCGAGCACAAGGCCGGCGAGGTCGGCGGCGAGGATCTCGGGGGTGTCGTAGGGCACGAGGGCTGCAGTCTGGCCCTCGTTCCAGAGGCGGATGCAGATGCCGGGCTCGACACGGCCGGCGCGGCCGCGCCGCTGGTCGGCACCGGCCCGGGAGACCCGGCGGGTTTCGAGCGTCGAAAGGCCGGTGGCCGGCTCATGGACCGGAACGCGACGGAAGCCTGAATCAATGACGATGCGGACGCCCTCGATGGTCAGCGAGGTCTCGGCGATGGAGGTCGCCAGCACCACCTTGCGGCCGCCGGGTTCGGCGGGGCGGATGGCCCGATCCTGCTCGGCGGGCGTGAGCTGCCCGTAGAGCGGAGCGAGGTCCGTATCGGCCGGGAGCCGCCCCGCGAGCCGTTCGGCGGTGCGGGTGATCTCGCCCTGGCCGGGCAGGAAGACGAGGGCCGAGCCAGGATGGGCCCGGAGCGCCTGCAGCGTTGCGGCGGCGACCTGGTCCTCGAGGCGCTGGAGCGGATCGGGCGGCGCGTAGAGAGTCTCCACCGGGAAGGTGCGGCCTTCGCTGGTGACGACGGGGGCGTCGCCGAGCAGCGTGGCGACGCGGGCGCCGTCAATGGTCGCGGACATCACCACGACCTTGAGGTCGGGCCGCAGCGCCGTGGCGTCGAGGGCAAGGGCGAGGCCGAGATCACTATCGAGGCTGCGTTCGTGGAACTCGTCGAAGAGGACGGCGTCGATCCCGCCCAGTTCGGGGTCATCGAGCAGCATGCGGGTGAAGACGCCCTCGGTGACCACCTCGATGCGGGTCCTGGCCGAGACGCGCGCATCCATGCGGACGCGGTAGCCGACGGTGCCGCCAACCTCCTCACCCAGGAGGCGCGCCATTTGCGCGGCCGCGGCGCGGGCTGCGAGGCGGCGCGGTTCAAGCAGGATGATGCGGCCGTCCCGGCGCCAGGGCGCGGGCAGCAAGGCGAGGGGAACCCGGGTGGTCTTGCCAGCGCCGGGCGGGGCGACGAGCACGGCGGCAGGATGCTGATCGAGGGCAGCGAGCAGGCCGGGCAGGGCTTCGTCGATGGGCAGCGGCGGCAGGGACATGGCGGCGGGGATAGCTTGTGGTGGGGGATGGGGCAAGCGGGGGTAGCGTGGGGGTGGGCCCCTCACCCCCCGGCCCCACTCCCCCGAGGGGCGAGGGGAGGGTCGGCGG
>JAEYXQ010000084.1 GCA_023431205.1 Pseudomonadota bacterium | reverse complement strand
GTCGAGCCCCTTGCCGAGCGAGTTCACCGCCGCCTGGGCGACGCGCACATTGGCGCGGACCGACAGGTTCATGCCGATGAAGCCGGCAGCGCCCGAAAGGACGGCGCCGATCAGGAAGCCGAGGGCGGCATAGATGCCGAGGAGAAAGAAGGCAGCGACCAGGATCACCACGCCGACAATGGCGATGGTGGTGTACTGGCGCTTGAGATAGGCCGATGCGCCTTCGCGCACGGCGGCCGAGATTTCCTGCATACGGGCGGTGCCGGCGTCGGCGGCCAGCAGGCCCTGCGTGGTGACCACGCCGTAGACGATGGACAGAGCGCCGCACGCGACGATCAGCCAGAGTGCCAAAGTCATTTTAGTCCTCGGGTTCTTGTGCCTGACGGGAACCCGCACATGCCCAGCGCCGACTCTCCCCCTGCGGCACCGGAGCCTGCCCTCCTCGAGCCCCCTCCAAGGGTCGAGATTACGTGGTTTGCCTCGTTAAGCAATGGAAATTGCGCTCTTTTGTCGCGGCCGGTGCGGGCGCGGAAGAAATCGCTGCAGGAGCTGTCGAAATGCCGCCGGCTGGCGCGACAATGGTTTGAAGCAAACAGGAGCCGATCATGAGTGCCAACAACAAACCCATCGCCGTGGTGGGCATCTACGCGGGTATCGCGGTCGCCCAGTTCGAGCCCGCTGTCGTCTGGTATTCCAAGCTCATGGGCCGTGCGCCCGACGACCGGCCGATGCCGAACCTGGCGCAATGGCGCAACATGGGCAAAGCGGGCCTGCAGGTGTGGCACGACCCGGATCGGGCCGGCAGGTCGCTTGCGACCATCGTGGTGCCGGTGCTGGCAACCGAGCGCGAGCGGCTCGCCGCCAAGGGCATCAGCCTGGTCACCGAGGCAGAGGGTGATTTCGGGCGGGTGGCGAAGCTGCGCGATCCCGAGGGCAACGAGATCGCGCTGGCAGAACCGCCCAAGGGGTTCGCCGGGACGTAATGCCGGCAGTTCAGCGGCGGCCGCGCCCCCGTGGTTCGGCAGGCTCAGGGACAAGGTCTCCGAGGCATCTCTTAGACCTCATGGTGAGCTTGTCGAACCACGAGGTCGGTAACCCTACTCCGCCCGCACCGCCGTCTGGTTCATCCCGTTCTGGTGCAGCACCAGGGCGGGAGCCTCGCCATCCTCCGGCTCGCCGAAGGTGATCTGCGCGTCGACGATCTTGAAGAAGAAGCGGCGCTCGCTCTCGGGAAAGATCTCGAAGCGCTGCTGGCCGGTGAGCTGGGCAAAGAGGCGTCCGTCCTCGGCCGTGATGGTGATCACCGCACCGGGGCCGAGCACGTAATCGCCGACATAGGGCTCGAGGATCGAAGGGTCTATCTCGATGGCCTCGCGCGGCCTGGGCTGCTCGCGCAGCGGCATTTCGGGGTCAAGGATGTGCAGGCCGATGTCCTCGATGCCCGCTTCGGTGACCATGTTGGACAGCACCACCACCGCCTTGCCGTTGTCGCGGCGGAAGCCGAGGAAGCTGCGATAGCCGGCGGTGATGCCGTTGTGCCAGGCGATTGTCTCGTCGGGGGTGACGAACCAGCCGAGGCCGATGGTCTCTCCGCTCTCGCCCGTGCTGCGGGTGGTCTCGAACATCAGGGCGAAAGCGTCTGTCAGTGGCGTCTCGGTGGCGCCGGACGCGGCGGCGGCGAATTTTGCCAGGTCGGCGGCGGTGGAGCGCAGCCCACCGGCGGGGTTGAAGGCATCCATGTCCCAGTTGCCCACCGGCTGGCGGGCCGCGTCGTGGCCGGTGGCAAGCTGATCCGCCTGTGCCGGATCGGCCCCGATGCTCGAGTCCTCCATGCCGAGCGGGGTGAAGATGCGGGTCTCGACCAGTTCGGCATAGGGCGTGCCGGTCACCCGCTCCAGCGCCTGGCCCAGCAGGGCGAGGCCGGCATTGGAATATTCGAAGCTGTCGCCCACCGGGCGGTTGAGCTCGGTTTCGGCCAGCCAGGCGAAGAGGTCCTCGGCCGTGGAGCCGGCATAGGGGTTTTCGAGGCCGCGTTCGGCGATCTGTGGAGGCAGACCGGTGAGGCCGGAATGGTGGGTGGCAAGATCAAGGATGGTTATGGCATCGCCCTCGCCACCCGCGATGGTGGTGCCCTCGGGCAGGTAGTCCACTACTGGCGTCTTGAGGTCGATGGTGCCGGCCTGCACCTCTTGGGCCAGCAGCAGATTGGTGAAGAGCTTGCCGATCGAGCCGCCCTCGAACACGGTGTGCTCGTCGACCGGCTGATCGCTGTCGGCCCGCAGTGTGCCGGCGCTGTGGAAGCGGGTCTCGCCCTCTTCGACCACAGCGACGGCAATGCCGATATTGGCCTGGTCCCGGGTGACGCGGTCGGCGAGAATCTGGTCCACGTCGACCTCCTGCGCCATCACCGGTGCGGCCAGCATCAGGGTGGCCGCCAGCACGCTTGTCCAGTGTCGCATGTCCATCCTCCTGTGACGGCCAGATATTCGGCCGGCAATGGGACGAGGATGTGACGCTAGTCGGGGATGCTGCGCGGGCGGCCGGACTGCACTTCGAGAACCCCGACCACCTGGCGCAGCAGGCGCAGCAGCTGCTGGCGTTCGGCCGGTTCGAGCTGCTCCAGCGCCAGCTCGTTGGTGGCCCGGGTGATCTGCTCCACCACCGGCAGCTTGGCGAAGCCGGTGGGCGTCAGGGCGATCAGGGTGCTGCGGCCATCCTCGGGATGCGGTTCGCGCGCGATCAGGCCGTCGCGCACCATGCGGTTGAGCGTGGCCGTCATGGTCGGCTGTTCCACCGCCGCCCGTTCGGCAAGGCGCTTGGGGATCATCGATCCCTCATCGGCCAGCGCGAACAGCACCGGCATATAGGCCGGCATCAGCCCGTGCGGCGCCAGCTGCCGTTCCAGCTCGCGCGCAAACAGCCGGGCGCACCAATTGGTCAGGTAGCCGGCGGACTGGTGGCGATCGAGAACCATTGCTTAGCGTACTCAGTAGATATATAGTGTGCTAATCATAGGCTGCGGGGCGGCCGGTGTCACGGGAGATGTCGGGAATGTCACTGAAGAGTTCGCCGCAACGTTATGGCCGGGTGCCGGTCGCCATCCACTGGCTGTCGGCGCTGGCCGTGGTCATCATGCTCGCCACAGGCCTGACCATGGACAGCCTTGGGGAAGCGCCGGGCGCCATCCTGCCGGTGCATGTGCTGGTGGGGGCGACGCTGGCGCTGCTGACCGTGTTGCGCATCGTCTGGTGGCTGGCGATCGACCGCCAGCCCGAGGCGCCGGCGGGCCTGGGCCCGGTGCATGCCTGGACCGCCCGCATCGTTCATCTCGGGTTGTACCTGTCGCTGGTGGTGACGCTCGCCTCAGGTATCGCCACGGTGATCCTCACCGGCGCCGCGCCGGCGATCTTCGGCGGCGGGCCCTTGCCGGAATTCGAGGCCGTGCCGCCGTTTCTCGCCCATACGGTGGTCAGCCGGCTGCTGCTGATCCTGGCGGTCGGCCATATCGCTGCGGCGCTGTGGCACCAGTTCATTCGCCGTGACCGGCTCCTGGCGCGGATGAGCTGAGCGCCAGCCGCTCGAAGGCCGAGCGGCGCGGCGGATCGGCAAGGGCTGCCGCAATCGCCGCGGCGCAGTCTTCGGGCGACCGCCGGCTGGTGTCCACCTCGAGGTCATAGAGACCGGGTTGGTGCACCGCGTCCTGCCAACGGCGCACCGGTTCGGGCACGCCCGGACCATGGGCATAGAAGCCGCCCTGCGGGTCGGCATTGCGCCGCCGCATGATCTCGTCGAGCGGGCAGTGGACACCCACAAACAGCACGGCAAAGCCGCTCATGCGGCGGGCGGAGGCTTCGAGGATGCCCAGGGGGCGCGAGTAAAAGTCGTGGTGCCCGAGATCGGCGACGACGTCGAAGCCGGCGCGGGCATGGGCGGCGATGCTGTCATAGAGGGCGGCGTAGAGCGCCACCACGGCGGGTTCGAGGTCGGGCCGCTCGCCGCCGGGCCTCAGCCCAATCCCGGGCATCAGCGCCGGCGGCAGGGAGCGGTTCTGCCAATCGACGCCGAGATTGATCCAGCGTCCGGCGACATGGGCCTGCATGGCCACCGCGATCGAGGATTTGCCGGAGCGCGGCGCCCCGTTGAGCACCACGATCCGGCCGGTCATGGTCAGCCCTGCGCCTTGTGGCGCTCGATGGACTCGCGGATCACCTTCTGGGCATCGGCGAGGTTGCCGATCCGGTCGATCTTGGCCCACTTGCCGGGCTCGAGATCCTTGTAGTGGGTGAAGAAGTGCTTCACGCGCTCGAGCTGGATTTCCGGCAGGTCGCCGATATCGGCGATGTTGTCGTACATGCGGGTCAGCTTGGAGACCGGCACGGCGATGATCTTCTCGTCCTGGCCGCCATCATCTTCCATGAACAGGACGCCGACCGGCCGCGAGCGCACCACGGCGCCGGGCACCAGCGGGCGCGAGTTCATGACGATGACGTCGAGCGGGTCGCCGTCGCCGCACAGGGTGTGCGGAACAAAGCCGTAGTTCCCCGGATAGCGCATCGGGGTGTAGAGGAAGCGGTCGACGAACAGGGCGCCGGAGGCCTTGTCGATCTCGTACTTGATCGGTTCACCACCCAGGGGGACCTCGATGATGACGTTGAGGTCGTCGGGCGGGTTCTTGCCGGTCGGGATGGCGTCAATGTTCATGGGTCGTTCAGCTTCGTTCATCGAAGGGAGGAATGGCCCCGCTTCTGCCCATATGAGGCTTCAAAAGCAAGCCATATCGGCGCCCGGGCGCCCATGCAAAATCGGAGGAGTTCCCGTGCGTTTCGCCCTTGTTGCCGCCGCCGCCACCCTAGCGATGACCCTGCCCGCGCTGGCGCAGTCAGGGTTCACCAGCGCCTATACCGACCTCGATCTCGACGGGTGCCTGGTGCTCGAGGCCGACGACTTCGGCGCCAGCTGGGCCTGCCCGGGATACAAGGGTTATCCGCTGCTGGTGCGCGAAGGCGACCTCCGTTTCTCGCTCGCCTATGGCTTCGAGGCCGAGGCGAACAGCCAGCACGGCACCCAGACCCTGCCGCCCTTCAACCGCCTGGGCGAAAAGCTGGAATGGCGCCTCTCCAACGCCAGCGGCCGCTGGCTGCCGATCGCAACGATCGTGCGCTATCACACTGCCGATCCCGGGACCGGCGAGGACAAGGGGCAGGTGCTGGTGGTGTCGCAGATCGCCGAGGGCAATACCTGCCATATCGCCTATGTCGATGCGCTGGCCAATGACGGCGCCAACGAACTGGCCCGCGATGCCGCCGACAGGGCGGGCAATTTCGACTGCGCCAACGACACGCCTGAAGTGATCGGGGAGTTCAGTGCCTACTGAGTGCGACGCGGCACCACTTCGCCGTCTTCCTTGGTGAAGTCGCCGATATCGGGACTGGGCAGGATATCGAGCACCAGTTCCGAGGGCCGCGCCAGCCGAACGCCTTTGGGCGTGACCACGAAGGGGCGGTTGATCAGGATCGGATGCGCCAGCATGGCGTCGAGCAGCTGGTCGGCGGTGAGCGCCGGATCATCGAGGCCGAGCTCGAGATAGGGCGTATCCTTCTGCCGCAGCGCCTGGCGCACGGTGAGCCCCGCTGCGGCGATCAGCTCGGCCAGCCGCTCCCGCGAGGGCGGAGTCCTCAGATATTCGATGATCTCCGGCTCCTCGCTGCTGGCGCGGATCATCGCCAGGGTGTTGCGCGAGGTGCCGCACTCGGGATTGTGGTAGATGGTGATCGTCATTCGGGGTTCAGCTGGTGGGCTCTTCGTCCTTGCTGCCGCGGATCTGGTTGCGCAGCACGGTGCGGTCGCGGCTGGAGACGCCGATCAGTTCGGCGATGCGCCAGACCATGTTGTCCTCGAGCTCGTGGTTCTTGCGGTCCGCGTACACCACCGTCCACATCATGCGGATGATCTCGATGCGGTCTTCCATCTCTAACTGGGTGATGCCGGAGGTGAAGCGGTAGAAATCGACCGCCTCGGCATCGCGCCGGGCGGCCTCGCGCACCAGCTTCTCCACCGCCGAGTCGTCGAGACCATAGTGATCCATCAATGCGCCCTTGATGGTGTCGCGCTCGGCGTCGGTCATGCTGCCGTCGACGGCGGCCAGATGCACCAGCAGCGCCGCGACCGCGAGCCTGGGATCGTGGAGGTCGATCGCCGCCTCGGGCTTGCCGAACAGACGGGAGATGGCCTCGAACATGGAGGTGGGCCTTTCTTGAGGGGGGAAACGGCGGAGGATGACACGGGAGCCGGGGCGACTCTGCTGACGGTCCGAGAGTTAGCGATCCGGCGGCTTTGCTCAATGGGCAAAGGCCGGGTTTCACGCGGGTTTGAGCAGCCCTGATGCGGTGTGGCCACACCGGTCGAACGGCAGGAGCGCCAAAAAGGGACTCGACTCCCTCCGGATTCGGAGTCACGATGTTCCTGTTTTGTTCACAGGGGTGGCGCCATGGGCTCCACGGATCGTCAACAGCGCCTTGCGGCGCTGCGGGATACCATTGCCGATATCGAACGCCGGCCGGCGCTGCTGGAAGCGCGCTCGCGCGTCGAGCTCACGCCGGGAGATTTTCCCGCGCTGGGCGGTGGCCTGCTGCAGGAAATCTTCACCGACGAGCGGCGCAATGCCGGGGCGGCGCTGGGCTTTGCCTTGTCCCAGGCACGGGGGCTGATCGGTGCCGCGCGGCCGGGGGTGATCTTTCTCCAGCTTGCCAGCGAGTCGCAGAAGCTCGGCCTGCCCTATGGGCCGGGCCTTGTCAGCTTCGGCTTCGATCCGGCAGCGCTGATCCTGGTGCGGGTCGAGGACGTCAAGGAACTGCTCTGGGCCGCCGAGCAGGCGCTGGGCTGCCGGGCGGTGGCGGCGGTGGTCGCCGATATCGGCGCGCCCGCCAAGATTCTCGATTTCACCGCCAGCCGCCGGCTCAGCCTCAGGGCGGCCGAGTCCGGCACCTCGGTGTTCCTCATCCGCTACGGCACCGGGCGCGAGGCCAGCGCGGCGCATCTGCGCTGGCGGCTCGAGCCGGCCCCGAGTGCCCGCAAACCCTATGACGACCAGGCTCCCGGCCCGGTGCGCTGGCGAGCCGAACTCGAGCGTGGGGTCCTCATCAAGCAATCGGCCGAATGGCTTCTGGGATGGTCGAAAGATGGATTGGCAGCAGTCTCTCCTGAGCGCGGGGGTGCACAGCGCGTCGCCGATGCGGCGGTTCCTCGTGCTGTTCCTGCCCAATTGGGCGACGGACTACCTCAAACGGCGTGACCACCAGCTCAGGGCGCCGCTGGCACTCCATGAGCGGATCAAGGGCGGCCTGCGCCTTGCGGCCGTCGATAGCGAGGCAGCGCGGCGCGGTCTCCACCCCGGCCAGAGCCTGGCCGATGCCAAGGCTCTGCTGCCCGAGCTCACCGCCATGGAGATGGACCGGCCGCTGCTGGAAGCCGGCTTTGCCGAATTTGCCGACTGGCACTCCAATGCCAGCCCGCTGGTGTCGGTGATGACCGATGTCAGCGGCTTCGGTGATCTCGTGCTCGACATCACCGGGGTGGCGCATCTGTTCGGTGGCGAACGGGCGATGCTGCGCATGCTGCTGACGCGGCTGCGCGACCTCGGCTACACCGTGGCCGGCGCCGTTGCGCCCACCATCGGTGCGGCCTGGGCGGTGAGCCATTATGCCCGCTCGCAGGTGGTGGAGGCGGGCGACATGGAGGCGGTGCTCGACGCCCTGCCGGTGGCTGCGCTCCGGCTCGATCCGTTCCAGACCGGTACGCTGGCGCAGATGGGGCTCAAGACCGTCGGGCAGTTGCGGGCACGCGAGCGCAAGCCGTTGCAGGCGCGGTTCGGCCAGTCGCTGCTTCTCCGCATCGACCAGGCCTTCGGCCACATCGAGGAGCGGATGACGCCGCGCCTGCCGGTGGCCGAGCGCTATGCCGAGCGGCGCTTCGCCGACCCGATCGCGCTGATGGACGACGTGCTGATGACCACGCACGACCTCGCCATCCAGCTCGGCATCCGGCTCGAGGCCGAGGGGCTGGGGGCGCAGAGCTTCCACCTGTTCCTTTACCGGGTGGACCACAAGGTGATGTCCCTGTCGGTCAATTCCGCCCGGCTGACGCGCGATCCCGAGCACATCACCCAGCTCTTCGCCCATCGGGCGGAGCGGTTGTCGGGGGAATACGATGCCGGCTTCGGCATCGACATGATCCGGCTGGCAGTGAGTTCGGTGGGCGAGCTCGATGCGGTGCAGTTCGGCGCCTTCCAGGCGGAAAGCGGGGCCGAGGATCTCGACCAGCTCAACGACCGCATGTCGAGCCGCCTCGGTCCCTTGGCGGTGCTGCGCACCGAGTTCGTCCAGAGCCACATTCCCGAGCGGGCGGCGCGGCTCAAGCCGGCGCTGGTGGTCAGCAACCAGCGGCCGGCGGAGCATGCGGTTCACCGGACGCCGCGGCCGCTGCGGCTGCTGCCGGCGCCGGAAGTGATCGCCATTGCCGCCGAAGTGCCGGACGGGCTGCCGGCGGCGATTATCTGGCGGCGCGAACGCTACCGGCTGATCAAGGCGGCGGGCCCCGAGCGGCTGGGGGCCGAATGGTGGCGCAGTGGCCGCCGCCTCGAACTGGTGCCGCCCCCGCCTCCGCCCAGACCCGGGGAGCCGGGGGATGACAGGCCCTACATGCCCCAGATTGACAAGTTCGATCCCGAGGCGGAAACGCGCGACTATTATGTGGTCGAGGACGATGCCGGCCGCCGCTTCTGGGTGTTCCGCCACGGGCTCTATGGCGGGCCGGTGCCACCGGTGTGGTACCTGCACGGGTTCTTCCCATGAGCGATGTCGTCGCCCTGCCGCTCAAGCCGCGGCCGCCGCGGCCAGAGCCGCCGGTCGCCCCTTTTGCCGAGCTGGTCGCCACCACCAATTTCTCGTTTCTCCATGGCGGTTCACACCCCGAGGAGATGGTCTCGGCCGCCATGTATCTGGGGCTCAAGGCGCTGGGGGTGTGCGACCGCAACAGCTTTGCCGGGGTGGTGCGCGGCTATGTGACGGCGCGCGAACTCGCCGGAAAATTCCCGGGCTTCCGCTACCTCGTCGGGGTCCGGCTCTGCTTTAGCGACGGCACGCCCGACATCATTGCCTATCCCACCAACCGGGTGGCTTATGGGCGGCTATGCAAGCTCCTGTCGGTGGCCAACCAGCGCGGCGAAAAGGGCAAGCCGGTGCTCCGGTTCAGCGATCTGGTGGATGGCAGCCAGCCCGGCGCAGTGGAACAGGGCCCGCCCGAGAACTATGCGCAGGGGCAGCTCTTCATCCTGATGCCGGACGAGAGGGACTGGGCCCTGACCGAAAAGACGCTGGCGCGGCTTGCGGCGGTGGCGGCAGGGCGGGTGTGGGTGGCGGGGGTGGTGCGCTTTGATGGCGACGATCGGGCCCGGCTCAACCGCGTCGATACGCTGGCGCGGCGGCACGGTGCGGCAATGCTGGCCAGCAACGATGTGCTCTACCATGAACCGGACCGGCGGATGGTTGCCGACGTGGTCACCTGCATCCGCGAGCACCTGACGCTGGACGAGGCCGGGTTTCGCCTCTCGGGCAATGCCGAGCGCCACCTCAAACCGGCCGGCGAGATGGCGCGGCTGTTCGCCGAGCATCCCGAGGCCATTGCCGCAACCAGCCGCTTCATCGAGCGGATCGGGTTTTCGCTCGACCAGTTGCGCTACAACTACCCCGAAGAAACCGTCGGTACCGGGGAAACGGCGCAGGAAACGTTGGAGCGGCTGACCTGGGAGGGCGCGGCCAGGCGCTTTCCCCACGGGGTCAGCGATACGCTCAAGCGCTCGATCTGGTCCGAGCTCTGCCTCATCGCCTACAAGCGCTACGCTGCCTATTTCCTGACGGTGCACGACATCGTCATGTTCGCCCGCCACGAGCGCAAGATCCTGTGCCAGGGGCGCGGCTCGGCGGCCAATTCGGCGGTCTGCTTCTGCCTCGAGATCACCGAGGTCGATCCCGAGCAGGCAACGCTGGTGTTCGGCCGCTTCATCTCCACCGAGCGTGACGAGCCGCCCGATATCGATGTCGATTTCGAGCACGAGCGGCGCGAGGAGGTGATGCAGTATGTCTACCAGAAATATGGCGGCCGCCGCACCGGGCTGACCGCCAACGTCATCTCCTACCGCTCCAAGAGCGCCATCCGCGAAACCGCCAAGGTGTTCGGCGTCTCCGAGGACACGGTCAATGCCTTCAACCAGCTGCACTGGGGCTGGGGCTCCAAGCTCGACCTGGGGGTGGTGCGCTCCATCGGGCTCAACCCGGACGATCCGGTGCTGGCGCAGATGTTCGAGGTGATCAAGGTGCTGCGCGGCTTTCCGCGGCACCTGTCGCAGCATGTCGGCGGGTTCGTGATCACCCGCGATTCCCTCGAAAGCCTGGTGCCGATCAGCAAGTCGGCAATGGACAGCCGCACCATCATCGAGTGGAACAAGGATGATATCGATGCGCTCGGCATCCTCAAGGTCGATATCCTGGCCCTCGGCATGCTGACCTGCCTGCGTCGCGCCTTCGAGCTGATGCACCTCCACTACGGTCAGGACCTGCGGCTCACCGACCTCCTGGCCGAGGAGGTGGGGGAGGGGCCGATGGACAAGGCGCGCGTCTACGCCATGATCCAGCGTGCCGACACCATCGGGGTGTTCCAGATCGAAAGCCGGGCGCAGATGTCGATGCTGCCGCGGCTGAAACCGGAACGGTTCTACGATCTCGTCATCGAGGTCGCCATCGTCCGGCCCGGTCCGATCCAGGGCAACATGGTGCACCCCTATCTTAGGCGCCGGCAGGGGCTCGAGCCGGTGCATTTTCCCAGCAAGGCGCTGGAAGGGGTGCTGGGGCGGACGCTCGGTGTGCCGCTGTTCCAGGAACAGGCGATGCAGATCGCCATCGTCGGCGCCGGTTTTTCACCCGGCAAGGCCGACCAGCTGCGCCGGGCCATGGCGGCCTGGCGGCGCACCGGCAAGATCGCCGAGTTCGGCGAGGATTTCATCGGCGGCATGCTCGCCAACGGCTACTCGGAAGAGTTTGCCAAGGGAAGCTTCGCCCAGATCCAGGGCTTTGCCGAATACGGCTTTCCGGAAAGCCACGCGGCGTCCTTTGCGCTTCTGGTCTATGCCTCGTGCTGGCTCAAGTGCCACTATCCCGACGTGTTCGCCTGTGCGCTGCTCAATTCGCAACCGATGGGCTTTTATGCGCCGTCGCAGATCGTGCGCGATGCGATCGAGCACGGCGTCGAGGTGCGTAGCGCCGACGTGAACCTGTCCGACCTCGAATCCCTTCTCGAGGCCGACGGGCATCCGGTGCGCGAGCATATCTGGCCCAAGCATGCGGAGATGGCCGGCGACATTCATTCCACCCGCGCCATCCGGCTCGGGCTGGGCATGGTGGAGGGGCTCGCCGATAACGACATCAACCGCATCGTTGTCCGGCGCGGCGCCGGCTACACCTCGGTGCGCGACCTGTGGCTGCGCACCGGGGTGCCGATCGCCAGCCTCGAAAAGCTGGCGCGGGCCGATGCCTTCGCCTCGCTCGGGCTCAACCGGCGCGAGGCATTGTGGGCGGTCAAGGGATTGGTAGGCACCCATGGCGCCGAGACCCTGCCGCTGTTCGCCGCCTCCGGCCTGCCCGCCGCCGCACCGGCCGAGGAGTCTGCCGGGCTGCCGCTGATGTCGCCGGGCGAGGAGGTGATCCACGACTATTCGAGCCTGACGCTGTCGCTCAAGGGCCACCCGGTGCAGTTCCTGCGGCCCATGCTCGAGGCGCGTGGCACCACCAGGGCCTGCAATCTCGGCCGGGTGACGCCCGGGCATCGCATCGAAGTGGCGGGGCTGGTGCTGGTGCGCCAGCGGCCCGGCACGGCAAGCGGGGTGATCTTTGCCACGCTCGAGGACGAAACCGGGGTCGCCAACGTCGTCATCTGGCCCAAGGTGTTCGAGGCCAATCGCAAGACGGTGCTGGCGAGCCGCATGCTGGCTGTGCGCGGGCAGTTGCAGGCCGAAGGGCTCGTCATCCACATCATTGCCGAAGACCTCGTGGATCTGACGCCGCATTTGCTCGAGATCAGCAATGGCAAGGATTTGGGTGACGCGGTGCTGGCGCGGGCCGACGAAGGCAAGGCCGGTCCCGCCGGCAGCCAGAGCCGCGAACGGCTGGCGGTGCGCGAGGAGGAGATGGCCCGTCGCCGGGCCTACCAGGCGCTGCCCAGAGGCCGCAATTTTCACTAAGGCTACGCATTCTTCCTTCCGTGTTAGTCCGCGGTTCACCACACCCGCTGAAAACTCGCCGAAACCGCCCGGAACCCCGCTGCAGAAAGGCCAAATTAATCGGCTGGGGCGTTGTGTGAGCACTCGACTATTGCGAGGCTCCTCGTGTTCAATTCCGCCCGCACCACGATGCCGGCGCTCGACTACGTGTCGATCATCCGCTCCGTCTACACCGACCGGCGTGCCATGCTGGCGGGGGTGTTCGCCAGCGCCGTCGCCGCCGGGATGGGTGCCGCCAAGACCGGGTCGCTGCCGCTGGCGCTGATCACGCTGGCCTTCATCGCCATCGGCATCATCCGCTATTTCGACATGCGCGCCTTCTGGAAGGCCGATATCGAGGCAGATGACGCGGTCGCGGCCGAACACTGGGAAAACCGCGCCGTCCTGTCCGGCACGCTCCTGGCGCTGGTCTACGGCCTGTGGTGCCTCGTCTCGATGGCGTTTGTCATCGATCCCTTCGCCTCGCTCTCGAGCGCCTCGATCTCCATTGCGGTGATGGTGGGCATCTGCGCCCGCAATTTCGGTCTCGATCGCCTGGTCACCTTCCAGATGCTGGCGGTGATCGTGCCGCTGTCGCTCGGCTATGCCTCGCATGGCGACATCTACCACGTGGTGCTTGCGGCATTGTTGTTCGTGATGCTCTCCAGCTTCCGCAAGCTTGCCGGCGACATTCGCTCGCTGCTGCTGAGCGCCGTGCATGGCCGGGTGGAAGCCTCGCGCCTTGCTGCCGAACTCGACATCGCCCTCACCACGCTCGAGCACGGCCTGTGCATGCTCGACCAGACCGGCCGGGTCACCGTTGCCAATGAGCGCGCCACCAGGGCTCTCGAAGAGATCGGAGTGGACAACCTGATCGGACGCGACCTCCATTCCATCCTGCTGGCCCTGCGCGCCGGCGGCAGGGTGCCCCGCACCGCCATCGACCGTCTCGAGACCATCATCGGCCGCCATCTCAGCGGCAAGGTGCTGCTGTCGATCGAGGGCGGCACCTATTTCGAGGTCACCGTCAGTTCGCGTCACTCCCGCAGCGTGCTGCTGTTCGAAGACATCAGCGAGCGCGTGGCGGCCGAGGAGCGCATCAGCTTCATGGCCCGCCACGACACGCTGACCGGGCTCGCCAACCGCACCTATTTCGGCGAACTTGCGGCCGAGGATCTCGATGCCCGCCGCAACGGCCCGAACCGTACTGCCGCGCTGATGATCATCGACGTCGATGATTTCAAGCATGTGAACGACACCTATGGTCACCTGGCCGGCGATGAACTGCTGATGCAGGTGGCGCGTCGGCTCGATGCGGCGCTGCCGCCCGGTTCGGTTCTCGCCCGGCTCGGTGGTGACGAGTTCATCGTCTATCGGGGCCAGGTCGATGCCAATGCAATTGCGGGGGAGGCACAAGCGCTGCTCGATGCCTTCGAGGAGCCTTTCCGCCTCGACGGACTGACGCTGAATGTGAATGCCAGCGTCGGCCTCGTCACTTCCGACGATCCCGACGCCCAGTTCGACGAACTGATGACCAAGGCCGACCTGGCGCTCTACCGGGCAAAGAGCAGCGGCAAGGGCCGGGCGCAGGTGTTTCACGCCCAGCTCGATACCGACTACCACTACCGCCAGCGTCTCAAGGCCGACCTCAAGCAGGCGGTGCAGTCGAAGTCGCTGTCGCTGGCGTTCCAGCCGCTGCTCGACATCAACACCCGGCGGGTGGTCAGTTGCGAAGCTCTGGCGCGCTGGCAGCACCCCGAACTCGGACAGATCTCCCCGGCGGTGTTCATTCCGCTCGCCGAGGAGATGGGCATCATCTGCGATATCACCGAATGGGTACTCGAAACGGCGGCTCACGAATGTGTCGGCTGGCCCGGCGGCGTGGGTGTTGCGGTCAACATTTCGGCCCGCGACTTCCGTACCCTCGATCTCGCGGCGACGGTCGATCGGGTGCTGGGCTGCTCGGGCCTGCAGCCCGAACGGCTCGAGATCGAAGTCACCGAGACCGCGGTGATCGAGGAACAGCACATGGCCCGCAACGTGCTCGCGGCGCTGTCCGAGCGCGGCATCGGCATAGCGCTCGACGATTTCGGCACCGGCTATTCCTCGCTCAGCTATCTCAACGCGCTGCCCTTCACCAAGCTCAAGATCGACCGCTCCTTCCTCGACGATATCGCCGAGAACCCGCGGGCGCTGCGGCTGCTTGCCAGCGTCGCAAGGGTGGGTCGCGACCTCGACCTGACCGTGGTGGCCGAAGGCGTGGAAACCGAAGAGCAGCTCACGCACCTGCTGAACCACACCGACGTGCAGCAGGTGCAGGGCTATCTGTTCAGCCGGCCTCTGCCTGCCGGCGACGCGGCGGAACTGATCCAGCGGATGAACACCGCGGCCGTGCGCCCGCGCCGCAAACTTGCGGCTGTGGTTAACAGCATCTAAACCCCGGCACCTTCAGCATTTTGTCAGCTGCGGCCCCAATGTGGGGCGGCGGCGCAACGAATTTTGTTGCTTCGCAATCGTTTAACGAGAAGTTAATACTGCCCGAGCAAGCTGGGGGTTGAGTTATGAGTGCGGCGAGCGAGCGGGCGCAGGGCGGACCTTCGCGTTTCGCGATGACATTGGTGGACCTGCTGGACCGGATTCACTACCGGCGGGTCTCGCCCGACGAGCAGTTCGATCCGGTTTACCGGTTGCGCTATGAGGCGTACCGGCGCGAAGAGTTCATTCCGGTCAATTCCCAGCAGATCACCCGTGACGCCTACGACGAGGCGGCGAACTGCTACTGCTACGGCCTTTACATCGACGATACGCTGGTCAGTTCGATCCGTCTGCACATCGCCAGTGCCGCCGACCGCACCTCGCCAAGCGCGGCGATCTGGCCCGATGTGCTCGGCGGCATCATCGACAAGGGCGGCAGTTATATCGACCCGAGCCGGTTCACTGCCGACCATGAGGCTTCGCTCACCTTCCCGGCCCTGCCGTATCTGACGCTGCGGCTCGCGGTGATGGCCTGCGAGCATTTCCGCGCCACCTACTGCATCTCTTCGGTGCGGCCGGAGCACGCCGCCTTCTACCGCCGGGTGTTCGGCTCCGAGCAGCTGGCCGGCGAGGGTTTCTGGGGCGAACTGACCTTCCCGGTCTGCCTCTACGCTTCCTACATCCCGGTGATGTATCCGCGCGTGATCTCGCGCTACCCGTTCTTCGATTCAACGGCAGAGGAGCGGGAGGCCGTGTTCGAGCGCGGTGCTTCCCAGAAGATCATCGTTCCGACGGCGCGCCAGGCTATGCGGCTGCGCGAGATGACGGCAGAGCGCGAAACCGCCTAGGCGCTCGAAACTGCAATGTCGGGAAAAGCGTGGTGCCGCAGAAGGGACTCGAACCCCCGACCCCATCATTACGAATGACGTGCTCTACCAACTGAGCTACTGCGGCAACGGGTGGGCAGATAGCAGGCAGGGCGGGGCTTGGCAAGGCGAGCCGTTTCGTCCCGCACGAGAACGTGCGGCCAGCCTTGTTCGGATCAGCCGGCGCTCTCGGCCGGGGCCAGTGCCATGGTCGGAGCGCTCGCCGGCAGGACGGGCTCGGGTGGGCGCTCGCTGCGGGTGACGGGCACCTTCCACTCGAAGGCATCGAGCCGGCCGGTCACCGGGGAAACCGGCTCCCATTCGTCCGAAACGATGCCATCGGCGGTCCACACCGGATCGCGCGGGGCGGTCATGGCGCGGGCCAGCCACTCGCGGGCCTTGCCCTGGTCGCCATGCTCGCCTTCCTCGATTTCGGCCATCAGCGCCGCGACGCCCTGGGTCATCTCGGCGCCGGTAAACGCTTCCAGCGCCTTGCGGGCGGTGGTCCAGTCATAGGCGTCGATGGCGGCGCGCGCCATGGCCATGGCGCTGGCGCGATCCGGCGGCGGCATCTCGATGATCTCGCCGAGCCGGCGCAGGCGTTCCACCGCCGAGGCGCCCGGCTGGACATGGGCGTAGAGCGCGGCGGCGTCGGGGTGGCCGGTGGCGCGCCAGATGCGCCGCAGGAGGCTCGCGGCGCGGCGGGTCTCGCCCCGGCTCGAATGGATGCGGGCGGCGATCAGTGCCGCCGGCACGAAATCTGGCAAGAGCCGCAGCGCCGTCAAGGCGTGCTCGAGTGCTGCCATCGGGTTGGTTTGTTCGGCCTCGCGCGCCCGCGCCGTCTCGATCACGGCCTGGCGCCGGCGCTTGCGGGCCTTGGCTTCGCGGGAGGTCGCCTGTTCGGCATTGACCATGGCCACGGCTTCGGACCAGCGCGCCTCGCGCACCAGATCCTCGAACACGGCATTGGCTGCCCAACCGCTGGCCGGCGACAGTGCCAAGGCCTTTCTGGCAAAGGTCATCGCCGCCTCCGGCCGGTGCTGGCTGCGGGCCTGTTCATAGAGCCCGGCCAGGGCGGCAAGCGCCGTTTCTTCGTTGGACAGGAGCGAGCGGTAGTGTTCGCGGGCCGCAGCCAGGTCGCCGAGGGCGAGGTCGGCCCGCGCTTCCAGCAGCCGCGCCGCACTGTTGGCGGGGAGGCGGGCACGGGCTTCGCGCGCGAGAAGCCGGGCCTTGAGGGCGTCGCCGGCCTGCAGCGCCACTACCGCATCGGAGAGCGCTGCAACGCCCTGCTCGCGCCGCCGCTCGCGGTTGCGCCGGGCCATGGCCGAGGGGGCGCCGAGCACCCGGCGGACGATGGCCCAGACCAGGATCACCAGCAGCGCCGCCAGGATGAGGATGAAGACGGCGGTACCGAGCTGCGGCTGCATCCGCAAGCCCGCGACTTCCAGCGTCAGCGTCCCCGGCAGCGAAATCAGCCAGGTGGCGAGCGCTGCAACCAGCAGGCTGCCGGCAATCCAGATGGCGAGCCGGATCATGACGCCGCACTCGCATTGGTGGCGCCGGAGCGCACGGTGCTCAACAGCCGGGCGGCTTCCGCCTGGGCGGCGATGCGGCGCGGCAGGTCGCCGGCGGCAGCCCGCATCGGCTCGGGCAATTCGCCCATCAACTGTTCGGCGGCGACGAAGTCACGCCGTGCCACGGCGGCCTCGAGGCGGGATAGCACGGCCTCGGGCGCGTCGCCCGCCACTTCGCCCACGGGGCGGAGCGCGATGGCCGAGGAGAACCAGTCAAGCGCCCCATCCTGCCAATTGGCGTCGGGGTCGCCGGGGCGGCTGGCGAGCATGGCCGGTATGGCGTTGCGCAGTTCGGACTCGATGGCGTCGGGGCGGGCGAGACCGGTTGCCGCAGCATCGGCAACGGGTGCCGGGATGGTGAGTTCGGGTAGGGCGGCGCGCAGGGCCGACAGTTCGGTTTCGTAGGGGCGGCCCATGCTGAAGGCGGTCTCGAGCCCGGAGACGATCAACGGCAGCTGCAGCACCGCGGCAATGTCCTCCGGCTGCGCCGACAGCGTCTGGTTGGCCGCGGCCATGGCGGTATCGAGGGTGCGCAGTTCCGCTTCGGCGGTGCCGAGGCGCGCGGCCATTTCGTCCAGCCGTCCACCAAGGGTGCCGAGCTGCTCCTCGAGGGTCGCAAGGGCCTCCGGGTCGGCAGAAGGAGCCGGCTGCTCGGAGAGGGAATCGATGCGTCCGGCAAGGGCGGCGATGTCGGCTTCGAGGCCGGCGACGTCCACCGGTTCGGCGGCTGCCACAGGGGAGGGCTCGGCGGTTTCGAGCGCCGCGAGCCGCTGGTTCAGCGCGGCCAGTTCCGACTGGGTGGTGGAGGTGACCGTCTCCAGTTCACCGAGGCTGGCGCCGAACTGCCCCAGCCGCGGATCTTCCGGTGCTGGCGGCAGGGGCTGCGTCGGCCACAGGCCGGCCCAGGCGAGGCCATAGGCAGCAGCGAGACCGAGCACGCCACCACCAAGGGTCGCGAGAACGGCGTTGCCGCTTCCCGAGCGCGGCTCGGGTTCGGCAGTGGCTTTCGGCGCCGTCGAGCCGGGCTTCGGCTTGTCCGCCGGCTTCTTGTCGCCCGCAGGCCTGGACCCGGTCTCGGGCTTGCTGTCCTTGGCCTTGAGGTCGAGCACCGGCGGCTTGACCGCACTGGAGCGGCCGGCAGCAGCCGGGCTGTCGCCCGGCGTGGTCGCCTTTGGATCAGTGGCTTTCGGCGTGTCGCCCGGTGTATCGGCCATGCCTGTCGACGTGCTCCCTATTGGTGCCTGATCATGGCCCAGTTTGCTCGCGGGCAAAAGCCAGCGCCAGCGCCATCATCGCATCTTCATCGGGCCGGTCGGCCAGGTTGATGCGGCTGTAGCGCGCCTCGAGCAACGGTTCGGCCACCTGTTCGGCGAGGCACAGCACCCCCAGCCGGCGCCGCCGCTCGGGCGCCAGATCCCGCGTCACCTCGGCAAAGATTTCGGCCGTGCGGCGGGAATAGAGCAGCACCGCGCCGATGTCGTCGCCGAGCGCTGCAAGAATGTCCGGCGGCAGGCTCGGCTCGGCCACCATGTCGTAGAGCTTGGCGGTGACGACCATCACTCCGGACGGCGCCAGCGCCTGGGCGAGGTCGCCGCTCTGGTGCTTGCCGGTGGCGTGGAACAGCGGGCCACGCACACCGGACAGCGAGATGGCGTTTACGAGGTCCTGCAGCGCCCCGGCGGCGCTGCTGACGCGGTGAAAGCCCGCCGCCTCGGCGTCGCGGGCGGTGCGGTCGCCGACGGCAAAGACTGGCAGGTGCAGGTACTGGTCGATCACGCCGCGGTCGGCCAGCGAACGGATGCCGTTGGCGCTCGTGAAGACGATGGCCTGAAAGCCCGCGGGTGGCGGCAGGCTCACCGGCAGGGTCTGGCGCACCATCAGCGGTGCAGCAACGGCTTCGATGTCGAGCGCTGCGAGTTTGGACACCGTGGTCTGCGCGTCCGGCTCCGGCCGGGTCACCAGCATGCGGGTCATGTTGCGGCCGCCCATTGTGCCAGCCATTCCGTGCCGGCCTGCGCCACGAGGTCCTCGCCGACCTGCCGGCCCACCGCCAGCGGGTCGTCGCCATCGGCACCGGTCATGAAAGCGGTCTGGCCGTCGAGGCTGAGGATTTCGCCGCGCAAAGTGAGGCCGGTGCCAGCAATCGCCGTCAGCGCGCCCACCGGGGTGCGGCAGGAGCCGTCGAGCACCGCCAGCATGGCCCGTTCCGCGATGAGCGCGCGATGGGTGGGGGCATGGTCGAGCGGGGCCACCAGGGCCGCAGCCCGCTCATCATCCGAGCGAACGGCGAGACCGATGGCGCCCTGCGCCGGCGCCGGCATGAAGTGCTCGGTGTCGAGCACGGCGGTGGCGCGGTGGCTCTCTCCCAGCCGGTTGAGCCCCGCCATCGCCAGCATCGTGGCATCGGCCACCCCGGCGAGCAGCTTTTCGAGCCGCGTGCCGACATTGCCGCGGAAGGGCACGATCTCGAGATCGGGGCGCTGGCGCAGCACCTGTGCCTTGCGCCGGATGGAGGAGGTGCCGAACTTCGCGCGCTCCGGCAGATGATCGAGGCTCTGCACGGTGACCGAGATGAAGGCGTCGCGCACGTCCTCGCGTTCGAGGAAGGCGGCGAGGCGCAATCCGTCCGGCAGGCGCGTCGCCACGTCCTTGCTGGAATGAACCCCCACATCGACCCTGCCCTGCAGCATGGCCTCGTCGATTTCCTTGGTGAACAGGCCCTTGCCGCCGATTTCGATGAGGCTGGCGTTGGAGGCCTGAGAGCGGTCGCCGCCGGTCGAAATCACCTCGATGGCGATGTCGTCCTCGGGCACCGAATGCGCTTCGGCCAGCAGCCGCCGCACCAGGCGCGCCTGCGCCAGCGCCAGCGGACTACCGCGGGTGCCGAGACGAAGGAAGGGGAGCGGCGATTGCAATGGACTTTCTTCCCGTAGTAGGCATCAGCGTACCCCCGAGGGAGTAGCCAGTTCGTCGTGACCGGGCAAGCACCACAGGCCGTTCTCGGCATCGAGACCAGCTGCGACGAAACCGCCGCGGCCATTGCCCTGCGCGACCAATCCGGCAAGGGGGTCATCCGTTCCAACGTGGTCCGCAGCCAGTTGGAGGAACATGCCCAATATGGCGGCGTGGTGCCGGAACTGGCTGCCCGTGCGCATGTGACGCATCTCGATCGCATCATCGCCGAGGCAGCGCGGCAGGCGGGCATGGAGCTCTCGGACGTCGATGCCATTGCCGCCACGGCCGGGCCCGGCCTGATCGGTGGGGTGCTGGTCGGCCTCACCACCGCCAAGGCGCTGGCTGCGGCGCTCGGCAAGCCGCTAGTGGCGGTCAACCACCTCGAGGCCCATGCCCTGACGGCGCGGCTCACCGATGGGGTAGCCTTTCCCTACCTGATGCTGCTGGTCTCGGGGGGGCACTCGCAGTTCGTTCTGGTGCGCGGGGTCGGCGACTACCAGCGCTGGGGCTCGACCATCGACGATGCGCTGGGCGAGGCCTTCGACAAGGTCGCCAAGCTGCTCAGCCTCGGTCATCCGGGGGGACCTGCGGTGGAGCGGACGGCCCTCACCGGGGACCCGAAACGCTTCGCCTTCCCGCGGCCGCTGCTGCGGGAGCAGCGGCTCGATTTTTCCTTTTCCGGCCTCAAGACGGCGGTGCGGCTTGAGGCCGAGAAGCGCCAGCCGCTCTCCGACCAGGACGTCGCCGACATTGCTGCCAGCTTTCAGGCGGCGGTGTGCGACGTGGTCGGCACCCGCACGCGGCAGGCGCTGGAGCGGTTTCGCACCGAGTTGCCGGAGCATCCGCCGCAACTGGTCGTGGCCGGCGGGGTCGCTGCCAACAGGCAGATCGGGGCGGCCCTGCGTGCCGCCGCAGAGGCCACCGGGGCGCGTGTCGTCATTCCGCCGGCGGCGCTGTGTACCGACAACGGTGCCATGGTCGCCTGGGCAGGCGCCGAGCGGCTGGCCCTCGGCGTCAGCAACGGCCTCGACGTGGTGGCGCGACCGCGCTGGCCGCTCGATTTCCCCGACATGAAGGTCACTCCAGATGCCGCTTGAAACCGTTTCGGTGATCGGTGGCGGCTCCTGGGGGACGGCCCTGGCGCAGGCCGCAGCCATGGCCGGGCGGCAGGTGGAACTGGTGCTGCGCGATCCGGCGGAGGCCGAGGCCGTGGCGGCGGCGCGGATCAACGTCCGCCATCTGCCGGGGCAGCGGTTGCACGGTTCCGTCCGCCCCACGGCGACGCCAAGCGCTGCCGATTTCATTATCCTCGCCGTACCGGCACAGGCGACGCGAACCCTGCTCACCGCCCTTCCGCCTGACCTGTTGGCCGGCAAGCCGGTGGTGCTCTCGGCCAAGGGGCTCGAAACCGGCACGCTGCTGCGCCAGAGCGAGATCCTGCGCGACATGGCGCCGGAAGCCATCCCCTACGTGCTGTCCGGGCCGAGCTTTGCCGCCGATGTCGCCGCGGGGCGGCCGACGGCGGTGACGCTGGCGGGGGACGATCCAAGCGACACCTCCGACCTTGCCGCGGCCCTCGCTGGCCCGAGCTTCCGGCCCTATGCGGCCGATGACCGGATCGGGGTGGAACTGGCTGGTGCGCTCAAGAATGTCTACGCGCTTGCCTGCGGTGCCGTGGAAGGGGCGGGGCTCGGCGCCTCGGCGCGGTCGGCGCTGATCGCCCGCGCATTTGCCGAACTGGCGCGGCTGGTGCGGACGCTGGGCGGCTCGGCCTCGACCCTCACGGGTCTCGCGGGCCTCGGCGACCTCACCCTCAGTTGCACCTCGGCGCAGTCGCGCAACTACCGCTTCGGCATGGCGCTGGGCGCCGGCCGCCGGCCCGAGGACATCACCGCCGATGTGGGCCTTGCCGAAGGCATGTGGACTGCGCCCGTGGCGCAGCAACTGGCGCGCGGCAACGGCGTCGATGCGCCACTGGTCGATGCGGTGGTGCAGGTGCTGGCCGGCGAGGCCGATATTGCCACTGTTGTTGCGGGACTGATGTCCCGCCCACTCAAGCGGGAGGACTGACCCATGCTTTATGCCCTGATCGCCAAGGACAAGCCTGGTACGGCCGAACAACGGACCGCAACCCGTCCGGTGCATCTGGATCATCTCAACAGCCTCGGCAGCCGGCTGAAGCTGGCCGGGGCGCTGCTCGGCGAGGCCGGCAATCCCGAAGGCTCGCTGATGGTGCTCGAGGCGGCCTCGATCGAGGAAGCGACCGCCGCCTTCGAGGCCGATCCATTCATCAAGGAGGGCATCTTCGGCTCCTACGAGATCAAGCCCTGGCGCATAGCCATCGACAATGTCGCGATTGGTCAGTGAGCCATGGCGTACTGGTTGATGAAGTCCGAGCCGGACGTCTTTTCCTTCGATGAGCTTGTCGCCAAGACGGCGAGGGGCGAAGCGGAGGAGTGGCATGGCGTGCGCAACTTCACCGCGCGCAACAACATGAAGGAAATGGAAGTGGGCGATCTCGCCTTCTTCTACCACTCCAATATCGGCAAGGAGGTGGTCGGCATCATGAAGATCGTGGCGCCGGCGCACCCCGACTCGACCGCCGCGCCGAACGACAAGGGGAATGTGGTCTGGGAGTGCGTCGACGTGCAGTCGGTCGAACCGCTCCCCAGGCCGGTGACGCTGGCGACCATCAAGCAGACGCCGGGGCTCGAGGCGATGGAACTGGTGCGGCTGTCGCGGCTGTCGGTCTCGCGCGTCACCCCGCAAGAGTGGGACATCGTCTGCCGTCTCGGCGGCAAGTAGCGGCTAACCCAGCGTCTCGATCCGGGCGCCCAGCGTCTCCGCGTGGCCCTCGATGCGCAGCGTCTTCAGCCGCGCCGTCTCGCCGCTGACTAGGTCCACTGCGCTCTTCGGCACACCGAGCGCCTTGGCGATCAGCGCCACCACGGCAGCATTGGCCCTGCCCTTGTCGGGCACGGCACTGACCCGCACCCGCAGCACGGCGCGGCCGTCGTCACGCAGTTCGACCCCTTCGATGGCGTCACGGCCGCTGTTTGGAGTAACCCGCAGGAACAGCTCGATCCCGGCCTCGACTGGGCGCCAGCAGGGCGCTGCCACTGCCTCAGAAGACGTTGGGGTAGATGTAGTAGATGATGATCCGCTCGATGAAGAAGATGATGATGAACAGGATGATCGGGCTGATATCGAGGCCCGACAGGTTCGGCATCATGCGGCGGATGGGGCGCAGCACCGGCTCGGTGAGCTGATTGAGGACGCGCCACAGCGAGGCGACGAACTGATTGCGCGTGTTGATCACGTTGAACGAGATCAGCCAGCTCATGATGATCATGGCGAGCACGATCCACCAGTAGAGCTGGAGGATGAGCAGGATGATGTCGAGCACGGCGCGCATGGTCGTCTCCGGTTGAAAACGCAACGATATCTAGTGGCTGGCGGCGGTGACGGCAAGTGCGGGCCTGCCGGAGGTGTCGGGGGTCCCGCCCCGGTCGCAGAAGCGGGACCCGCTGACTGACATCCGGTACGCATGCACAAGTTTCCGGACAACGGTCCCATTGCCAGAACCATGCCATCGTCAAACGACGAGCATTTCCGGGCCACTAGCTCAACTGCCGTCCGGATCTGCGTTGCAGAATGCGAACGTCCCTCGCAAATTGCAGTCGCATGCATGCTGGTGATAATTTAGGCAAACCACTGATATGGCTAGAGAATGGTCAGCATATAAACACAGGTTTAACTTTCCGATGGCAGGCTGCCGGGCGTGGAGGAGCCACACGCCGGCGCCAGAAGGCGCGGCACTATGTCGGAGTGACCCGGAATGCACTCGCTGCTCGGCAGGATTCGCCTGACCTTTGCCATTGCCGCCCTGGCGGTTTGCTCCATCGTCATCTCCGTCGGAGCGGTGACGCGGGGACTGTTCATCAGCCTCTCCGGCACCGTCCGCGAAGAGGCGGATGCCGCCGTCGCCAGTGCCACCCGCATCAGTGCCTCGATCCTGCAGGTGAACCTGCCGAGCCTCGAGGTGATCTCCGACGAGGCCGGCAACGTTGCGGCGCTGACCATGCGCTCCATGCCGCGCTTTCGCACCCATGACGTGATCGACACCATTGCCCGCGTCGCCGGGCAGGACGCCACCATCTATGTCCATGATCCCGAGGCCGGCCCCGACATGACGGTGGGCACCACCAGCCTGCTCGATGAAGCCGGCGAGCGGCTGCTGGACATGCCGATCCCCGCCGGCACGGCGCTGTTCGACAGCCTTGTCGCCAACCAGCCGGTCCGCGGCGAGGCGACGATTGCGGGCGTCGACTACTATACCCTGCACCAACCCATCGCCATGGCCGACGGCCAGGTCATCGGCGTGCTCGCCATCGCGGTCGAGAAGGCGCCGATCAATGCCGTAATGGGGGAAACCCTGGCCATGCTGGCAGGCGTAGGGGCCATCGCGCTGTTGACCGTCGGTGCCGTGGCGCTGCTGTTGTCGCGGGTCCTCACCCGACCGATCCCGCGGCTCTCCGCCACCATGAGCGCGATCGCCGATGGCCGGCTCGGCGAGGCGGTGCCCTATACCGACAACCGCAACGAGATCGGCGCCATGGCGCGGGCGGTGGAAGTGTTCCGCGCCAATGCCGAGCGCGTGGCCGAACTCGGCGCCGAGACGCAGCGGCATCTCAGCGAAGCCGCAGACCATACCGGACAGCTCGATGCCATTTCCCGCTCCCAACTGGTGGCCGAGTTCACGCTCACCGGCGAACTGCTGACCGCCAACGACAACTTCCTCGACTTCCTCGGCTACCGCCTCGAGGACGTAGAGGGCCTAGCTAATGCCCACTTCCTCTTCGATGCCGACCCGACGTCGGCCGCGTACGGCAGTTCTGGCTCGATCTGGCTGCAGGCCAGTTCAAGAGCGGCGAATACCAATGCCCGCCGGGCGCGCGATGCCGCGGGCAAAGCCGCTGCCGTGTCCGACACCGCCGGCCAGAGCGGCACGGTGATGGCGGAAGCCACCGAAGCCATGGAGCGGATCAGCGAATCCTCGGCAAAGATCTCCAACATCATCGGCCTGATCGACGACATCGCCTTCCGACGAGATGACCCAGCACAACGCTGCCCTGGTGGAAGAAACCAATGCCGCCATCGGCCAGACCGAGGCACAGGCCCGCTCGCTGGACGACATCGTGGCCGTATTCCAGCTGGAGGGGAAGGCGACGCCGGCAAGCTGCGAGCGGCTTGAGTTCGGGGACCGCGAGGCTTTCCTCTCCCCATCGGCGAGAGGTCGCCCGCAGGGCGGGTGAGGGGGAGCCGGACCCACCCCAGGAGACGTGGCGCCCACCCCCTCATCCGGCGCTGCGCGCCACCTTCTCCCCGAAGGGGAGAAGAACACCTGGGGCAACGCGCCGGGCGGCTTAAGACCCCCACCCTCATTCCCTCCCCACAAGGGGGAGGGAGGCGATGAACACTGGAGCCGCAGCCCTGCGCCTCCCTCCCCTTGATGGGGAGGGAATGAGGGTGGGGTGGGGCAACGCGCTCGAACTTCGCCTACGCCAGCGCCGCCTCTACCAGCGCCTTCGCGTGCAGTTCGGTGGTGTCATAGACCGGCAGCGGGCTGACGGAATCGTCGATCAGCATGCCGATTTCGGTGCAGCCGAGGATCACCGCTTCCGCCCCGCGCGCCGCCAGCCGTTCGATGGCGGTGACATAGAGGCGGCGCGAGTCCTCGCGCACGATGCTGCGGCAGAGTTCCTCGAAGATGATGCCGTTGAGGTTGGTGCGGTCCACCTCCGGCACCAGCGGTTCTAGCCCATGCTGGCGCAGCCGGTCGCAGTAGAACGGATCTTCCATGGTGAAGCGCGTGCCAAGCAGGCCGACCGTGCCGAAGCCGTCGGCCAGCAGCGCCTCCGCCGTGGGCTCGGCAATATGGACGAACGGCACGCCGATGGCGTCGATGATCGGCTCGGCCACCTTGTGCATGGTGTTGGTGGCAAGCCCGATCACCTCGGCGCCGGCGAGCTCGAGGCCGGTGGCGATCCCGGCCAGTTGCCGGCCCGCCTCGTCCCAGCGGCCCTCCGACTGCATGGCTGCGATCGGGGCGAAGTCCACCGAATGAACGATCACCGGGGCGGAGTGAAGGCCGCCCAGGCGTGCTGCGGTTTCCCGGTTGAGGATGCGGTAGTAGTGCGCCGTCGATTCCCAGCTCATCCCGCCAATCAGGCCGATGGTTTTCATGGCTCAGGCGTGGGTGAAGCGTTGCGGGATATCGCCGAAGGCGGCGGCCACCTGCTCATAGGCGGGCCGCTTGAACGGCACGATCAGGTGCGGGGTGCGGCTCAGCCGCTCCCAGCGCCAGGCGTCGAACTCAGCCTCCACCTTGCCGCCACCGGGGTGGTCGACGTTGATCTCGCTGTCGTCACCGGTAAAGGCGAAGGCGAACCAGCGCTGGCGCTGGCCGCGATAGCGTCCGCGCAGGGCAATGCCGAGCAGTTCGTCCGGCAGGTCGTAGGTGATCCATTCCGGCGCCTCGGCCAGAAGGCTCACCGAGGCGATATTGGTTTCCTCGAACAGTTCCCGTAGCGCGGCGCGCAGCGGGTCCTCGCCGGGATCGATGCCGCCCTGCGGCATCTGCCAGGGGGCTTCCACTTCCGAGACGTCGTCGCCCGACGGCTCCGGCTTGCGCTGGCCGATGAACACATTGCCCTCGGCGTTGAACACGGCGACGCCGACGCAGTCGCGATAGGGCAGGGCGTCGCGGTCGGGGCGGGCGGAAAGGGCACTCATCTCTTGGCAGCTCTATTGCATCAGGGCGCTGGCCGGGACCAGCATCAGCCCCCTTTGCTCGAGCCCGCGGGCCCATTCGGCGACGGCGGCCACCGAGAGGGGGAGCGCGCTCACCATACCAATTGCCGCGCCATTCTGTTTTGCCTTCTCTTCAAGGCTGGCAAGCGCTGACTGGATGGATTGGGGCGACGGGTTGGCGTCGACCACCGCATCCACGCGCGAGAATGGCACCTTGTTCGATTGCGCCAGCTGCGGCGCCACCGAACGGTTGGAGGAGCCGTCATCGAGGTATCCCAGCCCCCGCGCGCCCAGCTCTTCCATGACCGGCGAGAAGTCGGCGGCCGAGGCGGTGAAGCGGGCCCCCATATTGTTCATCAGCCCGAAATAGCCACCGAAGCGCGACATCAGCCAGAACAGCTTGTCGAGATTGGCCCGCGGCGCATCGCCCGTCAGCAGGGTCTGCGGGCCGGGATCGTTCTGCGGATAATCGAACGGCTCGAGCGGGATTTCGAGCAGCACTTCGTGACCGCCCGAGCGCGCCGCGGCGACGGTGGCCACCAGCGCCTTGCCATAGGGAGCAAAGCCCATGGTCACGGCCTCGGGCAGCTGGTCGATGGCATCGAGCGAGGCCTGTTCGTTGATGCCGAGGCCGGACACCACGATGGCGACTTTCGGCGCGCCGCTGCCGGCCGCCTGTGGCGCCGGTGCCGAATAGGCGGCAAAAGGGGTGAGGCCGGTGGCCGAAATGCGCGGCAGTGCCCCGTCGCCGGTTTCCTCGCTGAGGTCGGGCAGGGCGCCGAACAGGTCGCGGGTCGCGGCAGCAGTCGTGGTCTGCGGCGGCGGATTGCCGGCGGGATATTGCTGAAGGTCGGCGGTGATGGTGACCGGGCCGTTGGCGACGGCATTGGCCACCGCATTGGCATCGCGGGCCGAGGTGATCGGCACCTCCGCGGTGGGGCGGCCGCCATCCGGCTCGTCGACGGTGAGGATGCGCAGCGCTGCGGCGCCAAGGGTCACCACCAGTACGCCGATCAGCGCCCGCGCCACCGGCAGGTGCCGGCGCATGCCGGTCTGGCGCTTGCGGCCGGTCAGCGGTGTCGACAGGTCGTTGGCCAAGGCTCCGCCCTATCCCGTGGCGTCAGAAGCGGGCACGAACCGAATCACGCCCGCTCTCTTCATATCATGCCCGGCGCTTATTCGGCCTTGGGCGGATAGGCCGGGTCGGTCTCGCGGCCCTCGACCAGCGAGATCGCATACTGAAGCTGGGTATCCTCGGCCTTGTCCACCGGCACATA
>JAEYXQ010000068.1 GCA_023431205.1 Pseudomonadota bacterium | reverse complement strand
AACGCCGCCAATGATCAGCGCCATCGAGAGGCGGTGGTTCTTGCCGTACTTCTCGAAGTTCTCGGCAACCTGGGCCGCCAGTTCACGTGTCGGCTCGAGGATCAGCGTGCGCGGCATGCGCGCCCGGATCGATGCGGCCGAAGGGCTGACCAACGCCATCATTTTCTGCAATCGCAAGCGCGATGTCGCGACGCTGTCCAACTCGTTGAAGCGGCACGGCTACAGCGCCGGTGCGCTCCATGGCGACATGGACCAGAAGAGCCGGATGGAAACGCTCGACGCCTTCAAGACCGACAAGCTGACCCTGCTTGTAGCGAGCGACGTTGCCGCGCGCGGCCTCGATATCCCCAAGGTCAGCCACGTCTTCAACTTCGACGTGCCGGTGCACGCGGAGGACTATGTGCACCGCATCGGCCGTACCGGCCGCGCCGGTCGTTCGGGTGTAGCTTATACGCTGGTTGGCCCGTCCGACGAGAAGCACCTCGACGCCATCCTGAAGCTGATCCAGAAGTCGATCGAGTGGCTGGATGCGCCGGCAGCGCCTTCTGCCCGGCCCAAGGCCGAAAAGACCGACAAGCCCGAGAAGACTGAAAAACCGCAGTCCCGTCGGTCGCGGCGTGTTGCCAGGCCAGAAGAGACGACAGAAGAGCACCCCGCAGAGAGCGCTCCTGCGCCCAAGGCGCCGAGAACCCGTCCCGAAAAGACCAGGCCCGACCGGACGAGGCCCGCAGCCGTCGAAGCTGCCGGCGACAATCCGTTCGGCAATGACGGTCCGGTGCCAGCCTTCCTGCTGCGCCCGGTGCGCACCGCCAGTTAGGTCCATCGCTGCGCTCCTCGGCGCGGGGACATTGCTATTCCCCACGTGCAGGGAACGCGCTAATATTCAGTGGGATGACTCGGTGGGGGCCGAGGGCAGCGCAGGCTTGCGCGGGGGTGGACTTGGCTGACCACGAATTTCAGCGGGCGCTGGGTTATGCCAACGCCGCTCTGGATTTTCTCAAGCGCAGCGGAGTCCCGCCCTTCCCGCGGTTCTTCGAGCTGTTCTACACCTACGCCGCAGGGGTCGATCCCAACCTCAACGCGCGCATCAACGCCATGGTGCGGGCCGGCACACCCCTCGGCCTCGCCCAGGTGGAGGCGCTCTACGGCGAGTTCATGACCGCCGACGTCAGTGACCGCATCTCCGATGTCTCCGAGCGCATGCACGAACGCATCGAGGCCGTGCATGTGGCGATCGACACGGCCATGGTCAGTGCTCACGCCTATTCCGGTTCGCTGGAGGTGGCGAGCGGGGACCTCGAGCACGACATGACTGCCGCGGCCATGAAGATGCTGGCCGACAGGCTCCTCACCGAGACCCGGCGGATGCAGGAGAACAACAGCCAGCTCGAGGCGCAGCTGGAAGCGTCGCGCCAGGACATCGTGTCCTTGCAGCGGGACATCGACGACGTGCGGCGGGAATCGCTGCTCGATCCGCTGACCAAGATCGCCAACCGCAAGAGCTTCGATGAGGGACTGGCCGCGGCGCTCGAAGACGCCACGCTCACCGGTCAGCCGCTCTGCCTCATCTTTGCGGACATCGACCACTTCAAGCTGTTCAACGACAGCTACGGCCACCAGACTGGCGATCAGGTGCTGCGTCTGGTGGCGATGACCATCAAGGCCAGCATCAAGGGCAAGGACCTGGCGGCTCGCTATGGCGGCGAGGAATTCGCGGCCGTCCTGCCCTGCACCAGCCTCGACGGGGCGACAACGGTCGCCGAGAACATCCGGAAGGCCATCCAGGCCAAGGACCTGGTGAAGCGCTCGACCAACGAGAAGCTGGGAAGGATCACCGCCTCTTTCGGCGTTGCCTCGCTCGCCCGTGGCGACACTGCCAGTTCATTGATCGAGCGCGCCGACAAGTGCCTTTATGCGGCCAAGCACGCCGGCCGCAACCGGGTGGTCAACGAGATCGAACTCCACAATCTGTCCGCCGCCTGAGGCTCAGGCCGGCCGCAGTTCCACGCCGAGTCCCGCCAGCATTTCCCAATAGTCCGGGTAGGTCTTGCCGGTGCACGCCGGGTCGAGAATGGTGATGCCGTCCACCAGCAGACCGGCCAAGGCAAAGCTCATCGCTATGCGGTGGTCGTGATAGGTCTCGATTCGAGCCGGCTGGGCCCGCGCTGCAAGCTCGGGGTCGGAGGCGACCACGAGATCATCGCCCTCTTCCCGCGCCAGACCCGGCAGGATGCGATTGAGCTCGTTGGCAACGGCGCGGATGCGATCCGTTTCCTTGACCCTGAGATTGGCGATGCCGACAAACCGCACCGGCGTTCGGTTGAAGGCCGCGACCACCGCCAGCGTCGGCACCGCGTCCTGCATCTGCGATCCGTCGATCACCGCCGGCATATCGGGAAACTGCGCCAGCACCGCCTGCGCCGCGGCATCGGGCTGCGTGAAGTCGGCTGCCGCAACGCCAAGGTCGATCCTGCCACCGGTCAGCACCTCGGCGCCCCAGAGATAGGTCGCCGCCGAAGCGTCGGGTTCAATATGGAAGTCAGCGGCGCGGTAGCCGGTCGGCTGAATCCGCCAGGTGCCGGCATCGACCTGCTCCACTGAAGCGCCGAAGGCCTTCATCGCCGCCACCGTCAGGTCGACATAGCCGCGGGCGCCGATATCCTTGCCGGTCAGCGCCACCTCGATGGGCCCCTCGCCAAGAGGCGCCGCCATCAGCAGCGCCGAGACATACTGGCTGGAGAGGCTCGCATCGATCTCCACCCTGCCCCGGCCGAAATTGCCGCGGCCGTGAACCGTAACCGGCGGGCAACCGGTCGGCGCCTCGGCGTCGATGCCGAGGGAGCGCAGCGCCGCAACAAGCGGCGCGATCGGGCGCTTGCGCATGTCCTCGTCGCCATCGATGATCGCCGCACCATCCACCGCCGCCACGGCGGCTGTGAGAAAGCGCGTGGCCGTGCCGGCATTGCCGACAAACAGCGGCCCGGCGGGAGCCTGCAGCCGGCCGGTGCTCGTGACCACGAAAGTGGTGGCGTCCGGCTCGTCCACCTCGACGTCCATCTGCCGCAGGGCCGCGGCCATCAGCACGGTATCCTTGCTCTTGAGCGCCCCGGTCAAACGGCTGGTGCCGTTCGCCAGCGCCGCCACTAGCAGTGCCCGATTGGTGATGGATTTGGATCCCGGCGGGGTGACGCGTCCGGTCAGCGGACGACGTGGCGGGACGATGGTGAGGGCAGACGGCAAGGGCTTCAGCATGATGCCGCGATCAATGCCTGATGGCACCGCGTCACGCAACTGGTGGAAGAGCCCCCCACCTAACCTCCCCCGCCAGCGGGGGAGGAACCGGGTCGGTGGGTGCCCAGGCAGCAAAGCAACCCCGATGCACCCCTCTCCCTGCAGGGGGAGGTTGGGTGGGGGTACCCCGACAGGATTAGGCCGGGACTGCTGCGACCTAAACCGTCGCGCGCGCCTCGGCCAGCGCCTTGAGGTCCGCCGGCGCAAGCTGCACGCTCTCGCCACAGCCGCAGGCACCGGTCTGGTTCGGGTTCCGGAAGGTGAAGCCGGAGCTCATCTTCGATTCCTCGAAGTCCATCACAGTGCCCAAGAGGAACATGGTGGCTTTCGGCTCGATATAGACCTCGACGCCCTTGTCGGCGACATGGTCGTCACCCGCCACCGGCTCGGTGACATAGTCGAGCGTGTAGGCCATGCCCGCGCAGCCGGCATTCCTGACGCCGACGCGCACGCCGATCACCGGCTTGTCGGAATCCTCGATGATCTCGCGCACGCGCTCGGCAGCGGCATCGGTCAGCGACATGATCTTGAGGGGCATCGGCAAACAGTCCGCTCTATCGGTTCTTCACGATATATAGTGCAGAACGCCCCAACTTACCACCAGTTCAGCGCCACCTGGGCTTCTTCGCTCATCCGTGATGCGTCCCAGGGCGGATCGAACACCATGTTGACCTCGACGTCCTGGATGCCTTCCACGGCGCGGGCGGCGTTCTCCACCCAACCCGGCATCTCGCCGGCAACCGGGCACCCCGGCGCGGTCAGCGTCATGTCGATGGTCAACTTGCGATCGTCGTCGAGGTCGACCTTGTAGATCAGCCCAAGTTCGTAGATGTCGACCGGGATTTCCGGGTCGTAGACGGTCTTCAGCGCCCCGATCAGGTCGGTGGTGATGCGCTCCACCTCGTTGGCCGGGATGGATTCGGCCACCTTCGGCTGAATGCGGGTGTCGATGGCGTCGGTCTGGTCAGTCATAGTGTCCTCGAGGATCACGCGAAGAAGCGGCGGGCGCGCTCGATGCCGTCCACCAGGGCGTCGACGTCGTCCTTGCCGTTATATAGGGCGAAGGAGGCTCGGCATGTAGAGGTCACGCCGAAACGGTTGAGCAGCGGCATGGCGCAATGTGTGCCCGCCCGCACGCCGATGCCATAGCGGTCGAGCACGGTAGCGATGTCGTGGGCGTGCGCCCCTTCCACCTCGAACGCGAAGATGCCGCCCTTGCCCGGCGCCGTGCCGATCAGCCGCAGCGAATTGATCCGGCTCAGCCGCTCCAGCGCGTACTCGGCGACATCGTGCTCATGCGCGATGATGGCGTCGCGGCCGAGATCCTCGATGTAACCCAGCGCCGCGCCGAGACCGATGGCCTGCACGATCGGCGGCGTGCCGGCCTCGAAACGATGCGGCGGGTCGTTGTAGGTGACCTCGTCGAGGGTCACCACGTCGATCATCTCGCCACCCCCCTGATAGGGCTGCATCTCGGCCAGCAGCTCGTAGCGACCGTAGAGCACGCCGATGCCGGTCGGGCCGTAGAGCTTGTGACCGGTCATGATGTAGAAATCGACGCCTAGCGCCTGCACGTCCACCTTGGTGTGCACTGCGCCCTGAGAGCCGTCGACCAACACCGGAATACCGCGTGCATGCGCCAGTTCCACCATCTCCCCGATCGGGGTGATGGTGCCCAGCACGTTGCTCATATGGGTAACTGCAACCATACGGGTACGATCGGTCAGCGCCGCGGCAAAGGCATCGATGTCGAAGCTGCCGTCGTCGCGTACATCCACCCACTTCAGCACCGCGCCCTTGCGTTCGCGGTGGAAGTGCCAGGGCACGATGTTGGAGTGGTGCTCCATGGTGGTGAGGACGATCTCGTCCCCCTCCCCCAGCCGCGGCCCGGCGAAGGATTGCGCCACCAGGTTGATCGCCTCGGTGGCGGACTTGGTGAACACGATCTCTTCGGGCCGCGCCGCATTGATGAAGCGCTGGGCTGCATGCCGGCCGCCCTCATAGGCTTCGGTGGCGCGGTTCGCCAACGTATGCAGCCCGCGGTGGACATTGGCATATTCGTGCCGGAAGGCGTGATCCATCCGGTCCAGAACCTGCACCGGCTTCTGCGCCGACGCCCCGCTGTCGAGATAGACAAGGCGATTGCCGTGGATCTGCTCCGACAGGATCGGGAAGTCGGCGCGGACTTTGTGGATATCGAAGGTCATCGTTTGATTCCCCACCGGAGTGGACCTTTCCTACCCCTCCCCCTTGAGGGGATGGGCGGGGGGGTGGAGCGCCTCGGTGGACCACCGCACGACCCCCTCCGCATCTTCTCGGGGCTACTTGGCCAGCAGCCAGCCCTCGATCACCCCATGCAGCGCATCGGCGAGGCTCTCGTCCTCGATCGGGTCAACCAGTTCCTCGAGGAAGCCGCGCACCAGCATGGTCTCGGCCTCTTCCTTCGGAATGCCGCGGCTCATCAGGTAGAACAGCGAGTCCTCGTCGAGCTTGCCGCAGGTCGAGCCGTGGCCGCAGACCACGTCGTCGGCATAGATCTCGAGCTCGGGCTTGGAGAGGATTTCCGCTTCGTCCGAGAGCATCAGCCCCTGGTGCATGAACTTGGCGTCGGTCTTCTGCGCGTCGCGCGCCACCACCAGCTTGCCCTGCACCACCGCCTTGCCGCGACCACGGGTGATCGACTTGAACAGCGGCTGCGAGGAGGTATGGGGCACCGCGTGGATGGCCTCCATGGTGATGTCGCTGTGCTGCCCATCGGCCACCAGGTTGAGTCCGGTGATGTCGCCATGGGCATTGGCGCCCTGGTAGTTCGGGAACAGCTGCGTCCGGGCAAGGCCGGCACCGGCATGGATCACCAGCGTCCGCAGGCGTGCGCCGTCAACGAGATGATACTCGTTGGTAGCGAAATGCGAAGCCGCACGCGGCGACAGGTCGATGGTCACATGGGTCAGCAGGGCGTTCTTGCCGAGCGCGATGTTGCTGGCGTGGTTGCCCACATGGGCCGCATCCGAACCGGTGAAGGTCTCCACGATTGTCGCCGTAGCGCCATCGGCGACGAACACCTTGAGCGCGTCGGCGACGTGAGCCGCTTCGCCCTCGATGCGGCGAGCGATCTGGATCACCTGCTCGACATTGCCGTCGATGGTGAGGCTCAGAGACTCCCCGACCAGGCCGTTGTTGAGGTGAACCAGCACGTCGTCGCGCGTGCTCAGGATGCCGCCATGGACGGTCCCGAGCGTCACGCCGGCCGGCGCCGCGCCCTGCTGCAGCGCAACGCCATTCACCAGCGTCAGATTGTAGGCACCGGCCACCGACAGCGCCGGCACGTCGACCTGATTGGCGGGTCCCGCCAGCGGCGGGATGGCCCGCAGCAGCGTCTTGAGATCGGTATAGTGGTAGCTCTCGACGCGACGGGTCGGCAGGCCGGCCGTGGCGATCCGCTCGGCAGCCTGGTCGGCACCGCGGCTCTTGAGCTGGGTGATCAGGGCTTCCTCGGCCGCGCCGAGGCGTACGGGCATGGTCTGGGGCATGGGTCAGGCCGCCGTGGTTTCGAAGTCGGCATAGCCTTCGGCTTCGAGGCGCAGCGCCAGGTCCTTGTCACCGCTCTCCACGATCCGCCCGTCGCTGAACACATGCACCACGTCCGGCACGATGTGGTTCAAGAGGCGCTGATAGTGGGTGATGACCAGCATCGAGCGGTTGGCCGCCCGGAGGGCGTTGACGCCCTTGGACACCACCTGCAACGCGTCGATGTCGAGGCCGGAGTCGGTCTCGTCGAGGATGCACATGCTCGGCTGGAGCAGCGCCATCTGCAGCACCTCGGCGCGCTTCTTCTCGCCGCCGGAGAAGCCGACGTTGAGGGGGCGCTTGAGCATGTCGCTGTCGATGTTGAGCTGGGCGCCGGCCTCGCGCACGGCGCGCATGAAGTCTGGGGTGGAGATTTCACCCTCGCCGCGGGCCTTGCGCTGGGCGTTCAACGCCGCCTTGAGGAAGGTCATGGTGGCAACGCCCGGGATCTCGATCGGGTACTGGAACGCCAGGAACACGCCGGCGGCGGCGCGCTCGTCCGGCTCCATCTCGAGCAGGTTCTCGCCGTTGATCAGCACCTCGCCCTCGGTCACCTCGTAGTCCTCGCGGCCGGCGAGCACATAGCTCAAGGTCGACTTGCCCGAGCCGTTGCGGCCCATCACGGCATGCACCTCACCCGGTGGGATCACGAGGTTCACGCCCTTGAGGATTTCACGGTCCTCGATGCGGGCATGCAGGTTGCGGATTTCAAGGATCGGGGTGGTCATCTGTTCTCTCCAAATTCCGGGCGTCGCCACGATGGCGCCGGCCACACACATTGCGTTTCTTTGCGGGCCTACCCGACGCTGCCTTCGAGGCTGATCGAGATCAGCTTCTGCGTTTCGACCATGAACTCCATCGGCAGGTGCTGCAGCACATCGCGGACGAAGCCGTTGACGATCAGCGCCACCGCTTCCTCTTCGGAAAGGCCACGCTGCATGCAGTAGAACATCTGGTCGTCAGAGATCTTCGAGGTGGTCGCCTCGTGCTCGAACACCGCCGTGCCGTTGCGGCTCTCGATATAGGGCACGGTGTGCGCCCCGCACGTGTCGCCGATCAGCAGCGAGTCACACTGGGTGAAGTTGCGGGCACCCTTTGCCTTGGCATGGGCCGAGACCTGGCCGCGATAGGTGTTGTCCGAGAAGCCGGCCGCGATCCCCTTGGAGATGATCCGGCTGGTCGTGTTCTTGCCGAGGTGGATCATCTTGGTGCCGCTGTCGATCTGCTGATGGCCATTGGAAATGGCGATCGAGTAGAACTCGCCGCGCGAGTCGTCGCCGCGCAGGATGCAGCTGGGGTACTTCCAGGTGATGGCCGAACCGGTTTCCACCTGCGTCCAGCTGATCTTGGAGCGGTCGCCACGGCAGTCGCCGCGCTTGGTGACGAAGTTGTAGATGCCGCCCTTGCCGTCCTTGTCACCGGGGTACCAGTTCTGGACGGTCGAGTACTTGATCTCGGCATCCTCGAGCGCCACCAGCTCCACCACAGCGGCGTGCAACTGGTTCTCGTCGCGGGTCGGCGCTGTGCAGCCTTCGAGATAGCTCACATACGAGCCCTTCTCGGCAATGATCAGCGTACGCTCGAACTGGCCGGTATTCTTCTCGTTGATGCGGAAATAGGTGCTGAGCTCCATCGGGCAGCGGACGCCCTCAGGGATGTAGACGAACGAGCCGTCGGTGAAGACCGCCGAGTTCAGCGTCGCATAGTAGTTGTCGCTCATCGGCACCACGGAGCCGATGTACTTCTGCACCAACTCGGGGTGCTCGCGCACCGCCTCGGAGATCGAGCAGAAGATGATGCCCTGCTTGGCCAGTTCCTCGCGGAAGGTGGTGACCACCGAAACCGAGTCGAACACCGCGTCGATCGCGACATTGCCCTGGTACGGGGCGGTCGCGCCCTCGACGCCGGCAAGGATCGCCTGCTCCTTCAGCGGAATGCCGAGCTTTTCATAGGTGCGGAGCAGTTCGGGATCGACTTCGTCGAGGCTCTTGGGGCCCGAGGTCGTCTTCGGCGCCGCATAGTAGCTGATCGACTGGAAGTCGATCTTGGGGTAGCTCACCTTGGCCCAGCTCGGCTCGACCATGGTCTGCCAGCGGCGGAAAGCCTCCAGCCGCCAGTCCAGCATCCATTGCGGCTCGTTCTTCTTGGACGAGATCAGCCGGACGATATCCTCGTTCAACCCGATTGGTGCCACGTCGGATTCGATGTCGGTCTCGAAGCCGTACTTGTACTTGTCGACGTCGAGTGCCAGGACGGAGTCCACCGTCGCGCGGTCGATGTTTTCCTTCAGGGTTGGGATATCGTAATCGGCCATTCGGCTCTCCTTTGGTCCCGCATGGGTCAAGGCCATGCGCGATCGACAGTCAGATGCGGCGGCTTACGCCGCCTCTCCCCGCCGCGCCCGCTGGCGCACGAGGATGGTCTCATAGGCGGCGAGGAAGGCATCCGCCTCCTCCGCCGTCGAATTCCAGCCGAAGCTGACGCGCAGGGCACACCCTGCAAGCTCCGGCGCAACGCCCATGGCGGCCAGCACATGGCTGGGGCCGACCTTGCCCGACGAACAGGCGGACCCCGAGGAAACTGAAATCCCCGTAAGGTCCAGCGCCATCATCGCCGTGGCGCTGGCGATGCCCGGCACCGCGAAATCGACCACATTGCCGACCCGCTCTGCCCCGGCACCGAAGATCACCACTTCGGGCGCCATGCGCCTCAATCCGGCTTCCGTCCGCTCGACCAGCGCCCGCAGCGCGTCAGCGTTGTAGCTGTTGGCCGCCGCGGCCGCGCCGAACCCGGCAATCAAAGCCGCCGATTCCGTGCCGCCCCTGCGGCCGAGTTCCTGGCCACCGCCGGGAATCAGGCGCACCGTGTCGGCATGCGACTTGACCAGCAGCGCGCCCACGCCGGCAGGCCCGCCGATCTTGTGGGCGCTGACAGCCATCATGTCGGGTGCCGAAGCGGCAAAATCCAGAGGGATGCGGCCAAACGCCTGCACCGCATCGACCACGAGCGTGTGACGCGTCGGCCCGACCAGCGCATTGATCTCGGCCATCGGCTGCACCACGCCGGTCTCGTTGTTCACCCAGTGAACCGCAACCAGCAGGTTACCCTCCGCTGCTGAGAGCGCAGCGCGCAGTTGAGCGAGGTCGATCCGACCATCGCTGTCGAGCCCAATGGTGGTGACCGGCAGCCCGGTAGCAGAAGCAGCGCTCAGCACCGCCGAATGCTCGCCCGCCGTTAACAGAATGCCGTCACTCTTGAACGCTTTCGTACCGCCGACGATGGCCTGAGTCAGCGCCTCGGTGGCCGATCCGGTGAACACCACCTGCCCGCGCTCGGCACCGGCAAGCCGCGCCACCTGGCCGCGGGCCGCGTCGATCAGGGCGCGCAATGCCCGTCCATGCCCATGCACCGACGAGGGATTGCCGACCAGTTCCAGCGCCTCAACCACGGCCGCTCGCGCCACCGGCAATAGCGGCGACGCGGCATTATGATCGAGATAGATCGCCGGTCTTGTCATCGGTTCCCGCGCCTCAGCGCCAAACTTCTTGAAATCTGCCGCCCAACATCATTACAAGGGGCGCTCTCACGGCCCCTTCAGCAGGAGCCGCAACCAAGTTTCGAATTATTCTAAACTGGTTTTTCGAACCATGTTTTAGGAAGCGGGACGGGCCGAGTCAAGCTGCGCGCCGGCATGGCTGGGCCCCGATTTCCTGCACAACAGAGCCGAAATGGCCGGAAGTACGAGACCATGCCAGAAGTGATCTTCAACGGCCCCGAGGGGCGCCTGGAAGGCCGGTACCAGCCGGGCAAGGAGCCCAACGCGCCCATCGCCATCGTGCTGCATCCGCACCCGCAGTTCGGCGGCACGATGAACAACCAGATCGTCTACAACCTGTTCTACATGTTCGCCGAGCGCGGCTTTTCGGTGCTGCGCTTCAACTCGCGCGGCGTCGGCCGCTCGCAGGGCATGTTCGACCACGGGATCGGCGAACTCTCCGACGCCGCCGCGGCGCTCGACTGGCTGCAGCTGATCAACCGCGAGTCGCGCGGCTGCTGGATCGCGGGCTTCTCCTTCGGCGCCTGGATCGGCATGCAGTTGCTGATGCGCCGCCCCGAGGTTGAGGGCTTCATCTCGGTTGCCCCGCCGGAAAACCTCTACGATTTCTCGTTCCTCGCCCCCTGCCCCTCCTCGGGCCTGATCATCCATGGCGACAAGGACCGCGTGGCGCCGCCACAGTCGGTCCAGAAGCTGGTCGACAAGCTGAAGACCCAGAAGGGCATCACCATCGAGCAGCAGATCGTCGAGGGCGCCAACCACTTCTTCGACGGCGAAGGCAAGATCGACGAATTGACCGGACGCTGCGCTGACTATCTCGACCGTCGCCGGCAGGAGATCGCCGCCGGCGGCGGGCGCTGAACCGGGCGCGTCTGACTGCGATCATTCGGAAGGGACCTCATCCTGAGCTCGTCGAAGGACGAGGTCCCGAGTGCACTGACCTCGTGGTTCGACAGGCTCACCATGAGGTCTCCTCAGCCTCAGTGGTTCACATGTCTCAGTTCAAATCCGAATTTCTCCGCACGCTTGATGAGCGCGGCTTCATCCACCAGATCTCCGACCCCGAAGGTCTGGACCAGCTCTTCGCCACCGAGACAGTGTCGGCCTATATCGGCTTCGACCCCACCGCCTCTTCGCTGCATGTCGGCAGCCTGATCCAGATCATGATGCTGCACTGGCTGCAGAAGACCGGCCACCGCGCCGTTGCCCTGATGGGCGGCGGCACCGGCATGGTGGGAGATCCGTCCTTCAAGGACGAAGCCCGCAAGCTGATGACGGTGGATACGATCCAGTCCAACATCGAGGGCATCAAGCAGGTGTTCTCGAACTACCTCGAGTTCGGCGAGGGCCGCACCGACGCGCTGATGCTCAACAATGCCGAGTGGCTGCTGCCGCTCAACTACCTTGAGTTCCTGCGCGACGTCGGCCAGCACTTTTCGGTCAACCGTATGCTGAGCTTCGACTCGGTGAAGCAGCGGCTCGATCGGGAGCAGTCGCTGAGCTTTCTCGAGTTCAACTACATGATCCTGCAGGCCTACGACTTCGTGGAACTGAACAAGCGCTACGGCGTGCGGCTGCAGATGGGTGGCTCGGACCAGTGGGGCAACATCGTCAACGGCATCGACCTCGGCCATCGCATGAACACGCCGCAGCTCTATGCCCTGACCTCGCCGCTGCTCACCACCGCCTCGGGTCAGAAGATGGGCAAGTCGATGAACGGCGCCATCTGGCTGAACCCCGATTTGCTGTCTGCCTACGACTTCTGGCAGTACTGGCGGAATACGGAGGATGCCGACGTCGAGCGCTTCCTCAAGCTCTACACGACTCTACCCCTGGACGAGATCGCGCGCGTGATAGCGGGAGACATCAACGAGGCCAAGAAGCGCCTGGCGACCGAAGTCACCGCCATGATCCGCGGGCGTGCGGCAGCCGAGGAGGCGGCGGCGACCGCCCGTGCCACCTTCGAAACCGGCGCGCTGGACCTGTCCCTGCCCACCGCCACCGTCACCCACGCCGAACTCAACAGCGGTATCGGCATCCTGACCGCGCTGGTGACTGTCGGCCTCGCTGCCTCGAACGGGGAAGCCCGGCGGCATGTGCACTCCGGTGCCGTGCGCGTCAATGACGCCGTCATCGACGACGATCGGCTGACGCTGGCCGAGAACGCCCTCCTGCCGGAGGGCGTGATCAAGCTATCGGTCGGTAAGAAGCGCCACGCACTGCTGAAGCCGGCCTAGGCTTCAGCGCGTCACCAGCACCGGGATCTTGGTCTGGGCGAGCACATTGTTGGTCTGGCTGCCCAGCAGCAGCCGGCCCAGCCCTCGTCGCCCGTGCGACGCCATGACGATGAGGTTCGCGCCGATCTCGTCGGCCACCTGCACGATGCCGTCGGCGGGATAGACGCCCTCCACCAGCCGGGTGGTGGCGTCGACACCGGCGGCTTCGGCGCGAGCCTTGGCTTCGGTGAGAACGGTCTCCGCCTGCGCCTTCTGCGCTTCGATCAGCTCCGGAATGGAGCTGTAACCGACGCCGGCAGCCGCCGCGTAGCCGGCACCGACAACGGTGGCCGGCTCCGTCACGGTGACGATGGTCACGGCGGCGTTGAACCGCTTCGCCAGTTCGCAGCCCTGGTCGAGGGCGTTGTTGGCCAGCTCCGAGCCGTCGGTCGCGATCAGGATGGTGGAATACACTTGCGCCTCCTTGGTTGTGCCCAAGCACTCCCAGAACAGGCTAAGCCGCGCCTTGATCCTGATCAACCACCGCTACTGCGGCGGCGGCAACTCGCGGGCGCGGAACTCGAACAGCTCGCGGAAAGCGCCCGGTACCAAGGCCGACAGCGGGTTGATCTGGAAGCGCGGATTGTCGAGAGGGCCCCGCACGGCAAAGGTCACGCCCAGCAGGCCCTCCCCGTCACGCCCGCCCAGCAATGGCCCGAGCAGCGGGATCTGCTGGAAGGCGTTGTTGAGCCCGAACAGGGGCACATAGGTACCCGTCAGGTCATACTGACGCTGGTTGGTGTAGATGAAGCCCCGCAGGGTGCCGCCCACCATGTCGCCGGACACCATGGCGTTGGTGACTTCCACACGGTCGCTGCTGCGCTGGAAATCCACCTGCGCCGCGTCGAAATCCAGCCGGTTCTGCTGGGCGATGGCCGCGCGGGAATTGGAATGGTTGCCCAGCACTTCCCGCACATTGGCCTCGTCGACCACCGAGAAGTTGCGCATCACCAGCCGGCCCACCTCCACGTCGACCTCACGATCGGTGGTCAGCACCAGGTTACCGGAGCCACCTGCCAACTGGGAGTAGATGCCGAGGAAACGCAGCACCGTGCCGGCATCGTTGAAGGCAACGCTCATCGTGCGTCCGCGTGGCGCCGGATTGGTGGTGATGGAAATCCCGTTCCCCTCGCTGAACTGCGTGGCCAGCGTTGCCCGCTCCAGATTGGAGCCCCGCAGGCGCAGGTCGAGGTCGACGTTGAACGCCGTCGTCGCATAGTAGCCGATCGCACGATCCAGTTGGACATCGAGTGCAATGGTCTGTTCGAACTGGGTCGCCTGTACGCCTCCGGCCCCCTCACCCAGGCCGAAGAACCGCTTCAGCATCGGCTTCAGGTCGAGCTGGGAACCAGCGATTCGCACCGAATACCCATTCTCAATCGGGCTCAGCGTCACCTGGGTGTTGTCGCCACTACTCAGCCCGAACTGGCTGAACCGTCCCGATTTCAGCCCTTCGGTGGCATGGTATTCGATCTCGCCGACCGCTCGCACCGCGCCGAAGGACAGATCGACATTGCTGAGTTTGGTCAGGTCACCATCCTGCCTGATGGTGGCGTTCAGCATGCCCGGCGTGCCGGCTGCCTTGGTGATGCCGAGGTCGGAAATGGTCAGCCCCGCCTCCGCCAGGTCGATCGACATCTGCAGGCTGCCACCGGCCATCGGCTGGGCCACGAAGCGCACCTGGCCCGAGAGGAACTCCGAGGCATCGAACCCCATCTGCGCCAGGTCGGCCACGGCAATGGTGGACGCCAGCCGGAACCTCGGCTCGGTCCCAGGCGCCCCTTCGATCTCGACCTCCGCCTGCATGCCATCGATCTCGGCCGTACCGCCGAGACGGTAGGCATCCTGCGAGGCACTGAAGGCCAGTTGTCCATTGCCGATGGTGCGATCCTGGATCGGCTCGCTGCTGGCGAAGTCGCGCACGGTGCCGTTCAGCACATAGTCGATGTCCATGGCGCGACCGGCTTCTTCATCGCCAAGGTCGATGGTTGCCACCAGGCCGACCTCGATGGAGCCGGTAATCGCTTCCAGATCAATCGGCAGTTGCGCGCTGCCCAAAGCGTCCGGCTGCTGTTCTTCCACCAGCGCCAGCAGCGCGGGGATGGGTGCAGCGATGTCGCCGGAGATCTCGACAATGCTCTGGTCAGGCTGCGAATAGTCCATGACCAGCGCCGGATTGCGCACGGTTATATCACCGCTGGCGGTTGGCACCTTGCTGCCGGTGGCCGCAACGGTCATGCCGCCATCATTGACCAGGAACCGCGTCTCGCCATCGAGGTGGATCGGCGCCATTTCAGCCGTAGGCCGGATGGCTACGCCGGTGCCGACGATCTCGATCTGCATCGCCCCGTCCGGGATTGGCTTGTCTTCACCATCGAGTGCCAGCGAGCCGACCGGAAAGTCGAAGCTCATGCGGGCACTGGCGACCGTGCCCTCGGTGATGTTCGCCACGAACCAGTCCCGGCTCTCTTCGCCGGTCACATAGGGCCACAGCCGCTTCATGTCGTCGGCACTGACCCCCTGCCCGGCGATCGTCATGTCCAGCCCTACCCCGGTACGAAGCATGTCGAGCCGCCCCGCCGTCTCGACCGAGGCATCGCCCTTTCGGGCAATGAGGCGGTCGATCCCCACGGCGCCATAGAGCGGAGCCGACCAGCCGGCAAAATCCACCGTCTCGAAGGGTTCCGCCGGCGCCGCCATGTCGTTCGGGTGCAGGCGGACATCGCGCGCCGAGATGGATATGCCGATGGTGGGGCCGAAACTGCGATCAAGCCCCAGGGCAAAGACCCCGGACAACTTGGCGGAGCTTTGTCCGATCTGGATCGCTGCGTCGGCGAGGGTGAACTTCCCATCCTTGGGGGACCACGCAACGTCGAGGATCGAACTTGCGATCGGGAAATAGTCCTTGCCGATCCTCAGATCGAGACCGGTGAGGTCGACCTTGAAGCGTCCATCGATCAGTTCGCCCCCGGCCGGCGTGAAGTTCACGTCGATCGACAGGGCGCCGGCGCCCTGTACGGCGGCAACGCTGGCGGCATCGTCGATAAAGGGAAGGAAGGCGGCAAAATCGATATTAGTGACGTCCGCCTCGAGCCGGGAGTTGCCCTCGTCGTCCAGCCCCCGGGAGACCACGCCGGTCATGGTGCGCCCGCCCAGTGCTGCCGTGAACGTGCCGCGGGTGCTGCGGCGATCCGGGGTGGAGCCGATCTCGAGATTGATGTCTTCGAACCGGCGGAAGAGGCCATAGACGGAGTCGATCATTTCGATCGCCCCGTCGCGCACCACCAGCTTGGAGAACCGCCCCTGCGCCACCTGTTCCACGAGGTCGGCGATGCCCTGCTCCGCCGCCTCGAGGTTGTAGATCAGCCAGTCATTGTCCGACCGCATCTGCAGGTCGCCAATGTCTCCGGAAAGATCGATACCGTCGGTAGATATGCCCACGCTGGGATAGGCGTCCTCCCCTTCGAGCACCCGCACCGTGGGAGCGCCGCCGGCTGGATCTTCGATCATTTCCAGGGTTGCCAGCCGCGGTCCGAGCAGGTCCTGGACCATCTGAATGCGCGGACGGACAACCGTGATCGTCGCACCCGGCTGCCCCATCAGCGCCCGGGCAGGCGAAAAGCCGACTTCCAGCGCCTCGACGCCCACGCGTGCACCCGACTTGCTGTCGGTCAGCACAACGGGCGAGAACTGCACCACCGGCCACACGCCACCTTCGAGTGCCAGCGCCATTTCGCCCAGTTGCAGGTCACTTCCCGCCGGCAAGGCACCCTGCACCAGACCGCGAACCGCCACCCCGGCAAAGGGCAGCCGGATCGGGGTGATCAGCAGCACCATCCACAGCAACAGCACGATCAGCGCCGGAATGCCCAAAAGCCACACGGCAATCTTGGCTGTGTGGCGCGCCGGGTGCCGGCGTTTTCTGGGGCTGGGCGCGGGAGGGATATCCGCGGTGGGAGTAGTCGCGCTCACTTGGGTCCGGTGTCAGGCTGGGCCGCTATGTCTGGCACCTCGTCAGAATCAACCGCCGCAGGCAGTCTGTTGTTTGATCATACTGGCTGTAATATGGCGCGAAACCGGTTAATTTCTGCGGGAAGGACTTGGGCGTGACGACACTGCGTGAAGGCGATCCTGCTCCGGGCTTCACCCTGCCGCTGGATGACGGCACCAGCTTCACGCTCTCGGAACAGCGCGGGCGCCCGGTGGTGCTCTACTTTTACCCCGAGGACGATTCCGGCGGCTGCGTCGATGAGAACATCGAGTTCTCCGAACGGCTCGACCAGTTCACCGCGGCGGGCGCCACTCTCGTCGGCATCTCTCCTGACACCATCGACAGCCATGTTCGCTTCCGTCGGAAGTACGGGCTGAAGGTGCCGCTTGCTGCCGATCCGGAAAGGACGGTCATTGAAGCCTACGGCCTGTGGCAACTGAAAAAACTCTACGGCCGCGAGTTCACGGGACTGATCCGCACCTCCTTCATCGTGGACGCCCAAGGCAAGGTCGTGCGCATCATCAGGGCGACCCGGATCAAGGGGCACGCCCAGAAGGTTCTGGAAGCGGTTCAGGCGGGCTAACACACCGCTAACCATCAAGGTTCATACTCCGCTCACCATAGTCGCGTGAGTGGAGTCGCTGGATGCAGGCTCGAAGCAGTTTCGATCAGGCAAGAGCTAGCGGCGGCCACCGCATTCATCCGACCCTGTTCTATTCGATGTTCGTGCTGCTGCTGGGCGGCAATGCCCTGCTCGGCACCGCGCTGCTGCTGCATTCGGACATCGCCCGGCTGTGGAGCGGTAAAACCGACCAGATCATCTCTGCCTATGAAGACCGGATCGCCGAACTGCGGGTCGAGATCGACCGCCTCCATTCGCGCAATTATGCGCAGGCCGGCGACATGAACCTGCAACTCCAGGAACTGGCACAGCAGCAGGAAGTGCTGCTCGAACAGCACCAACTGGTGAAGGTCCTAGTCGAGAAGGCTGACGCACTCGGCATCGCGCCGGCGACAACACTCACAAGTGCGGCTGCCACCGTGCCCACCACACCGTCCGGCAATCCCGACATCGCCGCCACGGCAGCCTCGATCGACCACATGATGGTCGAGACCCGCTCAGCCATGGCGTCGATCGCCGCCACTGCCGGCGAACGCACCGAAGGCATCGTTTCGACGCTGACGCGTCTGGGCATCCCCGTAACCCTGCCGCCCCTCGAGGAGGGCGTCGGCGGGCCGCTGCTGGCCCCGGTGGAGGATGCGGCACTCAGCCCTGCAGTCGAGGATGCCAACGAGGTGCTGGCGGCCCTGATCCGCTATCAGGCGGCCCGGCAGAGCATCGACGCTGCCCCGGTGCACATGCCCATCAGTGAAGGCTACCGTCGTTCCTCTGGCTTCGGCAACCGCACCGATCCGTTCACTGGGTCACGCGCCTTCCACGCTGGCCTCGATTTCGCGGCGCCTAGCGGCACCAGCGTCTTCAGCGCCGCCGCGGGCGTCGTCACCTTTGTTGGCCAGAAATCTGGCTACGGCAAGACCGTGGAAGTGACCCACGGCAACGGCTTCATCACCCGCTACGGCCACCTCTCCGGTTATCTGGTGGAAAAAGGCCAGCAGGTGAACACCGGCACGCCGATCGCGCGGGTCGGCTCCACCGGCCGTTCCACCGGCCCGCACCTGCACTTCGAGGTGCGCCGCAACGACACCGCCCTCAACCCCAAGGATTTTCTTGAGGCGGGGCGGCAGTTGCTGGCGCTGATGTAGCCGCTAGTCCGCGTCAGCGGTGACGTCGGTGGCAACGCCGACGCGCTGCGCCAGGGCAGCCTCCATGAACTGGTCGAGCTCGCCATCGAGCACCAGCGAGGGCTGGCCGCTTTCCACGCCCGTCCGCAGGTCCTTGACCATCTGGTACGGCTGCAGGACATAGGATCGGATCTGGTGGCCCCAGCCGATATCGGTCTTGCTCGCCGCCTGGGCGTTGGCCGCCTCTTCGCGCTTCTGCATCTCCAGCTCGTAGAGCCGGGCCCGCAGCATGTTCATGGCCGTCGCACGGTTCTTGTGCTGGCTACGCTCCTGCTGACAGGCAACGATGATCCCGGTTGGGATATGCGTGATGCGGATCGCCGAATCCGTGGTGTTGACGTGCTGTCCGCCGGCACCGGATGAACGGTAGGTATCCACCTTGAGGTCAGCATCGCGAATCTCGATATCGATGGTGTCATCGATCACCGGATAGACCCAGACGCTCGAGAAGCTCGTGTGGCGGCGGGCAGCCGAGTCGTAGGGGCTGATCCGCACCAGACGGTGCACGCCGCTCTCGGTCTTCAGCCAGCCATAGGCATTGTGGCCCTTCACCTGGATGGTGGCGGACTTGATGCCGGCTTCTTCGCCGTCGTGGAACTCGATGGTTTCCACCTTGAGCTTCCGGCGTTCCGCCCAGCGGGTGTACATGCGCAGGAGCATGTTGGCCCAGTCCTGCGACTCGGTGCCACCGGCGCCGGCGTGGATTTCCACGTAGCAGTCGTTGGCGTCGACCTCACCCGAGAGCAGCGTCTCGATCTGGTGCCGGCGCGCCGATTGCTTGAGCTCGATCAGGGCTGCCTCGGCTTCCTTGACTACGCCCTCGTCGCCCTCGGCCTCGCCGAGTTCGATCAGTTCGACATTGTCGCGAATGCCGGCTTCGAGTTCGCGCACAGCCTTGACCGCCACGTCGAGATCGTCGCGCTCGCGCATCCGCACCCGGGCCTTCTCCGGGTCGTTCCAGAAATCGGGAGATTCGGTTTCGGCGCTCAGCGCCGCGAGACGGAGTTCAGCAGTATCCCAGTCAAAGATGCCTCCTCAGCAGGGTCAGCACCTGCTCGATTTCGGCAACGGCCTTTTCGGTTTCCGCGCGCATTCAACTCGTCCTTGTTACTGGCGCTTCGTGTAGCGAAGGCAGGCGGCCGGATCAACCCGCTGCGCCTGCAGCTTGCGGCAGCGCGTCGCCCACGACACAATGCGCCATGCTCAAATTTGCCCTGCCGCTTGCCCTGCTGCTGCCGTTTGTTTCTCCCGCGGTGGGCGCACCCGCCATGTGGAAGGTCAGCGACGGCGACAGCGCGATCTACCTGTTCGGCTCCTTCCATGTGCTCCCTGGGGGGATCGACTGGCGGACGCCGCTGTTCGACGAGCGTCTGGCGGCGGCTGACAAGATCGTGCTCGAAACGGATATCAGCCCCATGTCGCAGGCTCAGGTCGGCGCCGCGGCCATAGCCCGCGGCGTCTATGTCGACGGAACGCTCCTCACCGATGTCATCGATGCCGATCTCGAGGCCAAGCTGCGTACCCAGAGTTTGGCTTATGGCCTTCCGGTCGGCTCCCTCCTGGCCATGCGGCCATGGATGGCGGCGAACACCATCTCCGTCGCTGCGGTGGTAGCACTTGGCTACGACCAGCCGGGCGTGGAGCTCCAGCTTGAACCGGAGCTCGAACCCGAGCGGCTCATCCACCTCGAAACCGGCGATGAACAGCTGGATGTGCTGGCCGGCGCCTCCGAGGCGGAGCAACTCGCCATGCTGCAGGCGACGCTGGACGAACTCGACACCATGCCCAAGCTGATGAGCAAGATGATGCACCACTGGCAGGCCGGCACCGCCGACCGCATCGCTCACCTGTTCCAGATGGAGATGGGTGGCTTCGAAGACGCCTTCCTCGACCGCCTGCTTTATCAGCGCAACCGCAACTGGATGGGTCCGCTGTCGCAATTGCTGGCCGACGACGTGGATGCGCTGGTGATTGTCGGCGCCGCCCACCTGGTGGGGCCGACCAATGTCATCGAACTGCTCGAGGCCGAAGGTTTCACCGCCACACGGCTGCAGTAGAGAAAAGGCCACCGGGCGAACCCGGTGGCCTCAAGACGCAACCCTGCAGCAGGGCCTAGACTTCGCTGAAGCGCGTCCATTTCGCATCGTTCTGGCTCGACTTCACCGAAGCCATGATGAACTGCATGCCTTCGACGCCATCGGCCAGAGACGGCAGCAGCGCTTCATAGTCCTGTCCTTCGCCGCGGATCACCGCCGCGAACTGCGAATAAAGCGTGGCGAAGGCCTCGAGGTAACCCTCGGGGTGCCCGGACGGGATGCGGACGTTCATGGAAGCCGCCGGCGGCACCGAGATCGAGCCACCGCGAGTTAGCAGTTGCTTCGGCTTGCCGAACTCGGTGAACCACATGTAGTTCGGATTGTCCTGGCGCCACTCGAGGCCGCCCTTGTCGCCATAGACGCGCAGCTGCAGGCCGTTTTCGTTGCCCACGGCCACCTGGCTCGCCCACAGCATGCCCTTCGCGCCGCCTTCGAAGCGCAGCATGATGTGCACGTTGTCGTCGAGCTGGCGGCCCGGCACGAAGCTGTCGAGGTCCGCAGAGACCGCCTCGGTCTTCAGGCCGGTGACGAAGCGGGCGAGGTTGTAGGCGTGGGTGCCGATGTCGCCGATGCAGCCGCCGGCGCCGGAACGGGCCGGGTCGGTGCGCCAGGCAGCCTGCTTGTTGTCTTCGCCAGCCGCCTCGGTGAGCCAGTCCTGCGGATACTCCACCTGCACCACGCGGATGGTGCCCAGGGCGCCGGAAGCCACCAGTTCACGCGCCTGCCGGACCAGCGGGTAGCCGGTATAATTGTGTGTCAGCAGGAACTTAGCGCCGTTCTTCGGCTGCACCTGCGCCAGGGCGCGGGCGTCTTCGATGGTGGACGTGATCGGCTTGTCGCAGATCACGTGGATGCCGGCCTCGAGGAAAGCCTTGGCCGGACCGTAGTGCATGTGGTTGGGGGTGACGATCGCCACCGCCTCGATGCCGTCGGGACGGGCGGCCTCGGCGCGGGCCATCTCCTCGTAGGAGGTGTAGATGCGGTCATCGGCCAGACCCAGGTTTTGCCCGGATTCCCTCGCCACTTCGGGCCGCGACGACAGCGCGCCGGCCACCAGATCGTAGTCCCCGTCGATGCGGGCGGCGATGCGGTGGACATAGCCGATGAAGGCTCCCGTGCCACCACCAACCATGCCCAGGCGAATGCGCCGTGCGCCGTTCTCAGCCATTTTGGTGCCTCCTCAGGTCAGTCTTGTGCAGCGCAGACGGCGCGATCGGTCTGCATTTCGTTACCGGTGACGCGCCATCTGCAGTGTTTTGGGGACGAATTCAGCTCAATCCGAGCATCTTGCGGTTGGCAGCCTGATCGGTGCCCGCACCGGCGAAATCGTCGAAGGCCTTTTCGGTGACGCGGATGATGTAGCTCTGGATCAGCTCGGCACCTTCGCGGGCACCATCCTCCGGATGTTTGAGGGCGCATTCCCACTCGAGCACCGCCCAGCCGTCGAAGTCATTGGCGGTGAGCTTGGAGAAGATCGCCGGGAAATCAACCTGGCCATCGCCGATCGAGCGAAAGCGCCCTGCCCGGTTCACCCAGCTCTGGAACCCGCCATAGACACCCTGGCGGCCGGTGGGGTTGAACTCGGCGTCCTTCACGTGGAAGGCGCGGATGCGCTCGTGGTAGATGTCGATGTAGTCGAGATAGTCGAGCTGCTGCAGCACGAAGTGGCTCGGATCATACAGCAGGTTGGCGCGCGGGTGGTTGTTCACGCGCTCGAGGAACATCTCGTAGCTGACGCCGTCATGCAGATCCTCGCCCGGATGGATCTCGTAGCAGACATCGACTCCGGCCTCGTCGAAGGCGTTGAGGATCGGGGTCCAGCGGCGGGCGAGTTCGTCGAAGGCTTCCTCGACCAGGCCGGCGGGGCGCTGCGGCCAGGGATAGAGGTACGGCCAGGCC
>JAEYXQ010000033.1 GCA_023431205.1 Pseudomonadota bacterium | reverse complement strand
GTAGATCAGCATGCATAGCCCCCCTGTGCCGGCGCCCTCACGCCGGAGATTGATCTTGTCGCCTCTTACAGCTAATCGAGGCGCATGCACAACTTTCCTCAGCACCTGCTCGACGGCCACGCCAACTTCATGGCCGGGCGCTATGCCCGGGAAAAAGAACGCATTCGCGACCTGGCCGAAACCGGCCAGACGCCCTCCACGATGATCATCGCCTGCTGCGACAGCCGCGCCACCCCGGAAATGATCTTCGACTGCGGTCCCGGCGAAGCCTTCGTGCTGCGCAATGTCGCCAACCTGGTGCCGACCTACCAGCCGGACGGCGGCCAGCACGGCACCTCGGCCGGCATCGAGTTTGCCATCAAGGGCCTCGGCGTCTCCAATATCGTCATCATGGGCCATGGCCGCTGCGGCGGCATCAAGGCGGCGCTCAACCCCGCCTTCAGCCCGCTCGACGACGGTGATTTCATCGGCAAGTGGATGAGCATGCTGGGCGAACTCCCCAACCAGCTCGGCCAGAATACGCTGATGACCGCATCGGAACGGCAAACGGCCATGGAGCGCATCTCCATCCGCAATTCCATCCGCAACCTGCGCACCTTCCCCTATGTCGCCGCACTCGAGAAGGAAGGGCGGCTGGCCGTCCACGGCGCCTGGTTCGATATTTCGACCGGCGAACTCTGGGTGATGAACGGCGACGGCGACTTCTACCGCCCCGATCTCTGATCTGATGGACGGCAAGACTTCGCGCACCGCCCTCGCCGGCGGTTGATCACGCACGCGTGATTGCCAGGTCTTCGCGGAGCGGCCGAAGATACGATCCCGTGAGTCCCCGATGTCACAGTCGTCGCCCGTCGACGACTGTGGTGCGGCACGAATGGGGCGGCGAATACGTCTGCCGACCGCGCAAGTTCATCGCCGGCCACAACTTGCCCCCGTTGCGGCAGATGCTGCCCAGAATGGTCCAGATCATTCCCGTTTCGCGGCCCTTGGTTGCCGCAAACCCGCGGCATCGTCGCTTTCACGGTTCGCAGGGAAGCGACCGTCGGTTGCGGGCAGACCCGCCACCGCCTTTCCCCATCATGGAGCAGACCTCCTATGAAGAAGATCGTACTCACTTCCGTTTTCGCCCTTGGCCTGGCTTCGGCTGCCTATGCGCAGGCCGGTGCCACCGACTTTGCGACGCTCGACGCTGACCTCAGCACCGGCATCTCGCTGGCCGAGGCGCAGGTCGCCTGGCCGGACCTCACCCCGGAAGCCTTTGCTGCCGCCGATGCCGATGGCAATGGCGAACTGTCTGCCACCGAGTACGACGCCCTGGTTGCGGCCAGCGCCGCGGCGAACTGATTCCGCGACGCCCGCTTCGGCGGACGTCACACGGAGGAGCCACCCCAGCCCCCGGGGTGGCTCCTGCCGTTTCAGCCCCCGCGTGTTTCGGCCGGCGCGCGCTTGATCAGCGTCACCGCAATACCGGCAATGATCAGCAGGCCGCCGGCGATTTCGTAGGCGGTGACCCGCTCCCCCAGCACCAGATAGCCCGAGGCCAGCCCGGTGATCGGCACCAAGAGCGTGAACGGCGCCACCACCGAGGCGGGATGGCGGCCGAGCAGCCACGCCCAGATGGCGCCGCCGAGCAGCGTTGCCGGATAGGCAAGGAACGCAATCAGCACCGCATCGTCCCAGCCGAAGCCGGCCATCGCCGTTGCCACGGCCGGCCAGCCTTCCACCAACAGCGACAGCACCAGCAGGGGCAGCGGTGCCGCCAGCACACCCCACACGGTGAAGGCGACGGCATTCACCCGCCCCGCCTTCTTGGTCAGCACATTGGCAAGGCCCCAGCTGATGGCGGCAAGGATGGTCAGCCCGAACGGCACCAACCCGGCGCCCTGCGCCCGTTCCAGCGCCATCACGCCGATGCCGGCGAAGGCCACCCCTGCCCCCATGATCTGGAAGCGGCTCGGCCGCTCCCCCAGCACCACGAAGGCGATGGCCATGGTGAAGAAGGCCTGCGTCTGCAGCACCACCGAACTCAGGCCCGCCGGCATGCCCCAGGCGATCGAGACGTTGAGAAAGGCATAGAGCAGGAAGCCGAAGCTCAGCCCAAAGGCGACTACGATCCACCAGGGCGCCTTGGGCGGCTTGATGAAGAACACCAGCGGCACCGCGGCGGCCAGAAACCGCAGCGCGGCCGCGAGCACCGGCGGCAGCGCCTCGACGCTGAGCTTGATGACGACGAAGTTGAAGCCCCAGATGGCAACGACCAGCAGGGCGAGCAGGACGTGACGGAACGGCATCAGGCGGTCCGGAGACGGGCCCGCAGCCGCGGGCCGAAGACATTGACCAACAGCCCGGCAAAGACCAGCACGCTGCCCGCCAGTTCCAGCCCCGAAATCCCCTCGCCCAGGAGCAGCGCGGCACTGACCATGCCGGCCACCGGCACCAGCAGCGAGAAGGGTGCAATGGTGGCAGCCGGATGGCGGGCGAGCAGCACGCTCCACAGCCCGAACCCGATCAGCGTTGCGGCATAGCCGTTGAAGGCGATCGAGGCGAGGCCGAGGCCGTTGATGTGCACGAGCCCATCGGCCACCGCCGCGGGGCCTTCCACCAGCATCGACAGGGCAAACAAGGGAATGGGCGGCACCAGGCTCGACCACACCACGAAGGCGAACATGTCGATCCGGCCGGCCTTCTTGGTGACGATGTTGGCCAGGCCCCAGAAAAAGGCCGAAAGCACGCACATCAATAGCGGCAGCAGCAGCTGGAATTCGATCCGCTCGGTGGCGATCACCGCAATGCCCCCGAAGGCGATCACCGCCCCGATCAGCTGGAAGCGGTTGATCCGCTCGCCCAGGAACAGGATGGCGAGCCCGAAGGTAAAGAACGCCTGCACCTGCATGATCAGCGATGCCAACCCGGACGGCATGCCGAGGCTTATGGCGGTGAACAGCAGGCCGAACTGCGCCACCCCGATCGCCAGCCCGTACCCCACCAGGATCGGCAGCGGCACGTCCGGGCGGCGCACGAAGAAGATGGCCGGCAGCACCGCCGCCACATAGCGCAGCCCGGTCATGAACAGGGGCGGGACGGCCTCGACGCCCCAGCGGATGAAGACGAAGTTGATGCCCCACACGGTGACGACCACCAGGGCCAGGAGAATATCGCGCAGGGGCATGGTACCGGACGAAAACTCCTGGACCTCATGGTGATCTGCCGAGCCGCCTGCGGCCACTGAGCGGCAAGCCCCCACCCTTGATACCTCCCCACAAGGGGGAGGGAGACGATGAATTCCGGTATCTCGGTCCTTCGCCTCCCTCCCCTTGATGGGGAGGGATTGAGGGTGGGGTGGAGTCGAGAACGCCGACGCCGTCCGTTAGCCCGCCCGCTAGGCCGCCTTGCGCGCCTCGAGCCCGCGTTCGATCAGCGCTTCGGCGATCTGCACGGTGTTGAGCGCGGCGCCCTTGCGCAGATTGTCAGACACCACCCACATGGCGAGCCCGTTCTCGACCGTCACGTCCTCGCGGATGCGCGACACGAAGGTGTCGTACTCGCCCACCGATTCCACCGGAGTGGCGTAGCCACCGGCCTCGCGCTTGTCGATCACCGAAATGCCCGGCGCCTCGCGCAGGATGTCGCGGGCCTCGTCGGCGCTGATTGGCTTGTCGAACTCGATGTTGACGGCCTCGGAGTGGCCGACGAACACCGGCACGCGCACGGCGGTGCAGGTGACCTTGATCTTGGGATCGAGGATCTTCTTGGTTTCCGCCAGCACCTTCCACTCTTCCTTGGTGTAGCCGTCTTCCATGAACACATCGATGTGCGGGATGACGTTGAAGGCGATCTGCTTGGGGAACTTGGTGGCGGTGGGCTGGTCGTTGACGAAGATGCCCTTGGTCTGCGTCCACAGCTCGTCCACGCCTGCCTTGCCGGCGCCGGAAACGGACTGGTAGGTCGACACCACCACGCGCTTGATGGTCGCCGCGTCATGGAGCGGCTTCAGCGCCACCACCAGCTGGGCGGTGGAGCAGTTGGGGTTGGCGATGATGTTGTTGCGCTTGGGATCGGCGAGCCAGCGCTCGAGCACATGCCCGTTCACTTCCGGCACGATCAGCGGCACGTCCGAGTGGTAGCGCCAGTAGCTGGAGTTATCGATGACGATAGCCCCGGCGGCGGCGATGCGCGGCGCCCAGTCCTTGGACACCGAGCCACCGGCCGACATGATGGCAAAGTCGGTGCCGGAGAAATCGAAATGCTCGAGGTCCTTTACCTTGAGCACCTTGTCGCCATAGCTGATCTCGATCCCGATCGACTTGGAGGAGGCCAGCGCCACCACGTCGTCGGCCGGGAACTTGCGCTCGGCGAGAATATTGAGGACTTCGCGGCCCACATTGCCCGTGGCACCGACGACAGCGACGCGATAACCCATTTTGGAACTCCGGTCCCTTGCCAATCCGCCCCGCGCCAGCCGATCGGCCGCGGCCATGTTCATCGGCCTCTCCCCGGCGGGGAGGATGGCCCCGGGGACAGGCGTCAGGCGGTTTTGGTCAGTTTAGTCGACAGGGCAACGCCGCCGGCAACGAGGCCGGTGAAGACGCATCCGGTAACGGATGGGGCAAGGCACATGGGATCGACTGCTTTTCGGCTGAAAAACTAGGCTCGTCTCTTACGCTGAAACCGCAAGGAGTCAATGAAACTCTTGGCCGGACTGGGTTTGGAGGGCCCGGGCTCTGGTGCGCTGCGGCAACAGCGGGTACATCACGGCAACCATCTGGCAATTATTCTGTTGCCGGCGCGGCGTTTTCGCGGCGCAATGGAGGCAAGCGGAGGGGCGTATGCGGATAGCGGCAGTGGTGACGGGTCTGGTGCTGGCGGTGGCAACGCCAGTGGTGGCGTTCGCGCAGTCGGCGCAGGACCTCTATTTCGATCCAACCCTGCCCGCAGATTTCGCCGCCCCCACGCCCTTTGAAGGGCTCTATGCCGGCGTGCTGCTCGGCGCCATCTCGGCGCGCAAGAACAACTTCAATGTCGGCGGCGAGGACATCCGGCCCGAATTCGGCGCCGTGGTCGGCTGGAACCAGCCGATCGCTCCGGGCGTGGTGCTCGGCGGCGAACTCCAGGCCACCATCGCCACCGACATCTCGACCACCTATTTGCGGGCCATGGCCCTGGCCCGGCTCGGCTTTGCCGCCGGCGATAACACCCTGATCTATGCGCTGGGCGGGCTCGGCGTCGTCGGTGCCGGTGCGGCCTTCGAGGTCGGCATCGGCGCCGAGACCATGGTGACGCCGAACATGGCGCTGCGCCTCGAAGCAGCGGGCATCGGCCAGATCGGCTCGGTGCCGAGCGGGGTGTCGATCCCCGCGATCTCGGCCATGCGCATCACCTCCGGCGCCATCTGGCAGCTGGACGGTGCGCCGGCAACCACCACCGCCTTCCACCACGGCGACATCACCAACTTCACCGGCTGGCATGCCGGCCTCAATATCGGCAGCCTCGCCGATCCGCAGTTCAACTTCTTCGGCGACTATGGCTGGGGCTGGCACCTGAGCCGCTTCGAGATGGGCGGCTTCGTCGGTTACGATCATGCGGTCACCGACCTCATCCGCGCCGGCATCGAAGTGCAGCTCGGCGGCAATTACGACACTTCCGGCGATGCCGGCGTCGACGTGCTGGCGCTCGGCCGGCTGGGGCTGGTTGCGACCGACCAGCTTCTCGCCTATGCCGCCGGCGGTGTCGGCGTGGTCGAGGGCCGGGGCGCCTATGCCTTCGGCGGCGGCGTCGAATACGCTCTCTGGGGCCAGACGAGCCTCCGCGGCGAGGCGCTGGTGCTCGGCCGCCTCGACGGCGCGCCGGGTTTGAGCGGCGTCTCGGGCCCGACCACATCCAAGGTGACGCTGGGCGCAGTCTGGCGTTTCGATTGACCAATTCGCATTATGACGTCGTGGTGCTCGGGGCCGGTGCCGCCGGGCTGATGGCGGCCATCGAAGCGGGCCGGCGCGGCCGTTCGGTGCTGGTGGTCGACCATGCCAAAAATCCGGGCGAGAAGATCCGCATCTCCGGCGGCGGCCGCTGCAACTTTACCAACATCAATGCCACCCACACCACCGGGCGCGAGCGCTTCCTCAGCCGCAACCCGCGCTTCGCCCTGTCGGCGCTGTCGCGCTACACGCCCGAAGTGTTCATCGAGCTGGTCCGGCGCCACGGCATCACCTGGCACGAAAAGACCCTCGGGCAGCTGTTCTGCGATGGCTCCGCCACCCAGATCGTCGGCATGCTCGTCGCCGAACTCCGCCGCGCCGGCGGCACGCTGCAGCTCGACACCGGGGTCGAGGCAGTGGACAAGGCCGACACCGGCTTCCGGGTGCGCCTGTCGACCGGCACCGTCACCTGCGACAGCGTCGTGGTGGCGACGGGCGGCAAGTCGATCCCCAAGATGGGGGCCACCGCCTTCGGCTACCAGCTGGCCCAGCAGTTCGGGCTGGCGGTGACCGACACGCGCCCGGCGCTGGTGCCGCTGACCTTCGAGATCGGCATGCTGGAGCGGCTCAAGCCCCTGGCCGGCATCAGCCTCGACGCCGAGGTCCGCCACCGCAAGACCCGCTTCACCGAAGCGCTGCTCTTTACCCATCGCGGCCTGTCCGGCCCCTCGGTCCTGCAGATCTCGTCCTATTGGCGCGAGGGCGACGCCATTGCCGTCAACCTCCTGCCCGGCCGCGATGCGCTCGAGGCGCTGCGCCAGGCGCGCGCCACGTCGCCCAAGCTCCATCTGCCGGCGGTGCTGTCGACGCTCCTGCCCAAGCGCCTGGCGCAACTGGTCGCCGACGAACTGGCGCTTCCGGGCATGATCGGCGACTTCCCTGACAAGCGCCTCGCCGCCGTCGCCGGGCGCCTCGCCGATTGGACGGTGAAACCGGTGGGCTCGGAGGGCTACCGTACCGCCGAAGTCACGCTGGGCGGCGTCGACACCACCGCGCTCGACGCCCGGACCATGCAGGCCCGCGACGTGCCAGGCCTTTATTTCATCGGCGAAGTGGTGGACGTGACCGGCTGGCTCGGCGGCTACAACTTCCAGTGGGCCTGGGCCTCGGGCTGGGCCGCCGGGCAGGCAGCCTAGAACCGGAAGCCGAGCCGCACTCCGACATTGGTGTTGGCCCGGCCCGGCGCGCCGCAGGCGCCGAAATCGGGCAGGTGTTCCACCGTGCCGATGATCGAGGTGCCGAGCGGCAGGTTGATCCCGGCACTGCCGGCAAGGCGCACGCCCACGCCGCAGCCGAAACTGCGCTCCGGCGCCCCGTCCGGGGCCGAAAACAGCGACGTGCGCGCCACCGCACCGGCACTCGCTTCGACGAACACCGGCAGGATCGGCGCCTCGACCGTCCAGCTCAGCCCGGCATAGCCATAGCTGTCCTGCCCGCGAAAGCTCACCGTCGCCCCCAGATGCGGACGCAGCTCGCCGATCACCGTCCAGGCATTGAGGTCGGGCGCGGTGAACAGCAGTTCCACATTGGCGTCACCGATCCGGTTGGGGTCGAGCAGGTTGCCACCCGCATCCACCCCGCGCGCCGAAATGCCGGCGCGCACCTCGGGCAGGAGGTTGAACTGCGCCGCGGAAGGCGCGGTCGCCAGCACCAGGACGCCGAGAGCAAGCAGGATCGAACGCATCGGGCCGTCCTCCGCAAAGGGCCATCCCGCCCGCCAGGGGCGCGATCTGCAAGATTTGCCTCAAATTGCAATGAACGGGAGGTTAACTCTGGCAATTCCATCGGCGGCTACCGATATAGGCGGCTGACCAAAACCATCCGAGTTGCCCATGCCCGCCTCCTTCGCCCTCTCGCTTCAGGATCTCGCTCCCATTGCCGAGGGCACCAGCACCGCCGAGGCGATGCACGAAACCGTGCGGCTCGCCCAGGAGGCCGACCGGCTCGGCTACACCAGGCTCTGGTATGCCGAGCATCACGGCATGCCCTCCATCGCCTCCTCGGTTCCCGAAATCCTGATCGGCAGCGCCGCCGCCCACACCGGCACTATCCGGGTCGGCTCGGGCGGGGTGATGCTGCTCAACCACGCCCCGCTCCGCATCGCCGAAGCCTATCGCACCCTTGAGGCGCTCCATACCGGCCGCATCGACCTCGGCATCGGCCGCGCCCCCGGTGGCGACGGCTATGCCATGCGGGCGTTGCGCTCGGGCGGCGGGGAAGAATTCTCGGCCTACCTGGCCGAACTGATGGCCTTCGACGAGGACAGCTTTCCGGCCGACCACCCCTTTTCGCGCGTGCCGGTGTCGCCCGGCGGCATCCGCTTGCCGCCAAAATGGCTGCTCGGTTCTTCCGGCGCCAGCGCCCAGGCCGCCGGCCAGCTCGGCTTCGGCTATGCCTTTGCCGCCCATTTCAGCCACACCCCGGCGGCGCCGGCCTTTGCGGCCTATCGCGATGCCTTCGTGCCGTCCGAGCACTTCCCCGAGCCGCGCACCATCCTCTGCCTGTCGGTGATCTGTGCCCCCACCGATGAGGAGGCCCGGTTCCTCGGCATTTCGCAGGCAGTGAACTGGGCGCGTTTCGTCACCGGCGAACAGCGCCAGCTTACTTCGCCGGAAAAGGCGATGGAGCACCAGCTGACCCCGCAGCAGCAGCAGGTGATCGACCACCAGTCGAGCCTGTGGCTGGTCGGCAGCCCGGAACGGATGGCCGAGACCATCACCGAGAAGGTCCTCGCCGCGGGCGCCGACGAGGTGATGATCACCACCACCATCCACTCCTACGCGCTGCGCCGCCGCTCCTACCAGTTGCTGGCCAAGGCCCTGGGGATTGGTGGCAACGCCTAGGTCGAATTAACGTCTCGTTTCTTCTCCGCGACTAGGGTGTCAGGCAAGTTTACCGGGCCCCCACTGCGATGACCGCCGCTGCCTTTGTTCTGGCGATAAACCTCTTCGTCGCCGGCATCTTCGCCACCGCCTTCGGCATAGTGGCCGCATACAAGCGCTCCGCGGTGGGCGCGCGGTGGCTCGCCTTCTCCTACGGCTTCGGCGCCCTCTATCTGGTGCTGGAATTCGTCCTGCCCTACCAGGCCGACCACCGGGTGGTCAGCTTCGGCATCTTCGCCATCTTTCTCCTGGCGCTGTCGAGCGGCGTGGTCGGGTTGGCGCGGCACTACCGGGTGTCATCGCACTGGCGCTTCCTGGTGGCCGTGATCGTCGCCTCGCTGCTGATCAACCTCGCCATTCTCGACATGCCGCGCGACAGCCTGCTGCGCAACATGCTCTACCAGGGGCCTTATGCGGTCTTGCAGACGGTGGCCTTCTTCGTGGTCGCTTCCCACCGCCAGAAACGCGCGCTCGATGTTGCCCTGCTCGCCCTGTTCGCGGTGTCGGCCCTGCACTTCCTGATCAAGCCCATCATGGCGGTCACCATCGGGTCAGGCTCCGATCCGCAGGACTATCTGGCCTCCCACTATGCCGCTTACTCGCAGACCTTGGGCGCGGTGCTGCTGATCGCCAATGGCCTGCTGATGCTGCTCGTCATTGTCCGTGACGTGATGGCTGAGATCACCGAGCAGTCCGAGACCGATACGCTGTCCGGCCTGCTCAACCGCCGCGGCTTCGAGACCCGGGCTGTTCCGGCGCTGGAGCAGGCCCAGCGCACCGGCACCCCTGCCGCCGTGGTGGTGGCCGATCTCGACCACTTCAAGTCCATCAATGACCGCTTCGGCCACGAGGCGGGCGACCGGGTGATCAAGGCCTTTGCCCGTATCCTGGGGGCCACCAGCGACGACCGGACCCTGCTGGGCCGGGTGGGTGGCGAGGAATTCGCCATCTTCATCCCCGGCGCCAATCTGGCAACGGCGCGGCTGTTTGCCGAAGGCGTCCGCAGCGGCTTTGCTGCCGCCGCAGCCATCGGTGGCGACGGTCACAGCGCCAGCTTCGGCGTCGCGTCTGTTCAGGCGGATGACCGGCTTTCCGACGTGCTCCGCCGCGCTGATACGGCCTTGTACGAGGCCAAGCGAAACGGCCGCGACCAGGTGCGGATCGCAGCCGAAGGGTCGGAAGCCGGCGCTGTGGTCATGCCGCTGCCCAGGAACCCCCGGCGGGGTTCGCGTCAGGCCGGTTGATCGGCCCCTTCGCGGCGCTCCACCAGTTCGTAGTCATCCCGGGCGGGATCGACCTTGAGCGCCAGCTGCTGGCGATCGAGCTCGGCGAACCACGCCGTCCATGAGCAGGGGCTGAGGCCATCGTCCTGGCTGGCATGGTCCTGCTTGCGGCGGCGGTCGAAGCTGAGCTTGAGCTGCGCCCGGGCTTCACCGAAGCGGTTGCGCACCCGCGCGATGGCAGGAATGCCGTGGCGATCCGTCACCCAGTTCTGGATGTCGCGATGGCGCACGAGTGTACGGCTGTAAGTCATGGTGGCCTCCCCTCACATCGGTCTCTGCGGACCTTCTCGTGAGCTTCAACGAACTAGCTGTTCCCGGGTTCCACTGCTTCATCCGGACTATCATCGGTTAATGTGACAAGCCGGTAGCGCTCCATCTCCTCCCCTGACAGGTAGTAGAGCTGGCTGGGCGGAGTCTCGAGGGCGTGCAGCCACAGGGCAGGATCGACGCCACTCGCGGTCAGGTGCGCCAGGATTCGGGCCGTCACTGCCTGCGCGTCGGACATGGCGACCCCGGCCGCCTTCGGCATGCTGGCCGGATCGGCACTGATAGCCGCCGCATAGACCTGATGAAGGCCGATCGCCGACTCCGCCGTGGCCCGGCGCTCCGCACCCGCGGCAAACGCCAGCGGGCAGGACGAGGCGCACAGCGCCCCCGCCGGGACCTCGGTGGCAAGGCCGCGCTCGCGGATCATCTGCCCGATCGCCAGCGCGTCCTCCACCGACCCGCCGGGCGATTCGAGCACCACCGTGGTGACATATTCCCCACGCGCCTCGAGTTCGCTCCGCACCCGCTCGGCCGAGCCGGGTTCGATCGAGCCGGTCAGGTGCAGGGCACCACCCGTACCCAGCGCCACCTCAAGCGGATCATCGAGCAGGTCCGGGTCGCTGGTGATGGTGGGGTTGGCTCCCTGGCCGGGCCCGTCGATCGCCGGCGGCAGGATCGGCCGCATCGGACCGGACAGCGACCCGCCATCGCTGGCGCTCAGCTCGCGGAAATCGACATAAAGAACCGAGGCGGTGCCGATCAGCAGCGCAAAGAACGCCACCCGCAGGATGGCGCCATCCTCGACGCGCTCCACCGCCTGGAGGAACCGCCGGTAGTGCGAGGGGCGGTGGACAGGCTCGGCGGCGCTCATGCCGGCCGCGGTCCGTCCGTGCGCTTGCGCTGCGCGGCGTCGATGGGGGTGACGGTGGCCTCGTCGGCTGCGGCAGCCGCCACAGCCGGCTGGTCCACTGCGGGATCAGCGGGCGCAGCTTCCCCCGGCACGGCTGGTTCGGGTCCCGTCGCCGGCACGGGTGCCGTGCCCTCCATCTGCCGGAACAGCGCCATCGCCCGCAGCATCTCGGCGGCAGTGATGTTCTCGGCCGCTTCCAGCGATTCCGACTCCCGGCGCATGGCGTCGTTGACGATCATCAGCACCAGCACCAGCACCACCGGCAACAGGTCGATGGAAATGGCCCCGGCCCAGGACGGGATGAAGTCCTGCCAGTAGCGGATCACCGCCTCGGCGCTCGACAGCGGCACGAAGCGGCGCTGTTCGACCGGGGGCGTTGCCAGAATCTCGTCCGCCGCTGCCGTGAGCGCTGCGGACTGCACCCCGACGGCGCCCTGCACCGTTGCCATCACCTGGTCCTGCCGGTTGGCAAGGTCGGCGGTGCTGCCATCGGCAACCGGCGCGATGAAGCCGGCAGCGAGATCGGCGGAGGCCCGCTTCACCGAGGCGGCAATGCCGGTCTGCTGCAGCGCCGCGATCACCGCGGAGAGCTGCACCGCCTCGGTTTGGAAGGCATCGGCGCGCGGCCCGACCTCGCCGGGTGTGGACACCAGCTCGCGCATGGTGGCGAGGCGCTCCGACCCTTGCGCGAACAAGGAGTTCACCTCCTCGCGCGAGCCCAGGATGCTGGCGGCAAGCTGGTTCATCTGCGTCGACATCTGGGTGAGGAGCTGCACCACGCTGCCCGAGCCCGTGGTGCCGGTCAGCGCCCCGGATTCGCGTTCATCGGCGGCCAGGCCGGCAAAGCGCTGCGATGCGCGCTCGACGTCGGGCAGGAGGCTCTGCGCTGCGAGCGCGTTGGAATGGGCGCGGTCGAGATCCTCGGCATAGCCCTGGAGCGTCACCGCCATGTGCTGCTCGGTCGCCGCCGACCCGGCCAGCGCTGCCGCATTGAGCCAGCTCGACATGGCGATGATCATGGCGCAGCCGATGGCCATGGTGGCAAACAGCGCCAGCCGCTGCACCCCGCTCGTCACCAGCGGCACGAAGCGGAGCATGAAGCTCCAGAAGGCGTAGATGGCGACCGACACCGCCGCCGAATAGATGATGGCGGCAAAGAACACGAAGTTCGCCGAGCCATCGAGAATCCCGCGCACGCCAAGATAGGTGTAGACGCCCGAGGCCAGCGCCAGCACCGCCAGCGCAAAGCGGGTCATGGTCTCGACGCCCTTGACGGTCTCGCTGAGACGGTAGGCATTCGGCTTGAGCTGCATCTTGCGTCCCCCGGGCGATCCCGCCAGTTAACACAAATTTAGCACGGCGATGTCGGCGCAATCGTGGCGCAGCTTCGCCCGAGGCTGACGAGTGCGTGAGGGCTGCGAGGTCCACGAGGGTCCTGAGTTCCCATAGACCTCATGGTGAGCCTGTCGAACCACGAGGTCGCGGCCACCGCCGCTACAGTTCGAGTTGCATATGGACGATATCGAGCCAGCGATCGAACTTGAAGCCGAGCTTCTCGTGCCGGCCGATATGGCGGAAGCCGAGCTTTTCATGCAGCCGCACCGAGCCTACGCCGTCGGCGGTGATCACCCCGATCATCTGCTTGAACCCGAACTGGCGGGACTCCGCGATCACCCGCTCCAGCATCTGCCGGCCGAGCCCCTGCCCCTGCGCGTCGGGCGCGCAATAGACCGAGTCCTCGCAGGTGAAGCGATAGGCCGGACGCGGGCGGTAGACCGAGGCATAGGCGTAGCCGCGGACGGCGCCGGTCGCGTCGGTCGCCACCACGATCGGATGGCCGAGTTCGCGCATATGCCCGAACTTTTCGGCCATGGCGGTTTCGCCCGGGGCGGTCAGGTCGAAGGTGGCGACGGAGTGCTCGACATAGTGGCGGTAGATGGCGGTGATGGCGGGCACATCACTCCACTGGAAGGGGCGCAGTTCGAAGGCGGACAACGGAGCACCAGAAAGAAGGGACCGCAGCCCTTTTAGGCTGCGGTCCCTGATGTCGTCCAACCAATTTGCTTGATCGGTCCGATCAAGCCTGGCGCTTACTCGCGGTTGCCGAACAGGCGGAGCAGCATCAGGAACAGGTTGATGAAGTCGAGGTAGAGGCTCAGCGCGCCCATGATGGCGTTCTTGGCCAGCACGTCGGCACCGAAGTGATCGGCGTAGCTTTCCTTGATCTTCTGGGTATCCCAGGCGGTCAGGCCGGTGAACACCAGCACGCCCACGACCGAGATCGCGAAATCAAGCGGGCCGGAGCCGAGGAAGATGTTCACGATCGAGGCGATGATGATGCCGATCAGGCCCATGAACAGGAAGGTGCCCATGGAGGTCAGGTCGCGCTTGGTGGTGTAGCCGTAAAGGCTCATCGAACCGAACAGGGCGGCCGTGATGAAGAACACCTTGGCGATCGAGGCGCCGGTATAAACCAGGAAGATCGAGGAGAGTGACAGGCCCATCACCGCAGCGAAGGCCCAGAAGATAGCCTGGGCAGCGCCGACGGAAAGCTTGTTGATGCCGAAGCTCAGCACCAGCACGAAGCCGAGCGGGGCCAGCATGACCACCCAGGCCAGCGGGCTCGCATAGAGCAGTTCGGCATTGGCCGGGCTCGACATGGCCCAGTTGCTGGTGAACCAGGCGACGAGCCCGGTGACTACCAGGCCAAGGCCCATGTAGTTGTAGACGCGCAGCATGTAGCTGCGAAGGCCCTCGTCGATGGCCAAGGCCGAGCCGGCCCGCGCACCGAGGGTCTGACGGTCATATTCAGCCATATGTCGGGTTCCTTTCCCTAAAACTCTGCGGCCTGTCACGGCCGCGGGCAATTGGCACTTGCCACTTGGTGCCCAATATGGATGCGCACCCAACGCTTTACAAGACTTTCTCCGTGAGACGATTCGACTGGCCCGGCGACACTTTCATGTTACGCTCCGCGGGCAATTCCTATGCGGGGAGGGCCCCACACCGATGCCCAGGCTGTTCACCGGACTCGAAGTCCCATCAGACACCGGTTTCCTCCTGTCGCTCAAGCGCGGCGGCCTCACCGGCGCCCGCTGGGTGGACCCGGAAAACTACCACATCACCCTGCGCTTCATCGGCGACGTCGACGGCCAGACCGCCGACGAGGTGGCCGATTCGCTGGACCGGCTTGCCAATTCCATGCGCTTCACCGTCCGCCTCACCCATCTTGGCAGTTTTGGCGGCGACAAGCCGCGGGCGCTGTTTGCCGGCGTCGAGCCGAGCGAAGCCCTGACCCGGCTGCAGGCCGCGCAGGAACGGGTGCTGCAGCGCGCCGGCCTCGCCCCCGAAGAGCGCAAGTTCGTGCCGCATGTGACACTGGCGCGCCTGCGCGGCACCAGCGCCGAGGAACTGGCGCGCTCCATCGCAGAAGCCGGGCGGTTCGAGCCCATGAGTTTCCCGGTCGGGCGGTTCGTCCTGTTCTCGAGCAAGGACTCGGTGGGCGGTGGTCCCTATGTCGTCGAGCAGAGTTACCCCTTGGCTGCCTGAATCGCTGCAGACGGCTCTTCGGCGGTAACGAAAAGCAAGCATTTGTTAACGCTGCCGCCCCGCGCGCGAAGCCGTGTGCGTCGCCGCCCCATTGCCGCCGCCTTTGCTCGCAATTGAACCAAGTTGTCGCTTGGCGGAGCGACGCCTTGACCACTTGGTAACCATGTCGGGCGACATTAGGCGCGGGGCTGGCGCCCCCGACACGGGAAACCTGATCAGCAAAAGGACACACTGGCGATGACGATGAAAACCGGCAGCCTCGTCACCGGGCTTGCGGTGGGCGCACTCATGGCGCTGACATCGGCCGCACAGGCTCAGCAGGCCACCGAACTCGGCACCTTCAACGCCTGGACGGCCTGGACAGCCAACGATTCCAGCGGCTTGCTCTGCTATATCTCCTCGACGCCGCAGGCTTCCGAGCCGGCCGGCGCGAACCGCGACCCCATCAGTTTCCTGATCATCCACCGCAAGGGCATGGGCACCAAGAACGAGGTGCAGACCATTGTCGGCTACCCGCTGCACCAGACCGAGCCCAAGGCCAGCGCCACCATCGATGGCAAGAGCTATCCGATGGTGACCGAGGGCAGCGCCGCCTGGCTCGCCTCGACCGGCGACGAAGCCGGGTTCGTGTCGGCCTTCAAGGCGGGCAGCAAGCTGGTGGTGCGCGGCACCTCCCAGCGCGGCACCAACACTGTCGATACCTATTCGCTGTCCGGCGCCACCGCGGCGATGAACGCAATCGACGCAGCCTGCGCCTGATCGAAAGGGTTGCGGCACCCGCGGTGACCATCCTAACTGTCGTGGGCCCTCCGGGGCCCACACTGCCATTGACGCAGAGGACTACATGACCAACCGAGCCCTGGCGCTTGCCGTTCTCGCCACCCTGACCCTGGCCGCGCCTGCTGCGGCGCAACAGGTGCGCATCCTCGGCGAGCACCGCGCCTGGTCGAGCTATGCCGCCAATGACGGAGCCGGCGAAGTCTGCTTTGCCATGACCAAGCCGGAGCGGGTCGCCCCGACCCCGGATGGCTACACCCAGGCCTATCTCTACATCACCAATCGACCCGCCGAGGGTGTCGCCGACGAGTTCAACCTGGTGGCCGGCTTCCAGTTTCAGGCCGACAGCATGGCCACGGTGAGCATCGGCGGGCAGAGCTTCCCCCTGTTCACCCAGGGCGACGCCGCCTGGCTCGACGATGCCTCGCAGGCCGACACGCTGGCCAGCGCCATCCGGGCGGGCTCGTCCATGGTGGTCGAAGGCACCTCCGCCGCCGGCATCAAGATCACCCAGAGCTATTCGCTCTCGGGCGCCACCGCCGCACAGCAGTCGATCGACGCCGAGTGCTGAGCCGGCCGGGGCGCGAATAGCTGCCCCACGCCCCCGTGACTTTGCGCCAAACGCCCCCATATGCTATGGGCCGCGGGACTTCCCCGCATTTCCTGTTTTCCGGCCGCCCATGAGCATCGCGCTGAACCTCGACCATTCGACCGCCGTCCGGCCGGCCACTGCCAGCCGGCCGTCGCTGATCGGCCTCGGCAAGCCGGCGCTGGCCGCGACGCTGGTGGAACACGGCATCGCCTCCGAAAAGGAGAGCCGGATGCGCGCCAGCCAGTTGTGGAACTGGCTCTATGTCAACGGTGTCACCGACTTCGACCGCATGACCAATGTGGCCAAGCCCGTGCGCCAGAAGCTGGCCGACGCCTTCAACCTCGACCGCCCCGAGATCGTTTCCGAGCAGGTTTCCGCCGACGGCACCCGCAAGTGGCTGTTCCGCTTCCGCGATCCGGCGAACCCGAACTTCCCGCCGGTCGAAGTCGAAACCGTCTACATTCCCGAGGAAGATCGCGGCACGCTCTGCGTCTCCTCGCAGGTCGGCTGCACCCTCACCTGCTCGTTCTGCCACACCGGCACGCAGAAGCTCGTTCGCAATCTGACCGCCGGCGAGATCCTGGGCCAGATCCTGATGGCGCGCGAGCGCCTCGGCGACTTCCCCGGCGGCGAGCGTCCCGATGATGGCGGCCTCGTGCCGGGCGGCGAGACCCGCGCCATCACCAACATCGTGATGATGGGCATGGGCGAGCCGCTCTACAATTACGACAACGTCAAGCAGGCACTGCTGATCGCTTCGGCCGGCGACGGCATGTCGATCTCCAAGCGCCGCATCACCCTGTCGACTTCGGGCGTCGTTCCCTATATCGAGCCCACCGGGCGCGAAATCGACGTGATGCTGGCCATCTCGCTGCATGCCACCAATGACGAACTGCGCGACGTGCTGGTACCGATCAACAAGAAGTGGCCGCTCAAGGAGCTGCTGGAAGCCTGCCGCAACTATCCCGGTCTCAGCAATGCCCGCCGCATCACCTTCGAATACGTGATGCTCGACGGCATCAACGATTCCGACGCCGAGGCGCGCGAACTGGTGCGGCTCCTCGCCGGCATTCCGGCCAAGATCAATCTGATCCCGTTCAATCCCTGGCCGGGCTCGAACTACGGCACCTCGCCCTCCTCGCGCATCGAGCGCTTCGCCGACATCGTCAACCGCGCCGGCTATGCCTCGCCGGTCCGCACCCCACGCGGCCGCGACATCTTCGCCGCCTGCGGCCAGCTCAAGAGCGAAAGCGAGCGCCTCAGCCGCAAGGACCGCGAGGCCCTGGCCGGCGTCTAATGCGCCCGTCGCAGCGCCGGATCGATGAAGCGATTGCCGCCGCCGAAGCACTGGCGGCGCAACGGCAGCCGGCGATGTGCGCGCTCTGCGGCCGTCTCATTCCCCTTGAAGCCAAGTCGAGCCGCCATCACCTGATCCCGCGGCTGAAAGGCGGTACGCACAAGGGCACGGTGCGCCTGCACCAGATCTGCCACAGCGCCATTCACGCCCGTTTCTCCGAAGCCGAGCTGGCCCGCAACCTGGCGGACCCGGAAAGCCTGCGCGCCGACACCGAACTCGCCGCCTTCATCCGCTGGGTTGCCGACAAGCCACCAGCCTTTCATGCCCCCACACGCATGACGCGCGCCCGTCGCGACGCCCGCAAGCACCGCGACTGATTGCGCGCTCGGTGTTATCCTGCGCCAGCCGCGACGGAGGAACGTCATGGAAGCATTCGGCACCATCGGGCAGTTGAGGCGCAGCGTCGCCGATATCGGAGCTGCCGAATCTGGTGGCGCGATGTGCTCGGCATCCCGCATCTCTTCACCTTCGGCAATCTCGCCTTCTTCAACTGCGGCGGCGTACGGCTGATGCTGAGCGCTGAACCCGACCGTCCACCGCAGGCCAACATCATCTATTTCCGCTTCGCCGATATTGCTGCCGCCCACGCCGCCCTGCAGGATGGCGGGGTGAGTTTTCTCCGCTTGCCCCACTGCATCCATCGTCATGCCGACAGGACAGACGAATGGATGGCATTCTTTTCGGACAACGAGGACCGGCCGCTGGCGCTGATGAGCCAGGTCAGGGCCGACTGACTACTCCCCCGCCAGCCACTCCACCGACCACTTGCCGCGACCCTCATCCGCCAGCAGCTCCGCCAGCGCCGGAAGCAGCACCCGCATTTCCCCCTCGAGCACGAAGGGCGGGTTGACCACGATCATGCCGGTGCCGTGGAGGCGCGGCGGCGTCGAGGGTGCCCGGATCGTCAGCTCCAGCTTGAGGATCTTGCGGATGCCGCTGCGGCGCAGCCCATCGTGGTAGTCGCGGATCTCGGCGGTGTTCTTGATCGGGTACCAATAGGCATAGATGCCACCCGGCCAGCGCTGATGGGCGCGGGTGAGGCTATAGACCATGCGCCCGAACTCGCCGGGCTCCTCGAAGGGCGGATCGACCAGCACCAGCCCGCGCTTTTCCTTGGGCGGCAGATGGGTGCCGAGCGCGGCCCAGCCGTCGAGCTCGGTCACCCGGGTCTGGATGTCGCCGGCGAAGTTGGCCTTGAGCGCCGCGGCATCTTCGGGGTGCAGTTCGAGCGCCATCAACCGATCCTGCGGCCGCAGCAGGTGCCGTGTGACCAGCGGCGAGCCGGGGTAGAAGCGCAGCCCACCATCGGGGTTCTGGGCCGCCACTGCCGCGAGATATGGCGCCGCCAGCTCCGCGGCAGCCTTGGGCAGACCGCGCTCCAGCACCCGGCCGATGCCCTCGAGCCACTCGCCGGTGCGTTCCGCCTTGTCGCCATGGAGATCGTAGAGCCCGATGCCGGCATGGGTGTCGATCACCCGGAACGGGGCATCCTTGCGCCGGAGGTAGACCAGAATACGCGTCAGGATCAGGTGCTTGACTACATCGGCGAAATTGCCGGCATGAAAGGCGTGGCGATAGTTCATTGGACCGTGCGCAGGAGAAGCTGCGGGCTTTTCCGGTTCGCCAGCGCCGCCATCATCACTTGCGTCCTTCGGCGAACAGGATGGTTGCCGCGAAGGCCATGAAGACCGCGGCAAAGCTCCAGTTGAGCGCCTTGCCGACCCACGCCTTTTCCCGCAGCGTCACCGTCAGCCACTCGGCGAACAGGACGATGGCGATCACCACCGGCAGCGAGACCGCGACGAACTCAACCCCGAGGAACAAGAGCTTGGCCGAAGCATCCGGATCGTCCGCCGACACGAACTGCGGCAGGAAGGTCACGAAGAACAGCGCCACCTTGGGATTGGTCAGGTTGATCCCGAGACCGGTGAGATAGCTCTGCCAGAAGCTCGGCTGCTTGCCGCCCGCCTTCACGACCAGGATGCCGCCGCCGGCCCGCACGGCCTGGACGGCGAGCCAGACGAGATAGAGCGCCCCCACGATCTTCAGCACCCAGAAGGCGGCCGGTGCGGTCACGATCAGCACCGAAATGCCGAAGGCGACGAGGGTGGTGTGCACGGCAATACCCGTCAGCGCCCCCAGTACCGTCGCAAAGCCATGGCTACGGCCCCAGTTCATGGTGCGCGACACGAACAGCGCCATGTCGGGCCCGGGGGTCACCGCCAGGACGAACCCGGCCAGGGCAAAGGCAAGGATGACGGGAAGCTCGGGGAGGAAATCGGGCATCGGGCACCGGCGAAGATTCTGCGCCGCGGACAATTGCATGGCCTTGCCGAGATGACTAGGGTGCGCCCGAATTCGGGCCGGGGCGGCCCAAACCCAGCGGATACGACACTCATGGCCAACGATATCAAGAAGATCGTCCTCGCCTATTCCGGCGGTCTCGACACCTCCATCATGCTCAAATGGCTGCAGGAGCACTATCAGGCCGAGATCGTCACCTTCACGGCCGATCTGGGCCAGGGCGAGGAGCTCGAGCCGGCGCGCAAGAAGGCGGAGATGTTCGGCATCAGGGACATCCGCATCGTCGACCTGCGCGAAGAGTTCGTGCGGGACTTCGTGTTCCCCATGTTCCGCGCCAATGCCCTCTATGAAGGCCAGTACCTGCTGGGCACTTCCATCGCCCGCCCGGTCATCGCCAAGCATCTGGTCGACATTGCCCGCGAGACCGGCGCCGACGCCATCGCACATGGCGCCACCGGCAAGGGCAATGATCAGGTCCGCTTCGAGCTCACCGCCAACGCGCTGATGCCCGGCCTCAAGGTTATCGCTCCCTGGCGCGAATGGGACCTCCGCTCGCGCACCGCTCTGCTCAGCTATGCCGAGCAGAACCAGATCCCGATAGCCAAGGACAAGCGCGGCGAAGCCCCGTTCTCGGTGGACGCCAACCTGCTGCACACCTCCTCGGAAGGCATGGTGCTCGAGGATCCTGCCGTCCCCTTCCCCGACTATGTGCCGCAGCGCACCGTCGACCCCGAGAAGGCGCCGGACCAGCCCGAGATCATCACCATCGGCTTCGAGAAGGGTGATCCGGTCTCGATCAATGGCGAAAAGCTCAGTCCCGCCGCTCTTCTGACCAGGCTGAATGAGCTCGGCGGTAAGCATGGCATCGGCCGGCTCGACCTGGTCGAGAACCGCTTTGTCGGCATGAAGTCGCGCGGCCTCTACGAGACCCCCGGCGGCACCATCCTGCTGGCGGCGCACCGTGGCATCGAGTCGATCACGCTCGACCGCGGCGAAGCTCATCTCAAGGATGAGCTGATGCCGAAATATGCCGAACTGATCTACAACGGCTTCTGGTACTCGCCGGAACGCGAAATGCTGCAGGCGCTGATCGACAAGTCGCAGCAATATGTGACCGGCGAGGTCACCGTGAAGCTCTACAAGGGCTCGGCCACCGTGACTGCCCGTACCTCGCCCTACTCGCTCTACTCGATGGACCTTGTGACCTTCGAGGAAGGCGCCGTGGCCTACGACCACCACGATGCCGAAGGTTTCATCCGCCTCAACGGGCTGCGTCTCAAGACCTGGGCGGCGCGCAACAGCAAGGCCGGGCGCTGAAGACGTTCAGAGCGAATTTCTCCAGTAACGCGAAACATTTCGCTTAATCGGACCTTAACGATATCGATTTAGCGTCCTCCGGTGCAGCAAGCATAAGTACCGGGGGATGCGCCGCCGTGCGGGCAGAAGATGCTGGCAGCCTGAGCGAGAGGGCGGAGGCGCTGCTGCTTGATGCTGCGCTCGAAAACATCCCCTATGGCTTCTGCGTGTGGTCGCCCCAGTTCCGCCTGGTGATGTGGAACAAGCAGTGGCGCGACACCTACGGCTTTGCCGCCGACGCCGTGTATCGCGGCATGACCCTCGAAGAGGCCGTGCAGCTATCGGTCAAGCTGGGCAATTTCGAAGGCATCGGCGCCGCCGAGTTCTATGAGAGCTATACCGAGGAACTGCTGGCCAATCGCTCCGGCACGCGCATCAAGAGCCGCGAGTTGGTGCATGGCGGCCGCACCATCGAGCGCGCCCATGTCTACTCGGAAGCACTCGGCTGGGTGGTGACCCACGAGGACATCACTGACGAGATCGCCCAGGCCGAGCTGATCCAGCGCCGCAAGCTCGAGCTGGAGCGGCAGAACATCCGCCTCGACGCTGCGGTGAACAACATCTCCATCGGCTTGTGCATGATGGATCCCAAGGGCCGGCTGGTGATCTGCAACGAGCCATATGCCCGCATCTACAACCTGCCGACACAATTACTTCGGCCCGGCACGCATCTCGACGATATCCTCTCGCACCTGTTCGACGAGGGCATGAGCGCGGGCACCACGCGCGAGGAATACATCGCCTGGCGCCGCGAGGTGATCGAGCGGCGCGAATACGGCAAGAATATCCACGAACTCAACGGCCGCACCATCATGATGCAGCACCATCCGATGAAGGATGGGGGCTGGGTGTCGACCCATGAGGACATCACCGAGCAGCGCCAGAACGAGGCCCGCATCCGCCACCTGGCCCGCCACGACGCGCTGACCGACCTGCCCAACCGCATCGAGTTCCTCGAGCAGATGGCCAAGGCGGAAGCCGGGCTCAGCCGCGGCGAGATGGCAGCCGTGCTCTATATCGACCTCGACCACTTCAAGGCCGTCAACGATACGCTGGGCCATGCCGTCGGTGACGAGGTGATCAAGCAGGCCTCCGCCCGCCTCTGGGGCACCACGCGCGAGACCGACGTGCTCGCTCGCCTCGGCGGCGACGAATTCGCGCTGCTGATGCGCCCGATCTCCAGCGCTGCCGACGCCGCCAAGGTGGCGGACCGGATCATCAAGTCCATCGCCACCCCGATGATGATCGGCGGGCACCAGATCGAGATCGGCGCCAGCGTCGGCATCGCCATTGGCCCGAGCGACGGGGTCAAGACCGACGCCCTGGTCAAGAACGCCGACCTGGCGCTCTACAAGGCCAAGTCGGAGGGCCGCTCGACCTTCCATTTCTTCGAGCCGGGCATGGACGCCCAGTTGCAGCAGCGCCGCTCGATCGAGGCCGGCCTGCGGCTGGCGCTGCAGCGCGACGAACTGCGCCTCGTGTTCCAGCCGCTGCTGGGGGTTCCCGAGAACCGGGTGACCTGCGTCGAAGCCCTGCTGCGCTGGGATCACGACGGACGCACCATTTCCCCCACCGAGTTCATCCCCATTGCCGAGGAAACCGGCCTCATCGTCGCTGTCGGCGAATGGGTGCTGCGCCAGGCCTGCCTTGCGGCGGCGAGCTGGCCCGGCGACGTACGCGTGGCGGTGAACCTGTCCCCCATCCAGTTCAAGAACCGCGACCTTGTCGGCGCCGTGCGCAACGCGCTGGCCGAGGCCCGCATTGCGGCGACCCGGCTCGAACTCGAGATCACCGAATCCCTGCTGCTCAACGAGAACGAGACCACCCTGCGGGCGCTACACGAGTTGCGCGCGATGGGCGTGCGCATCTCCATGGACGATTTCGGCACCGGCTATTCTTCCCTGAGCTACCTGCGCAGCTTCCCCTTCGACAAGATCAAGATCGACCGCTCCTTCATGCGCGATCTGGGCGACCGTGCCGACAGCCAGGCCATCATGCAGGCCGTGATCGGTCTCGGCAAAAGCCTCGGCATGACCACCACCACCGAAGGCGTCGAAACCGACCGGCAACTGCAACTGGTGCGCGATCTTGGGGTCGACGAGGTTCAGGGCTTCCTGTTCTCGCCGCCCCTCGCCCCCGCCGCTCTTGCCAATCTGCTTCACTCAGATCACGCCAAGATCCTGACCCAGAAGAAGGCGTCCTGACCGCTCTGCGGCCCCGGTCTGGCTGAACGCCGCCTAAACGGCCGGTTCACGCCGGAGTGAAGACCGCCCCGCTAGAAGCCCCCGCATCAGCGACGCCCATCGGCGCCGCACACCAACCGGGAGCATCCCATGCACAAGTCCTTCGCTTTCGCCGTCGCCGCCATCACCCTTGCCGGCGCCACCGCCCTGCCCGCCCAGGCCGCCACGCGCATGGCCGACCTGCAGCCGCACGTCTTCGCCAACCGCTGCGTCGACCATGGCGGCTCGCTCCATGAAGCCGCGTCCACCCTCACCTGCGTCACGCCCTATGTTGCTGTCGCCTGTGAGTTCAAGTCGCTGCACCGGGCCAGCTGCGCCTGGGAGGGCGCCGAGACCCGGCGCGTCACCCGCCTGATCGGAACGCTGACCACCCTGCCGTCCGGCTCGTCCTTCTCGATCTCTATCGGCGGCAATGGCGGTGGCGGTGGTGGTATCCAGCTGCCGGACCTGCCCATCGACAATGGTGGCGGTGGCGGTGGCATCGATCTTCCCGATCTGCCGATCAACAACAAGTAATCACTGAGCGGCGCGCCCCCGGCGCGCCGTTCTTCTTGCGAAATGCAACCCCCCTGTGCAGTGCCGGCGCTTGTTCGGCTTCCGCATCTGCGGTATTGAGCCGCACGACTGCGCCAGCCTGCCTCCAGCGGCTGGCGCGCGTGTTTCCCGATAGGGCCGGGCGGCTTTTCCTCCGGGCGGTCCTCGCAACCACCCGGTTTTCATGTCCCTTCGCAATATCGCCATCATCGCCCACGTTGACCATGGCAAGACCACCATGATCGACGTGCTCCTCAAGCAGTCCGGTTCGTTCCGTGAAAACGAGCGCGTTGAAGAACGCGCCATGGATTCCAACGACATCGAACGCGAGCGTGGCATCACCATCCTCGCCAAGGTCACCTCGCTGATGTGGCAGGACACCCGCATCAACATCGTCGACACGCCCGGCCACGCCGACTTCGGCGGTGAGGTGGAGCGCATCCTGTCCATGGTCGATGGCGTGGTGATCCTCGTCGACGCGGCCGAAGGCCCGATGCCGCAGACCAAGTTCGTGCTCGGCAAGGCCCTGGCGCGCGGGCTGCGCCCCATCGTTGCCATCAACAAGATCGACAAGGCCGATGAGCGGCACCTCGAAGTGCTCGAGGAAATCTTCGATCTCTTCATTGCCCTCGATGCCACCTCCGAGCAGCTCGATTTCCCGGTGCTCTATGGCTCGGCCAAGCAGGGCTGGATGGCCGATGACCCGGCCGGCCCGCGCGAGACGCTGGCGCCGCTGCTCGACAAGATCGTTGCCCATGTGCCGGCTCCCGAAGTGGAAGACGGCGCCTTCCGCATGCTGGTCACCACCATCGAGCGCAACCCGTTCCTGGGCCGCATCCTGACCGGCCGCGTCGCTGCCGGCACCGTTCGCTCCGGCGATCCGATCCACACCCTCAACCGCGAGGGCAAGGAAGTGGAAAAGGGTCGCGTCTCCAAGGTTCTGGCCTTCCGCGGCCTTGAGCGGACCCCGATCGAGGTGGGTGAGGCGGGTGACATCGTCTCCATCGCCGGCCTCGAGACGTCCACGGTCGCCGACACCATCTGCTCCCCCGCGATCACCACCCCGATTGCCGCCCGCCCCATCGATCCGCCGACCCTGTCGGTCACCTTCCGCATCAATGACGGCCCTCTGGCCGGCCGTGAAGGCGACAAGGTGCAGTCGCGCGTCATTCGCGAGCGCCTGATGCGCGAAGCCGAGGGCAACGTCGCCATCCGCGTCACCCCTGGTGACGACGGCGACAGCTTCGACGTTGCCGGCCGCGGCGAGTTGCAGCTGGCTGTGTTGATCGAGAACATGCGCCGCGAAGGGTTCGAACTGACCATCGGACGCCCGCGCGTGCTGTTCAAGCAGGAAGCCGGCCAGACGCTGGAGCCGATCGAAGAGGTCATCATCGACGTCGATGACGAGTTCACCGGCACTGTGGTGCAGAAGCTGACCGAGCGTCGTGGTGAACTGACCGACATGCGCCCCTCGGGCACCGGTCGCACCCGCATCAAGCTGCTGGTCCCGACCCGCGCGCTGATCGGCTACCAGCCGGAACTGCTCTCGGATACCCGCGGCACCGCCATCTTCAACCGCCTGTTCCACAGCTTCGCCCCATACAAGGGCGACCTGCCGGCCCGTCGTACCGGCGTGCTGATCTCCAACGGCACCGGCACCGCCGTCGCCTATGCGCTATGGAACCTCGAAGAGCGCGGCCCGATGATGATCGATCCGGGCGTCGAGGTGTATGAGGGCATGATCATCGGCGAGCACAGCCGTGACAACGACCTCGAGGTGAACCCCCTCAAGGGCAAGCAGCTCACCAATATCCGCACCACCTCGAAGGACGAGGCCGTCCGCCTCACCCCGCCCAAGAAGCTGTCGCTGGAGCAGTCGCTCGGCTACATCGCCGAGGACGAATATGTCGAGGTGACGCCCAAGTCGATCCGCCTGCGCAAGGTCTGGCTCGACCCGAACGAGCGCAAGCGGCAGAGCCGCGCCTCGAAGTCGGCCTGATCCGTCAACCGACCGGGCGGCGACCCCCAGTCTTGATCCCTCCCCGCAAGGGGGAGGGAGACGTAAGGTGCCGACGCCCGGTGTCTATCGCTTCCCTCCCCGATGGGGAGGGACTGAGGGTGGGGTGGAGCCCCGCGCTTCAATCCCTTGGGAGGAGGACCCCGTGAGCGAGTTCATCATCGGCTTCATCACCAGCTGGAGCTATTTCGGCATCTTCCTGCTGATGGTGCTGGAGAACATCTTTCCGCCGATCCCCTCCGAACTCATCATGCCGTTTGCGGGCTATGTCGCCGCCAATGGCGATCTCAACGTCATCGGCGTCCTCGCCGCCGGCACCCTCGGCTCCTTGGTCGGCACCTCAGCCTGGTACGTGGTTGCCCGCCTGATGGGCCTCCACCGCTTTACCTCGCTGTGCAACAAGCTCGGGCGCGTTGCCACGCTGGGCGAAGACGACATCGACAAGGCCTACCACTGGTTCGAGCGCTATGGCGCCTGGGCTGTGTTCGTCGGCCGCCTGATCCCCGCCATCCGCACGCTGATCTCGGTACCGGCCGGGCTCGCGGCCATGCCTTTCGGGCGCTTCCTCGTCATCTCTGCCGCCGGCACGCTGGCCTGGACCGCCCTGCTTACGGCAGCCGGCTATCTGCTGCAGGCGGGCTACGACATCGTCGAAGCCTGGGTTGATCCGGTCTCCACCGGCGTCGTGATCCTCGCTGTCGTGATCTACCTCTGGCGCTTCGTCACCTGGAAGCCGATCAAGGACATCGGCTGAGGTCGGCCCGGGGCGGCGGCTCATCCGTCCAAGCCTGTCAGGACCACCGCCCCGCCCTCGGACGTAATCCGAAGAGCAGACCACCCCCTTGGGAGGTGGTCCTCCCCTCGGCCCGAGATAGCGCCGCGTTACAAAGCCCGCGAACTCCGCCGCTCTTCGCCAGCACAAACAAAAATGCCCGGCACAGGCCGGGCACTTGAAGTCGATGGATATGACGTCCCGCTTAGTGGACGTGGGCGCCATTGAGCTGCTGCGCTTCCACGGCAAGGTTGAGCAGGCCGCTCACCACTTCCTGGGCATAGCTGCGATCTTCGGGCGACTCGGCACGTGTGAGTTCTTCCTGCGCCGCCTGGATCTGCGCCTGCAGGTCGCCATGGTCGAACTCGGTGAACGGCACCGATTCTTCCGCGAGGATAGTCAGGCCTTCCGGCGACACATCGGCAAAGCCGCCGCGCACGAAATAGATGTCGGCCTGGCCGCCTTTGCGGGTGACGGTAATGAAACCCGGACGCAGCGTGGTCATGAACGGCGCGTGGTCGTTCATCACCGTGAAATAGCCTTCGGTGCCCGGAACGGTGACCGAGTGCACGGTTTCCGACAGCAGCAGCCGCTCGGGCGACACGATCTCGATCTTGAGGCCTTCAGCCATTCTCTTGTCCTTTGGCAAAAAAGCCCGTGTACGGACGCGGGCTCTCTGACGAGAAGGCGGGCCGCCGGAGCGGCCCCACCGGATTAGGCAGCTTGGGCGGCCAGCTTCTGGGCCTTGGCCACAGCGTCTTCGATGGTGCCGACCATGTAGAATGCCGCTTCAGGCAGATGGTCGTAGTCACCACGCACCAGGCCGGCAAAGCCCTTGATGGTGTCTTCGAGCTGCACGAACACGCCCGGCGAGCCGGTGAACACTTCGGCCACGTCGAAGGGCTGGCTCATGAAGCGCTCGATCTTGCGGGCGCGGGCCACGGTCAGCTTGTCTTCTTCCGACAGCTCGTCCATGCCGAGGATGGCGATGATGTCCTGGAGAGCCTTGTACTTCTGCAGGATCGACTGCACCTGGCGGGCGGTGTCGTAGTGCTCCTGGCCGACAACGTTGGCGTCCAGAATACGCGAGTTCGAGGCCAGCGGGTCCACGGCCGGGTAGATGCCCTTTTCCGAGATCGCGCGGTTCAGCACGGTAGTCGCGTCAAGGTGCGCGAAGGTCGTGGCCGGAGCCGGGTCGGTCAGGTCGTCGGCGGGCACGTACACGGCCTGCACCGAGGTGATCGAGCCCTTGGTGGTGGTGGTGATGCGTTCCTGCATTGCGCCCATGTCGGTCGCCAGCGTCGGCTGGTAACCCACCGCGGAGGGGATGCGGCCCAGCAGAGCCGACATCTCGGCACCGGCCTGGGTGAAGCGGAAGATGTTGTCGACGAAGAACAGCACGTCCTGGCCTTCCTGGTCGCGGAAATATTCCGCGACGGTCAGGCCCGACAGGGCGACGCGGGCGCGCGCACCTGGGGGCTCGTTCATCTGGCCGAACACAAGCGCGCACTTGGAACCAGCCGCCGAACCACCATTCTCTGCCGGATCCTTGTTCACGCCGGATTCGATCATTTCGTGGTAAAGGTCATTGCC
>JAEYXQ010000016.1 GCA_023431205.1 Pseudomonadota bacterium | reverse complement strand
TGGGGGGCGGGCTGATCCTGCTGACGTCGGCGCTGTACTTCACCATCACCGAAGGCCGGGCCATCCTGCCGGAACTCGCGATCTTTGCGTTCATGAGCATCACCACTCCGGTGACGCTGATGCTGTTGGCGCGTGCCACGCTGTTCCGGGATCGCCTGCAGCAGAAGCTCGATGCGGATGCCGCGCCCGAAGAAGTCGCCAACGCCGGCCCGCCCGAGGGCCAAAGCTAGCCGACTGTCTTTGGCCATGCTCTCGTGCCATGCTGTCGATAAGCAGCAACAAGCATGGAGGTCAGGCATGTCGGAAAGCGGAAAACTCACGGGGCGTCTGGTGGCGGCAGCGCGGGTGCTCGCCGGTATCAGCCGGGATGACTTCGCCAAGGCGGCCGGAATCACCACCGAGCGACTGCTGACGGTCGAGGCCAAGGGCAGCGCTTGGATCAATGACGACGACGCACCCAGGCTGAACCAGGCGCTCAACCGTTACGGGGTGGTCATCGTGGAGGAGTCGGACGGCCTCGGCGCCGGAGTCCGGCTCAAATTCACCCGGCAGGACGTCAAGCAACTGCTGCGTCTCGAGGCCGAGGGCGGGCCGGCACGCCCCGACGACGTGCCCTGACCGGAGATCCAAACCAAACTGGTGCGGGCGGCGGGACTTGAACCCGCACGGGGATACCCCCTCCGGATTTTAAGTCCGGTGTGTCTACCATTCCACCACGCCCGCCTGGGGCCTAGTCGGTGCCTCCCGAGATAGGGGCGACGTACGCGACGTCGAGGTCCCAGGGGAAGAAGATCCAGGTGTCCTGGCTCACTTCGGTGATGAAGGTGTCGACCAGGTCGCGGCCCTTGGGCTTGGCGTAGACCGTGGCGAAGTGGGCACCGGGCAACATTTCGCGGACCACACGGGCGGTACCGCCGGTGTCGACGAGGTCGTCCACGATCAGCACCTTGCCGCCGCCCTTGGCAATCTCCAGCACCGGCTGGCTGATCTCCTTGAGCACCTTGATCATGCCCTGGTTCTGGTGGTCGTAGCTCTTGACGGCCACGGTCTCCACGGTGCGGATGTTGAGTTCACGCGCAACGATGGCAGCGGGCACGAGGCCACCACGGGCGATTGCCACCACGGCGTCGTAACCGCCATTGCCGGCGAGGCGCCAGGCAAGGGCACGGCTGTCGCGGTGGAACTGGTCCCAGGTGACGGGGAACGACTTCTGGTTGGGATTGGTCAAACTGGCATCTCCAAGGCTGAATGGTCCTTAGCAAACGTGATGGCGGTCGCCAATGCGTTGACCATCAATAGACTTCGTCCGGCGGCTCGACGCCCGCCTTGCGGTGCGCCTCGGCCACCATGGTGCGCACCCGGGTGGCGGCTGCCTCGAGCCGAGGCTCGTCATGTGAGCGCAGCACCAGTTCGGTCATGATCCGGCCGTGGCCCATCTGGGGGTAGCTGCCCATCTTCACGTCGGGAAATTCGGCCTGGATCGTCGCCAGCGGGCTGCCGATGGTGCCCTCCCCCACAGCGGCCTTCACGGTGACGGACTTGATCTTGCGTCCCCCCTGCAGCGTCGGCGCAATGGCTTCGAGCATGGCCCGCATGATGAGCGGCACGCCGGCCATCACATGCACATTGCCGATGCGAAAACCCGGGGCGGCACTCACCGAATTGACGATCAGCGTTGCGCCTTCCGGGATACGGGCCATGCGCAGGCGCGCTTCGTTGACTTCGGTGCCGGTCTGTTTCCAGCGCGCCTCAAGCATGGCCCGCGCTTCCGGATTGATCGGCAGATCGACGCCGAACGCCCGGGCGATCGCATCGGCGGTGATGTCGTCATGCGTCGGCCCGATGCCGCCGGTGGTGAACACATAGGTGTAGCGGGCCCTGAGCGTATTCACCGCGGCAATGATGTCGTCCATCTCGTCGGACACCACGCGCACCTCGGTCAGGTCGATGCCGAGATCGGTGCAGAATTCGGCGACGGCGCCGATGTTGACGTCCTTGGTGCGGCCGGAGAGGATTTCGTCGCCGATAACGACAAGGCCGGCGGTGACGCGGGAAGTATCGGACATAGTCGGTTCCGTGGGCTGAAGGCGCAAAGCAATGCGCCGGGGTGCCGATTGGGTCAAGCGGGGCCGGTCGGGCTTTCCTTGCCCGTCAGTCGATACTATTTTGATGGTGCCTTCCGGAGTACCCCATGATCACCTTCGTCGACGCCAGCCCACGCCTTCGCCGCACTCCGGGAGTGATCCCGCTGCATGGCGAGGAAGGTTTCGAGGGCATGCGCCGCGCCGGGCAGTTGACCGCCGCTGCCCTCGACGTGCTGACCGAATATGTGGAGCCGGGCGTAGCGACGGCCACCATCGACAAGGTGGCCTATGAGTTCGCGCGGGATCATGGCGCGGTGCCGGCGACGATCTTCTACAAGGGCTATCGGCACGCCACCTGCACCTCGATCAACCACGTGGTGTGCCACGGCATTCCCGACCAGCGGCCGCTGCGCGAGGGTGACATCGTCAATATCGATCTCACGCTGGTGGTGGATGGCTGGCACGGTGATTCGAGTCGCATGTATCCGGTGGGCGAGATTTCGCGAAAGGCCGAACGGCTGATCGAAGTGACCTATGCCAGCCTCGAGGCCGGCATCGAAGCCGCCAAGCCGGGGAACACCACCGGCGACATTGGCGCCGCCATCCAGGTGCTGGCCGAGGCGGAGCGCATGAGCGTAGTGCGCGACTTCGTCGGGCATGGCGTGGGGCGGCTGTTCCATGACGAGCCGAACATCATGCATTTCGGCACTCCTGGCACCGGGGTGCCGCTGCGACCGGGAATGATCTTCACCATCGAGCCGATGATCAATCTCGGGCGCCCGCACGTGAAGATCCTCTCCGACGGCTGGACCGCGGTGACCCGCGACCGGACGCTGTCCTCCCAATGCGAGCACACGATCGGCATCACGGAGACGGGCTGCGAGATCTTCACGCTATCGCCGGGCAATCTGTTCGATCCGCTGGCCGCCCCGAAAGCTGCCTGATGAGCGATCGGGGAGACGAGTTCGCCGAAGCGCCGATCCCCTCTCCCCTCGCCACCTCGGACCATGCCGGGCACCGCCAGCGCGTGCGCGAGCGGTTTCTCAAGCTGGGCGGCGATGCGCTGGAGGACTACGAGTTGCTCGAACTGGCGCTGCAGCTGGCGATCCCCCGCAAGGACACCAAGAGCCTGGCCAAGGCTCTCCTGCGTGAGTTCGGCTCGTTCTCCGGGGTATTCAATGCCAGCCAGGCGCGGCTGGAGGCGGTGGATGGCCTCGGGCCCACCTCCGTGGCTCATATCAAGGTGATCCAGGCGGTGGCGGCGCGTTTCGGGCGGGATCGGCTCGACCGGGAACAGCCGATCCTGTCCGCCTGGACGGAACTGATCGAGTACTGCCGCAGCCAGATGGCCTATGCTTCGGTGGAACAGTTCCGCATCCTGTTCCTCGACAAAAAGAACCGCCTCATCGCCGACGAAGTGCAGCAGACCGGTACCGTCGACCATACGCCGGTCTATCCGCGCGAGGTGATCAAGCGGTCGCTGGAGCTGTCGGCGACGGCGCTCATCCTGGTCCACAACCACCCATCCGGGGACCCCTCCCCATCATCGGCAGATGTGCGCATGACGCGGGAGATCGCCGACGTCGCGCGACCGCTCGGCATTACGCTGCACGACCACATCATCATCGGCAAAGCCGGCCATGCCTCGCTCAAGGCGCTGAAGCTGATCTAGCCGAAGGTGGCGAGGACCGGAAAGGTCTCGAGAAACCAGTACGAGATACGGGTGAAGTTGCCGGTGAGGAACAGCACGCCGGTCACCACCAGCAGGGCGCCCATCACCTGCTCCACCCGATGAAGGTGTCGCTTGAAGCCGTTGAAGAAGGTCAGGAACGGCCCGACGGCGATGCCAGCGAGGAAGAAGGGCACACCGAGGCCCAGCGAGTAGAGCGCCAGGAGCCCTGCCCCGTCCCAGGCGGTCTCGCGACTGGCGGCGACCGACAGCACCGCCGCCAGCACCGGACCGATGCACGGGGTCCAGCCGATCGCGAAAGCGAGTCCCAGCAGAAATCCGCCCAGCGGGCCGCTGGCGACGCCGGGGCCGTGGTGGCGCAACTGCCGGTCGAGCAGGGCGATGCGGTAGACACCGAGGAAATGCAGCCCCATGGCGATGATCACCACACCGGCAACCGGGGTCAGGATCGGCAGCGCCTGCCGGAAAGCCTGGCCAAAGGCGGTGGCCGTCGCACCCAGGGTGGTGAAGACAACACCGAAGCCGAGGATGAAGAACAGCGAGGTCACCGCCACGCGCCGCTGCACCGCAGCACCCTCGGACCTGCCGCTATCGCGCAGCTGGTCGAAGCTGGCGCCGCTCATATAGGTGAGGTAGGGCGGCACCAGCGGCAACACGCAGGGGCTGAGAAAACTCAGCACACCGGCGCCGAACACCAATGGCAACGAGAATTCCACGAGGCTGACGCTCCTTCGGCGCCCCTTCTAACGAGGGTGGCGCGCAAAGAAAATGCGGCATCGTCGCCATTCAGGCGCATGTGATGGATTGTTCACGCCCAGGAGCAGGCTTGCAACGGAGGTGCCACTGCCCTACTTCTATCGTCGCGAGCCGATGATGTCGTCTCGTTTACGTTCTCAGGGCGGGGTGCAATTCCCCACCGGCGGTAAGGCGAAAACGCCAAGCCCGCGAGCGCCTGGCACCTGCCGGGGTCAGCAGATCCGGTGCAACTCCGGAGCCGACGGTATAGTCCGGATGAAAGAGAACGGGATGGAGCGTGTGAACCGGTGGCCTGTGCCGCCGGCCGCAGCGTCTTCCCGTAACCCTGAGGGAACTGGTTACGGAAAGGACGCCACATGAACCAGCTTTCCTCTGCTTCCAATGCCCCCTTGCTCGGGGCGATCTTCATGCTTGGCGCGGGGCTCACCTTCGCCATCACCAACATCCTCACCCCGATCATCACCTACGGCATGGGCGTGCCGTCGACCGCGACCGTGTTCTGGCAATACGTGATCGCAACGGTGTTTGCCTTGCCGCTGATCGCGCGCATCGGCTTCGGGGCGCTCAAGACCCGCCACCCGCTCTGGCACGAGTCACGCGCGCTGCTGTCGGCGCTCGGCGTACAGTTCTTCGCCTTCGGCTTCGCCAGCGGCGTGCCGGTCTGGCAGATGGTGGCGCTGTCGATGACCGGCCCGTTCTTCATCATCACCGGGGCCACGCTGTTCCTGGGTGAACGCCTGACGGCGCAGCGCCTCGGGGCGAGCGTGGTCGGCTTCATCGGCGCGGTGATGGTGTCGCAGGTGGGCACCGAGCAATTCACCTGGGCCTCCATCCTGCCGGTTTTAGCTGCGGCCTGCTGGGGATCGGTTTCGGTGATCACCAAATATCTCAGCCGCGACGAGGCCCCGGAGTCGTTGACGCTCTACATGCTGGTGCTGATCACGCCCAACCACCTGCTGATCGGGCTGCTGCTGGGTATCGCCGTGGCGGTGCTGCCGGCAGGCGCCCTGCCAGCCAGCCTTGCCACCGGCTTCGACTTCGTGCCGCCCACCGGCGACGCGCTGTGGCTGGTGCTGCTGCTGGGCTTTGTTACCGCGGCGGCGCAATATTTCCTGAGCCTTGCCTACAAGGTGGCCGACGCCACCTACCTGCAGCCGTTCGACGACCTGAAGCTGCCGCTCAACACGCTGCTGGGCTGGGTGGTGCTGTCGCAGGTGCCGGCGATCTGGTTCTGGCCCGGTGCCCTGCTGATCCTGGGCGCCTCGACCTTCATCCTGTGGAACGAGCAGACCCGCTCGCCGCAGCGGCTGAAAGTCGCCTAGTCCAAGCTCCATCGTCCCCTCTCCCTCAGGCGAGGGGACGATGCCGGGCGATCGTCAAAACAGGCCGAACCACAGGCCGGCAATGCCGAGGAAGGCAAAGAAGCCGACGATATCGGTGATGGTGGTCACGAACACGGCTGAGGCGATGGCCGGATCGGCCTTGAACTTGTCGAGCGCCAGCGGGATCAGGATACCGGCAGTGCCGGCGACGATCAGGTTGATGACCATCGCCAGCGCGATGACGATGCCGAGCGAAACGCTGTCGAAGCGCAGCCAGGTGACCAACCCGATGAGGATGGCGAAGATGACGCCGTTGGCGAAGCCGACGATCATTTCGCGCGTGATCAGGCGTCGCAGGCGCGACCCCTGGAGTTCTCGCATGGCAAGGGCGCGCACTGTCACCGTCATGGTCTGGGCACCGGCATTGCCGCCCATCGAGGCAACGATGGGCATAAGGACGGCAAGCGCTACCATCTGGTCGATGGTCGCGCCGAACAGGCCGATCACATATGACACGGCGACGGCCGTCACGAGGTTCACCGCCAGCCAGGGCGCGCGGCTGCGCACCGTATCGATGGTGCTGTTGGAGATATCCTCGTCGCCCACACCGGCCAGGAAGCGGATATCTTCCTCCGCCTCCTCCTGGATGACGTCGACGATGTCGTCGATGGTGATCACACCGACGAGACGCCCGCTCTCATCCACCACACCCACTTCCACCAGGTCATAGCGCTCGAAGTCCCGGGCCGCTTCCTCCTGGTCCTCGGTGGCGTGGACGGTGACGAAGTTGGTGTTCATCAGCGCTTCGATGCGCGTCGCCCGCGAAGCGCGCAGGAACTTGTCGAGCGCGATGGTGCCGAGCACCTGGTAGGACGCATCGACCACGTAGATCTGGTAGAAATCGTCGGGCAGGTCGGCTTCGGAGCGCAGGTAGTCGATGGTCTGCCCCACCGTCCAGAACGGCGGAATGGCGATGAAATCGGTCTGCATCCGCCGGCCGGCGGAGTCTTCGGGGAAGTCGAGGCTGCGCTTGAGGTTCAGCCGCTCGAAGGTCGGCAGCTTGGCCAGGACCTCATCCCGGTCGTGCTCCTCCATGTCCTCGAGGATGAACACGGCGTCGTCGTTGTCGAGATTGGCCACGCCGCGGGCGATCTCGGCGTTCGGCAGCGCCTCCATGATCTCGGCGCGGACGCTGTCATCGACCTCGGTCAGTGCCGAATAGTCGAAGCGGTCGCCCAGGAGCCGGACCAGCGCAAGACGCTCGTCAAGGTTCAGCGATTCGATGACATCGCCGATATCGGAAAGGTGCAGCGGCTCCATGGCGGCGGCGACGTCGTCCGCCTGCCCTTCGGCCAGATAGGCGCGAAACCGCTCGAGCCAAAACGGACTGATGCGGTCCTCGCTGTCGCGGAACACGGTATTGTCCACCCCGGCATCGGCGCCGGGTCCGGTCTCGAAATCTGCACTCATCGGGAGCCCTTTTTGTGTCCTGAGGTTTCAGGGGCAAGGCAAGCTGTAGCCAATCGAATCGCGTTGCGCCAGACTGGCTGTACGCCTTTCGCAGCGGCAGGAGGTGACTATGAACGAAAACAATGCTGGCGCGGCTTTCGAGCGAGTGAAAGCCCTGTGCGCCGAGCGCGGCCTACCACAGGTGGAGCACGCCACGAGCTACGGCACGCCGGCGCTGAAGGTGCGCGACACGACCTTTGCTCGACTGCTCGACGATTCGACACTGGTTCTGCAGTGCCCCGAGGAGCAGAAGTCGCTGCTGATGGAGATTTCGCCGGACATCTACTTCGAGACCGACCACTACGTGGGTCACCCGGTGGTGTTGGTTCGACTCGATGCCATCGGCGACGAGGAACTGTCGCTGCGGCTGGAGGACGCCTGGCGCTTCAAGGCACCGGAAACGTTGCGGGCGCAGCGGCCGACGGCGCAAACCTGATCGCGAAAACAACAAAGCCGCCCCGAAGGGCGGCTGTTGCCGTGTCACCGGAGTGACTGGTGCGGTCGAGAAGACTCGAACTTCCACGCCTCGCGGCACAGCGACCTCAACGCTGCGCGTCTACCAATTCCGCCACGACCGCACATGTGTGGTAGAAGCTCTGGCGCCGGGGCGCCGAAGCGAGTGGGGATGTAGCAAAGGTGTCGGCGGACCACAAGCGGGGAAATCGGGTTTCTTCCCCGACCGTGGAAAACCCGGTCCGCAACCGGCACTTATCCCCGACGCAGCATCTTCTCCGTAACCTGCACGCGCAACTGCCCATCATCGACCGTAACCTCGCCGAGCGCGATCAGGGTGGAGTTGGCGTAGATGCGCATCGGATCGTGTTCGCTGGCGTCGAGTTCGATCACGGCGCCACGACCCATCCGCAGCAGGTGGTGGATGGGCATGGTCGTCGCGCCGAGTTCGACGGTCAGGTCCACTTCAATATTGTCGAGCGTGCTCATAAATAGGTCACATCAGGGCAGCGGCAGCGCTGCGGAGTCGTTCAGTTCAGGTAACTCTCCGGCAAGCATGGTTATGGAAGCGTTAACAGACAGTCAGAGCTGCGCCGGGGGCAAGCTGATACGAAGCGACGGCGCGCCGACGGAGTGGATCATTTCGCCAGAGGCAGTGTCCTACCCTGTTGCCCTTGCTGCCATGAAGATGCGGGCGGCCGCCGTCGCGGCGGGGACAGCACCGGAGGCGGTGTGGCTGGTGGAGCATCCGCCGCTCTATACCGCCGGCACCTCGGCAGTCGCGGGAGACCTGATCGAGGCGCGGTTCCCGGTCTACGACGCCGGCCGCGGCGGGCAACATACTTATCATGGCCCCGGACAGAGGGTGGCCTACCTGATGCTGGACCTGACCCGGCGCGGGCGGGACATTCGCTGCCTCGTCAACGGCCTCGAAGGCTGGGTGATCGATACACTCGCGGCTCACAACATCGTCGGCGAGCGGCGCGAGGGTCGCGTCGGGGTATGGGTGCGGCGGCCGGACAAGGGTATCGGTCGCGAGGACAAGATCGCGGCCATCGGCGTACGGGTGTCGAAATGGGTGACCTTTCACGGCATTTCGCTGAACGTGGCGCCCGATCTCAGCCACTACAACGGCATCGTGCCCTGCGGCATCACCGACCAGGGGGTGACCAGCTTCGAGGATCTGGGGCAGTTGGTCTCGATGGCCGAGGTGGATTCGGTTCTGCGGTCCGCGTTTGAACTGCGGTTCGGAAGCACGGTCACGGGCAACGAAGAGAGCCTTGTCAGCCCCGCCATCGCCAGCCAAGTTGCGTGACGCAGAATCGCCGGAGGACGAGATGACGCTGGACGACCTCAAACGCCTCTTCACCCGCCAAACATTGTTCCGGCTCGATTCAATCCTGTCGCCGCGGCTGGTGCCGATCTTGTACGCGCTGGGGCTTGCGGGCATCCTGCTGTGGGCAGTCAGCCACTTCTTCTGGAGCTTCGGCTTCGGGTTCGGAAACGGGCTATGGGGGCTGCTGGAGATCGTTGTTTTCGGGCTCCTCGCCTTTGTCGGCCTGCGCATCCTCTGCGAGGCGCTGCTGGTGTGGTTCCGCGCCCATGAGGCAACCGGCAATACCGGCCGGTCGCGCTATTCGGCCTCACTGCTGGACGAGGTTCGCGATGCGATCCGCGAACTTGCCGAAGAGGGCGAGGACGACACCGACTATCCAGAGGCGGACGAGTACTACACCCCGGCAACGGAGCCGGCGCCTTATGTACCGGCAGCGGATACTGCGATCGAGCGGGAGCCTGCTACCAAGCCTGGCGAGGTGTTCAAGCCGCGCCGGACGGCCAAGCGGACACCGCCGCCCAAGGGGGTGACCTGAGCGGCGGCAGAGTCAGAGTTCAGCGACGGTCGAAGCTCCAGGCCCCGGGACCGGCGAAGACCAGATAGCCGAAGATGAAGCAGAACAGGATTGCGGCATCGCCGAAGTTGGCGACCGGCCAGAAGCCCATGGGCATGTGGCCCATGAAGTAGGCCACTGCCATGAAGCCGCACATGAGGAAGGCGACGGGGCGGGTCAGGAACCCGATCAGGATCAGCACGCCACCGACCAGTTCGAGAATGCCAGCCACCAGCATCAGGCCTTCGGTGGGGCCCGCGGCGGGAACCGGCCAGCCGAACAGTTTCTGGGTGCCATGCTCGATGAACAGCAGGGCAGTGACAATGCGCAGCACGGCGAGGGCCTGGGGGGCGTAGGCAGAGAGTCGGTCGAACATGGCGGGCTCCTGGGTTGGTTGAACGCTGCGCCCCTCAACGGCGCACCGGATGTGGGTTGTGATAAATCGAGCGCGTTCCGCATAGCCGCTCATCGGTGGACGCATTGTTCGTCCCTCCGCGCTGTTTCAAGAGTGCGTGTCCACCGCGTGCAACAGGGCTGATGCGACGGCAACGGGAGGCAGTCACATTGCGGAACCACCCCTGTTTGATGTATGAGGCGGCATCTCTTTCCAGCCCCGGACCTATTCGCGCATGAGCCAGGCGCCCAAAATCGGCCTTGTCAGCCTCGGCTGCCCCAAGGCGCTCGTCGACAGCGAGCGGATCATGACCACGCTACGGGCGCAGGGCTACTCGTTCAGCCGCAACTACGAGGGCGCCGACATCGTGCTCGTGAACACCTGCGGCTTTCTCGACAGCGCCAAGCAGGAGTCGCTCGAGGCGATCGGCGAGGCGCTCAACGAGAATGGCCGGGTGATCGTCACCGGGTGCCTCGGCATCGAGGAAGGCCTGATCCGTGAGACGCATCCGAGCGTGCTGGCGATCACCGGACCGCACCAGTACGAGAGTGTCGTCAGCGCAGTACACGAGCACCTGCCGCCGGTGCCGAACAAGTTCGTCGACCTGGTGCCGGAGAGCGGACTCAAGCTGACACCTCGGCACTACGCCTATCTCAAGATTTCCGAGGGCTGCAACAATCGCTGCTCGTTCTGCATCATTCCGCAGATCCGCGGCGACCTCGCGTCGCGCCCCGCCGGCGGCATCCTCGCCGAGGCAGAGGGCCTGGTGCGCTCGGGGGCCAAGGAACTGCTGGTGATCTCGCAGGACACCAGCGCCTACGGTCTCGACATTCGCTATGCGGAATCGAACTATCGCGGGCGGCCGGTGAAGGCGAAGTTCTATGACCTGGCCAAGGAACTGGGGCAGTTCGGCGCCTGGGTGCGCCTGCACTATGTGTACCCCTACCCCCATGTCGACCAGATCATGGAACTGATGGCCGACGGGCTGGTGCTGCCCTATCTGGACATTCCTTTCCAGCATGCCTCGCCCAAGGTGCTGAAGGCCATGCGGCGCCCGGCGCATCAGGAAAAGACGCTGAACCGCATCCTCGACTGGCGCCGGCAAGTGCCGGACCTGACGGTGCGCTCTAACTTCATCGTCGGCTTCCCCGGTGAGACCGAGGAAGACTTCGAGATGATGCTCGACTTCATCGAGGAAGCCGAAATCGACCGTGCCGGCTGCTTCAAGTACGAACCGGTGACCGGTGCTCCGGCCAATGAACTCGAGGGCATCGTCCCCGACGAGGTGGCGCAGGAGCGCTGGGAGCAGTTGATGGCCGTGGCGCAGAACGTCTCCGCCGGCCAGCTTGCCAAGAAGGTCGGCCGCACCATCGACGTGCTGGTGGACGATGTGCAGCAGGACAAGAATGTTGCCATCGCCCGGTCCAAGTGGGACGCGCCGGAGATCGACGGACAGGTGATCGTCGCCAACGCCGCCGGCATCAAGCCGGGTGACATGGTCAGCGTGACGGTGACCGGTAGCGACGAGTACGACCTGTTCGCCGAACCGGCAAAGGCCATCCGGGCAGCCTGAGCCGCCTGGGGATTAGCGGGCGAATGCCTCGAACGGATTGACTTCGGTCATCCGAACGATGGTGGATTGCTCGACACCCGCCTGCCGCAAGGCCGGTAGTAGACTCCCCACGAGATGGGTGTAGGGCTGCGGCGTTCCCCCGCCGGGCAGCGCCGGATCGAACCAGCCGCGGTCGTGGCTGAGCAGCAGTTGCTCGGCCAAGCCGGCTTCGATGGCCCGCGCTATCAGCGGCACCACCTCTGCATCCGGTTCACGTCCGACGTGATCGTACTCGATCCAGGCGCCGCGCTGGGCGACCGCCTTGTGCAGTTCGAAGTCCGGCTCCGCCTGGGTATGGATGGAGATGAACCGATCGGCGCGGTATCCCTCGCGTTCGATGATGTCGAGCAGGTCCATCACCACCGGCCCCCTGATGGTATGGGAGCCGATAACCGCGCCCGTGGCGGCAGCCGCCCGCGCTGCAGCCCGCAGGATGCGCGCCTCCAGCGGGGTGATGCCGTCGTCGCCGGCGCTCAGCTTGATCCAACCCGCCACCACACCGGTGT
>JAEYXQ010000150.1 GCA_023431205.1 Pseudomonadota bacterium | reverse complement strand
CAACGTCCACCAGGATCGCTCCCGGCTTCCGTTCGCAAGAACCTCGCCGTCCACGTTTCTCTTTCTTCAATCTTCACAATGTCAAAGAGCCGACCTCACATGCCCATAAAGGGTCAGGACGTCGTCGGAGATCGATGTCTCCACGTTCTTTAAGGGAACACGATCTTATCTCCGGTTGCCCGGCAGATCGTCTGCCCTGTCAGAAGCCGCTGATCAGTGGGAGCGGCAAGCGCTCGCGTCGTCAACGTTGGCGGGTTGTATTCGAGACGTTTCCGTCTGTCAACACCCTATTTTCGATCTTCGTTCTTGATCCGAAATTCGAAAACCTGAAACCGAAAATTACACTTCCGCTTCAGTGGTTTGCTGCGTTGCCGGCACTTGGTGGCGCCGCGCTCTTCAGCGATGAGCGGGTTATAGGGTGGAGCCTGACGGCTGTAAACTCCCTATCGCAACGAAAACGACTTTTGCCGTTCCGTGCACCGGGCCGGTGTGGAAAACTCGACTGACTTGCCAGAGTTTCCGCGGCTCCCCGCCGGTAGACGATAGATGGTGCCTCCCGCCCTGCGTTCAAGCCCTCCCGGACGGGAACGCCGACTTTTTCGTCGGCCCTGCTCGCGCGCGCCATACGCGTGCGCGGGATTCTCCCAGTTTTGCCGCATTCCTCCCCGATACGCCTCAGGCCATTGCTTCGGATTCCGCGCATGCGTAGGGTGCGCCGGACGCCACGCGGCGTTGGTGCCGGCGCAAGACCGGCCCGCTTCGGGGGAAGCTTGCACTATTCGGACGTCTAGAAGGATGCGGCGTTGAACGCAGCGCAACGACATCGCCACCTCGCTTTGCTGCGCTCGGCCGGCTTTGAGGACAGCGCGCCGCTGACACTGCAGTCGACCGACGGCGACATTCCCCACGGACGCGAGCTCAGCTTTGCCTGGCTCACCGGCACGGTGATGACCGGCCTGACCAGCGTGCTGCTGATGGGCGCGGCACTTTATGTCTCCTTCCAGGGCGAAGACACCTTCTCGACCGCCTACAAGGCGCTGCAGCTCGCCAGCGCCGAGACCGAGCAGCGCGCCCCGACCGACATGTTTGCCAAGTCGCCGCGCATTCGCCCGATCGCGGCCACCCGCTCCGACCGCGAAGTGATCGAGGCCTCGATCCGCGACACCGCCGATGGGCGCGACATCATCCGCAACCAGCCCTTCGTGCGCATCCGCGCCACCCTCGCCACCGCGCCGACTTCGCTCGCCGAAGACATCCCCGCCTATGATCCGGTCGCCATCCTCAATGCCACCGCCCCGATGACCGCGTCGGCCAGCAGCCTCGATATCTCGACCGAGGTCTATGGCGCCGAGGTGGAAGGCGAGGTGGCGGTCAACGTCGCGGCGATGCCGATGAGCTTCGTGCCGCCACGCGCTATCTCGGACCAGAGCGCCGCCGACTTCGTTCGCGGCATTGTCGGCTCCGACTTCGACATTGCCGGCGACGCCCCGGCGCTCGCCTATGCAGCAATCGGTCCTTCGCTGCGCGATCTGGGCCTGTCGCCCGGCGCCCCTTCAGGCGGGATTGCCGAGAACGTCACCGTGGTGCCCAAGACCACCGTCGCTAGCGCAGGCATGCTCGGGCGCTCCGAGCGCATCCTCACCATCAAGGAGGACACCGAACTCGCCGAGGTGCTGCGCAAGAACGGCTTCAGCAACGGCACGGTGATGGCGATCGCCAGCGCCATCCACAATGTCTACCCCTCGGTGGTGCTGCCGGTGGGCGCGCGCCTGCGCATCCTTTACGGCCCATCGCGGAATTCGGACACGCTGGTGCCCTATCGGCTCAGCATCTACCTCCACGACGAGGCCAACGACACCGACGTCCACCGCGCCACCGTCGCGCTGACCGACAAGGGCCAGTATGTGCTGGGCCTCGCGCCGCCCGACATCGTCTTCCCCGAGGAAGACACCGAAGAGATCAACGTCGCCAACCTGCCCAGCGTCTACCGCTCGATCTGGGAAACCGGCCGCAAGCACGACCTCGACGACGACACCATCGAACGCATCATCGGCATGTTCGCCTATGACGTCGACATGACCAACCGCATTGCGGCCGGTGACAGCATCGAGATCCTTCAGACCCCGCCCGACGAGGCCGGCCGCAGCGAACTGCTCTATGTCGGGCTGACGCTGGGCTCGACCGCCCGGCAATTCTACCGCTTCGTCACCCCGGACGGCACCGTCGACTTCTACGACACCAATGGCGAGACCGGTAAGCGCTTCCTCAACCGCCGGCCGCTCGAGGGCGGCGGGACGCTCCGCTCGCGCTTCGGATACCGTATCCACCCGATTTTCAAGTCGCGGCGGCTCCACACCGGCGTCGACCTCGCCGCCCGCAGCGGCACCCCGATCTACGCTTCGGGCGATGGGATCATCAGCTACTACAAGTGGCAGTCCGGCTACGGCAACAAGATCGAAATCCAGCACGTCAACGGCTACGAGACCGCCTATGGGCACCTGTCACGCTATGTCGACGGGCTCGGCGTCGGCGACCGCGTGCGCCAGGGCCAGGTCATCGGCTATGTCGGCTCGACCGGCCAGTCCACCGGCCCGCATCTGCACTTCGAGATCAAGATCAACGGCAACCTGGTCGACCCGCTCAGCGTCAAGCTGCCCAAGGACAATGTGCTGCCCCAGCAGCACCAGGCGCAGTTCCAGCAGACCATCGCCCAGATCAACGACCTGATGACGCGCGAACCCGCCCCGGTTCAGGTCGCCGCGCAGTAGCGGCGTTATTCGCGCGCGACATAGGCCGCGAGTTCGTTGCCGCCCGGCTCGCGGAAATGCGCCGGCCACCGGGAAAATCGAACTGCGCGCGGGTGATCACCCCGTCGGCGGCCCGCACCCTTCGCTCGGCATGGTCGAGATCCTCGGTGCGGATTATCGCCATGGTGGCAGCGACGCGGGTGTCGGACTGATCGATCCCGCCATCGATCCCTGCCCTTTCGAGTCCGTCATAGGCCGGCCCGTAGCTGACGATGCCCCAGCCGAACGCCGCCTGGAAAAAGCCGCCGGTCTGGGCGCGGTCAGTGGAGGGAAACTCGAGATAGTCGATCCGGTCCGTCATCCTCACCTCAGCATGTTCCCTGTTTGTTCAGGATAACACCGCCCTCGCGCAACGGCAAGGGCGGAGTCGCTGTCAGGCGGCCATGCGGCGGCAGCTTTCGGCACAGGCGCGGCAGGCGGCGACGCAGTCGTCCATGTCGCCCAGACGTTCGCAGTCATCGGCGCACTGGTCGCAGATCTCGGCGCATAGGGCGCAGGTGTGCTTGTGGTGCGGGCTGCCGATCAGCATGAAGTGCGCCGAGGTGCGGCACATTTCGGCACAGGCCATCATCAGGGTGAAGTGGTCCTTGGCGACGTGCTCGCCGCCGAGCATCAGGCAGTGGTTCATCGCCATGGACGTGCAGGTCTGGTAGCAGTCGAGGCAGGCGGTGATGCACTCCTGCATGGCGGGTTCGGCGTGGTGCGGCATGACGATCTCCTCGCATTGCTTCGGAGGAGAAAGCCATGAGCGGCGGACCGGTTGCGCTTAAACGAAAGGGAGGGCCGCTGGGCCCTCCCCGATTGTGTTACGCGGCGGCCGAGGTTTCGGCCTTGCCGCCCGGGATCAGCACGATGCCGTCATCATTGGCATCGACCGTGACCTGGCCGCCATCGCTGACCCGGCCCTCGAGCAGGAGGTCGGCAAGACCATCCTGCACCCAGCGCTGGATCACCCGCTTGAGCGGGCGGGCGCCATAGGCGGGGTCATACCCCTCATTTGCGAGCCACTCGCGCCCACGCGGGGTAAGCTCGAGGGTGATGTCCCGATCATCCAGCAGCTGCTGCAGGCGCCCGAACTGGATGTCGACGATCGACCCCATGTGCTCGCGGCCGAGCCGGTGGAACAGGAGGATCTCGTCGATGCGGTTGAGGAACTCGGGCCGGAAGGCGGCCTTGACCTCGTCCATCACCTTGCCGCGGGCCAGCTCGATCGGATCGCCCTCCTTGAGCTCCTGGATGTGGTAGGCACCCAGGTTCGAGGTGAGGATGATCACCGCATTGCGGAAGTCGACCGTGCGGCCCTGCCCGTCGGTCAGGCGGCCATCGTCGAGAACCTGCAAGAGGACGTTGAACACGTCCGGATGCGCCTTCTCGATCTCGTCGAACAGAACGACCTGATAGGGCCGGCGCCGCACCGCTTCGGTGAGCACGCCGCCTTCATCATAGCCGACATAGCCCGGAGGGGCGCCGATGAGACGGGCGACCGAGTGCTTTTCCATGAACTCGCTCATGTCGAGCCGGACCATGGCGGTCTCGTCGTCGAACAGGAACTGGGCCAGCGCCTTGGTCAGCTCGGTCTTGCCGACGCCGGTGGGGCCAAGGAACATGAACGAGCCGATCGGCCGGTTCGGATCCTGAAGGCCAGCGCGCGAGCGGCGCACCGCTTTGGCCACTGCCGCCACCGCTTCGGACTGGCCGATGACGCGGGCACCGATCGAGCTCTCCATATGGAGGAGCTTTTCCTTCTCGCCCTCGAGCATGCGGTCGACCGGAATGCCGGTCCAGCGCGACACCACCTGGGCAATGTCGCTGGAGTCGACGGTTTCCTTGGCCATCACCGCGTCGGGGGTGCCGTTGGCGTCGGCATCCTTGAGGCGCCGCTCGAGATCGGGAATGACGCCATAGGCAAGCTCGCCGGCGCGGGCGAGGTCACCCTGGCGCTGCGCGATTTCGAGTTGGGAGCGCGCCGCATCGAGCTCTTCCTTGAGCTTGGTCGCCCCTTGCAGCCGCTCCTTTTCGGACAGCCACCTGGCCGACAGTTCCTGCGCCTGTTCCTCGAGGCCGGCCAGTTCCTGCTCCAGCCGTTCGAGCCGGATGCGGGAGCCGTCGTCCTCTTCCTTGCGCAGCGCCTCGCGCTCGATCTTGAGCTGCATGATGCGGCGATCGAGTTCGTCGAGGGCCTCGGGCTTGGAGTCGACGGCCATGCGCAGGCGCGCCGCCGCCTCGTCCATCAGGTCGATGGCCTTGTCGGGCAGGAAGCGGTCGGTGATGTAGCGGTTCGACAGCGTTGCCGCGCTCACCAGCGCGGAGTCGGAGATGCGGATGCCGTGGTGAAGTTCGTACTTCTCCTTGAGGCCGCGCAGGATGGAGATGGTGTCTTCCACCGTCGGCTCGGCAACAAAGACCGGCTGGAAGCGCCGGGCCAGGGCGGGGTCCTTCTCCACATGCTTGCGGTATTCATCGAGCGTGGTGGCGCCCACGCAGTGAAGCTCACCACGGGCAAGCGCCGGCTTGAGCAGGTTGGAAGCGTCCATCGCCCCATCCGCCTTGCCGGCACCGACCAGGGTATGCATCTCGTCGATGAACAGGATGATCTGGCCTTCGGCGGCCGTCACTTCGCTCAGCACGCCCTTGAGCCGTTCCTCGAACTCACCGCGATACTTCGCACCGGCGATCAGCGCCCCCATGTCGAGGGCGAGCAGCGACTTGTTCTTGAGCGATTCCGGCACGTCGCCATTGACGATGCGGATGGCAAGGCCTTCGGCGATGGCGGTCTTGCCGACGCCGGGTTCGCCGATCAGCACCGGGTTGTTCTTGGTGCGGCGGCTGAGCACCTGGATGGCGCGGCGGATTTCCTCGTCGCGCCCGATCACCGGGTCGAGCTTGCCCTCGCGCACATCGGCGGTGAGGTCGCGGGCGTATTTCTTGAGCGCATCATAGGCGTTCTCGGCCGAGGCGGAGTCGGCGGTGCGCCCCTTGCGAATTTCCTCGATCGCCTTGTTGAGGCCCTGCGGAGTCACGCCGGCGGACGCCAGGATCTTGCCGGCATCGGTGTCCTTCTCGACGGTCAGCGCCAGCAGCAGGCGTTCCACCGTGACATAGGAGTCACCGGCCTTCTGGGCGGCGGATTCGGCGGTGTCGAACACGCGCGCCAGTTCGCGCCCGAGATAGAGCTGGCCAGCATCGCCGGACACCCGCGGGATCTTGTTGAGGGCCGCTTCCACGCCGGCGCGCGCCGCCTTGGGATCACCCCCGGCGCGTTCGATGAGCCCGTTGGCCATGCCCTGGTCGTCATCGAGCAGCACCTTGAGCAGGTGGACCGGCGCGAACTGCTGATGTCCCTTGCCCAGCGCCATGGTCTGCGCGCTCTGGATGAAGCCGCGCGTCCGCTCGGTGTATTTCTCGATATTCATGCAACTCTCCTTGTCTCGCCCGCGGGTCGGCCCGAAGCACCGGCACCACGGCGGAAGCGTCGTTTCTGGAACGCCCGCTGGTGCGGCGCGCTCCGTTCACGAGGATATATGGGGAGGGTTTTGGCCGGGGGAAGAGGCAGGCATGCGGCTTCGCCCGCCGGGGCCACCGTCGGTTGAGGGAGGAGCGGGGCCCCGAGGCGATGCCGCCTCTGGAATGAATAAATAACGAGACGTCACTCGCCTCGGGGCGCCGGGATTTTAGAACGGGGTGCGACGACTCCATTTCGGACAGGGGGATGGAAGGTTTCCATCCTCGCCGAACCTGAGCGGACCACCCTCGAGCCCAGGGAAAGAGCGACCTCCCC
>JAEYXQ010000062.1 GCA_023431205.1 Pseudomonadota bacterium | reverse complement strand
TGGGGCTGCGCCCGGTGAAGGCGCCGGTGGTCACCGACAATGCCCCGTCGGCCGTGAACACCCCCTCGCCGCCGGCGATCGCCTGGGCCACCAGGGCCGGGGCGATGTCGTTGCCCGACACCGATCCGGCCCGCGCGCCGATCGATGTTCTCAGGGTTTCATGGTCGAACTCAGCCATAACGCCTCTCCTTGGCGCGACAGCAAACGGCCGCCGCTCATGGCTAGGCTGGGGGGTAATTGGTCATACAACCATCCCGAAATCGGTCGTAAGACGGAAGTCGCAGCCGGGTGCGGCCGCGTCAGGGCGTCGCATATCGCTTGGAGGCGCCTTATTTAGCGCGTATTTGTCGCTTGCAACGGCACGCCACGCCCGCGCCAACCGTTTGACTCTTCGCGCGTTGGACCTTGCAAGCGTCACAAAGAAGAAAGGCAGCCCATGCCCAAGATCGCCCTGGTGGACGATGACCGCAATATTCTCACTTCCGTGTCGCTGACGCTGGAAGCAGAGGGATATACGGTCTCCACCTACACCGATGGTGCCTCGGGTCTTGAAGGTCTCACCACCGACCGGCCGGACCTGGCCATCCTCGACATCAAGATGCCGCGCATGGATGGCATGGAACTGCTCCGCCGCCTGCGCCAGAAATCCGACGTGCCGGTGATCTTCCTCACCTCCAAGGACGAGGAGATCGACGAGCTGTTCGGCCTCAAGATGGGCGCCGACGACTTCATCACCAAGCCGTTCAGCCAGCGCCTGCTGGTGGAACGGGTCAAGGCCATCCTGCGCCGCTCCGCCCCGCGCGATCCGTCCTCGCCCACCAATGGCGCCGAGCCGCAGCCGAGCAAGGCCCTGATCGAGCGCGGTGCGCTGGTGCTCGACGAGGAGCGTCACACCTGCACCTGGAAGGGCCAGCGCGTCACCTTGACCGTCACCGAGTTCCTGATCCTGCAGGCGCTGGCGCTACGGCCCGGCGTGGTCAAGTCGCGCAACGCCTTGATGGATGCGGCCTATGACGACCAGGTCTATGTCGATGATCGCACCATCGACTCCCACATCAAGCGGCTGCGCAAGAAGTTCAAGGCCGTCGACGACGACTTCGAGATGATCGAGACGCTCTATGGCGTCGGCTATCGCTTCAAGGAGCAGTAGGAGCCTCTCTTGGCCGTGCTCGATGACGATGCGCCGGTTCGACCCGACACCGCCCCGGCGGTGGACGGGGAAACGACCACGCCCCCGCGCCGGCGCTTCCGCTGGCGCCGCGTGGTGGCGCCGTTTGCGCGGGTCGGCGGCGGCATTCGCCGCTTTCTCGATTTCACCATCTTTTCGAGCCTGACCCGCCGCATCATCGTCCTCAACCTTGCCGGCCTGCTGGTCCTCGTGGTCGGCATTCTCTACCTCAACCAGTGGCGCGCCGGCCTGATCGATGCCCGGGTGCAGTCGCTGCGCGTCCAGGGCGAGATCATCGCCGCCGCCATTGCCGCTTCGGCGACCGCCGACAGCGACACCATCTCCGTCAATCCCGACCGGCTGCTGCAGCTGCAGGGCGACGGCACGGTGTCGCCGCTTTCCTATTACGACCCGACGCTGGAGTTCCCCATCAGTCCCGAGCGGGTGGCCCCGCTGCTGCGCAACCTCATAACCCCCACCCGCACTCGCGCCCGCATCTACGATCAGCAGGGGCTGATGATCCTCGACAGCGACAACATCTATGCGCGGGGCGAGGTGATCCGCTCGTCCACCGCCCCCAAGCGGGAGAGTTTCTTCCTGTGGGACTGGTGGAATGCCGTGCTGGCCTGGGTGCCGGGCGACAATTTCCCCAAATACCAGGAGCACGGTGTCGCTGAAGGCGCCCGCTACCCCGAGGTGGCCTCGGCGCTCAACGGCGCGCCGGCCGATTTCGTGCGCGTCGACGAGCAGAACCGGCTGGTGGTTTCGGTTGCGGTACCGGTGCAGCGCCTGCGCAACGTGGTTGGCGCCATCCTCTTGTCCACCGCCCCCGGAGACATCGACTCCGTTGTCTCCCAGGAGCGCTGGAGCATCCTCAGGATCGCCATGATCGCCGCGGGCGTACAGATCGCGCTGTCGCTGCTGATGGCCGGTACCATTGCCGGGCCGATGCGCCGGCTGGCCGCAGCCGCCGAGCGCGTGCAGACCGCCGGCAATGCCCGCGCCGAAATTCCGGACTATACCGACCGTCCCGACGAGATCGGTCACCTTTCCGGTGCCCTCAGGCGCATGACCGACGGGCTCTACAACCGCATCGAGGCCATCGAGCGGTTCGCCGCCGACGTTGCCCACGAACTCAAGAACCCGCTGACCTCGCTCCGAAGCGCCGTCGAGACCCTGCCGCTGGCCAAGCGCGCCGAAGACCGCGAGCGCCTCAACGCCATCATTCAGCACGATGTGAAGCGCCTCGACCGGCTGATCACCGATATCTCCAGCGCCAGCCGGCTCGATGCCGAACTGGCGCGCGAGAGCGCCGAGCGTGTCGACGTGCTGCAACTTGCCGAGGCCATGGTCGCCATCCAGCGCGACATCGCCGCCAACCGCGAGGTCAACGTCGAACTGGCGCCCCGCACCGGTCGGGGCGCAGCGGTGATCAACGGCCACGAATCGCGGCTGGCCCAGGTCTTTGCCAACCTCATCGACAACGCCGTGTCGTTCTCGCCCCAGGGCGGCACCGTCACCGTCGCGCTGACCACCGATGCCGACAGCATCACCATCACCGTGGCCGACGAAGGCCCGGGCATCACCGGTGACCACGGCAAGATCTTCCAGCGCTTCTATACCGACCGGCCGGAGACCGAGAGCTTCGGCGACCATTCGGGGCTCGGCCTGTCCATTTCCAAGCAGATCGTCGACGCCCACAAGGGCACCATCCGCGCCACCAACCGCAAGGATCGCTCGGGCGCCGTGTTCACGGTTGTCCTGCCGCGCGCCCGCAAGTAAGTTCGGGCTCATGACGAAACCGCTTAATGTGCACGGCACGGGTCTCGTGCTGGGCGAAACCGGCGTCCTGCTGCGCGGTCCGTCGGGAGCCGGCAAATCCGTTTTGGCGCTGGCCTTGCTGGACCGCTGGGAGATGCGCGGCCAGCCCGCTTTCCTGGTTGCCGATGACCGCGTCGATCTGGTCGAGACGGGGCGGGAACTGACCATGCAGGCCCCCGCGCAGCTCGCCGGCCTCATCGAACTGCGCGGGCGCGGCATTGTCAGCCGTCCCCACCGCAACCTCGTCACCCTTCACCTGGTCATCGATCTCGTGCCCGATTTCGTGCGGCTGATCGAGGAGGATGAGCTGTCCACCGAGCTGATGGGCCACACCCTGGCGCGGGCACCGGTGCCCCGCTCCAATGTCATTGCCCTCAGCCATCAGGTGCTGCTGGTGGCCGAGGCGGTCGGCGCGCTTGGCAGTGGACAGAGCCAGCAGTGACAACAATTTGCTTGAATAGCGCAGCGGTCGAGCCGAGACTGTCGGCTGCTCGTCCGGATAGGCCGGGTTCGCGCCGGTCCGCACCAGCGGTCGGCAGGGGGCAGGAATCGGAATGTCGTGGATGGCAGAACGCCATCGGGCCACGGCATGGGGACGTGTCATGATCGGTCTGGTACTGGTGACGCACGGGGCGCTCGCCAACGAATTCAAGTCTGCCATGGAACACGTGGTCGGGCCGCAGGAACTGGTCGAGACCATCGCCATCGGCCCCGACGACAATGTCGAACAGCGTCGCAACGACATTCTCGACGCCGTCGACCGGGCCAACCAGGGCAGCGGGGTCATCATCCTCACCGACATGTTCGGCGGCACGCCCTCCAACCTTGCCATCTCGGTCATGCAGAACCGCGACGTCGAGGTGATCGCCGGGGTCAACCTGCCCATGCTGGTCAAGCTGGGGCGCGTCCGCGGCGAGCTCGACATCAAGGCCGCCGTCAACCTGGCGCAGGAAGCGGGCCGCAAATACATTACCGTCGCCAATTCGATCCTCGGCGCCGGCTAGATGCTGCCGCAATTGTTGCGGTAGGGTACCACCGTCTTCCGGAGGATCGCTTGATGGACACCGCTGCCGGCAGCAGCCGGGCCCTGGCCCAGCAGTTGACCATCGTCAACCGCAAGGGTCTCCACGCCCGCGCCTCGGCCCGCTTCGTGCGCACGGCCGAGTGTTTCGATGCCAATGTGCAGGTGGTCAAGGACGGTCAGTCCGTCAACGGCAATTCCATCATGGGCCTGATGATGCTGGGGGCCGGCCCCGGCTCCACCATTCTCGTGCAGGCCAGCGGCAAACAGGCCCGCGAAGCCCTCGAAGCCATCGTCGAACTGGTCAACAACGGCTTCGACGAAGACGCCGACGGCGCGCTGTAGGCCCCCGACATCGCCTGACCTCATCCTGAGCCCGTCGAAGGACGAGGTCGCGGCCACGGAATCCCCATCTGCGCTGCACTGCGTTGCCACGCACCAACCCGTCACCTCGCCTTAATCCCTTCTGCGCATTCTCCGGGGCGTGACCCAGACCAACCGCATCGATCTCCGCCTCGTCGCGGCCGTGTTCCTCAGCGCAGCGCTGATCTTTGTGCTGCGCACCTGGATCGGTCGCGCCGGCGAGCCCTTCTTTGCCGATACCGACGACGCCATGCGCATGGTGGTGGTGCGCGATTTTCTGGCCGGGCAGGGCTGGTACGACCTCGTCCAGCACCGGCTGAACACGCCCTGGGGCGCCGAGATCCACTGGTCGCGCTTGGTTGACGTCCCCCTGGCGCTGCTGGCGCTGGTGGCGACGCCAGTGCTCGGGGCGACCAATGCCGCCATCTTCGCCGGCACCGCCTGGCCGTTGCTGCTGCTCCTGGCGCTGCTCTGGCTGAGTGGGCGACTGGCCTTGCGCCTTGCGGGACCGGAAGCCGTGCTGCCGGCGCTGATCCTGCCGGTGCTCAGCCCCGCGATCACTGCCGAGTTCGCTCCCGGCCGCGTCGATCACCACAACCTGGTGGTGGTGCTGACGCTTGCCACCATCTGGGCCGCCGTGGAAGCGGTCTCCCGACCGCGCTTTGCCTGGCTTGCCGGCCTGTTCGCCGCGCTGAGCCTGACCGTGGCGACCGAGGCGCTGCCAGTTGCCGTCGCCGCAATTCTCGTCTTCGGCATGGGCTACGCGATCGACCCTGCGCGGGGCCCGGCCATGCGCAGCTTCGGGCTTGCCTTTGGCCTCTCCACCGCCGCCGGGCTGGCCCTCACCCGCCCGCCGGCGCGCTGGCTCGAAGGCGCCTGCGACATGATCTCGCCGACCTATGCCGGCGCGGCGCTGTGGGTGGCCGTGGTGTTCACCGCCGTCTCGCTGCTGCCGGCGCCGCGGAAATCATGGCAGCGCCTCGTGCTGCTCGCGCTGCCGGGCGCCGCCGGCGCAGCGGCCATCGCCGTGCTCTATCCCGAATGCCTTGGCGGGCCCTATGGCGCCCTCGATCCATGGCTGCAGCAGAACTGGATTGCCGCCATCACCGAGGCCAAGCCCTGGCACGAAACGCTGTTCGACCTGCCGGCCTATGCGATCGCGGTTGGCGTGCCCATCCTCTTCGGCCTGCTGGCGGTGCTGGTGCGGCTGTGGCGCGTTCCGCAGGCCCGCGGCGAATGGCTGGTGCTGCTTGCCTTCCTGTTGTTGACCGCCGCGATCATGCTGGTGCAGACGCGCGGCGCCCGCCTTGCCATCATGCCGGCCATTCCCGCGGCCGCCTGGGTGGTCGTTGCCGCTCGCCACCACTACCTGTCCCGCCGCAACGTCGCCGCTGCCGCCGGGCTGATCGGCTCCTGGCTGGTGTTTTCGGGGGTGGTGCTGGCGCTCGCCGTCACCGGCGCGACATCGCTGTTTCCGGGACGGTCGGAAGTGGTTGCCGCCGTGCTCGACAGCAAGGACCAGTGTCTCGTCGCCGATGCCTTCGCCGACCTCGCGCCCTTGCCGCCCGAGCGGATCATGACGCCTGTCGATCTCGGTTCGCACCTGCTGCTCGAAACTCCGCACGCGGTGGTCGCCGCGCCCTACCACCGCAACCAGGCCGGCGTGCTCGACGCCTTCCGCTTCTTCAATGAGCCTATAGCGGTGGCGCGCAGCATCGTCGACGCCCGCGGCATCGGCCTCGTCGTCCTTTGCCCATCAATGCCGGAGATGCGGGGGCTGGCCGGACGCGCGTCCGACAGCTTCATCGAACTGATGCAGCAGGATAGGCTGCCGCCCTGGCTCGAGGAGGTGACGCTGCCCGAGAGCGCCCTCAGGGTCTTTGCGGTGCTGCCGGAGTAAGCGCCTCGAGCCCGAGCGCGGCGCGGGTCTTTCGCGTCAGCCGCGCCGCCACCAGCCGGTGCGCCTCGCCAACATAGGCCCGCAACTCGGCATCGCCGAGCCCGCTTGCCGCCGAGATCGCCACCCATTTGGCGCGGGCGAAGTAGGGTGCCGGGCGAATGCCGGGCTGCTCGATCAGGATCGGATAGGCAAGATCCGACACTTTGAGCCAGATCTCGCCCGGGTCGCGATCCAGGAGCGCAAAGACGCGCTCCCCGACATAGCCGACGGAATCATCGCGCCACTGCCGCACGATCCGTGCAGCCGGCAGCGAAGTGACGAAAGCTTCGAACTCGGTGCGGTGCATGAGCGGCGGATACTCGTTCATCTGCCGCCCAATTTCCGTTCAGCTTCGTTCATCTACTCCGCGGCAGCGGTGACGCCGAGCCCGATCGGGCATGACACGCCGGTACCCGCCAGCCCGCAATAGCCGTTCGGGTTCTTGGCGAGATACTGCTGGTGGTAGGTCTCGGCGTAATAGAACGGACCCGCCTCGGCAATCTCGGTGGTGATCCGGCCGCGTGCAGCCCTGTCGAGAGCAGACTGGTACATGTCCCGGCTCTTGCGCACGATTTCGGCTTGTTCGGGCGTCGTCGTGTAGATCGCCGAGCGATACTGTGTGCCGACATCATTGCCCTGCCGCATACCTTGCGTCGGGTCGTGTTCTTCCCAGAACGTCTTGAGAATGGTCTCGAGGCTGATCACCTTGGGGTCGTAGACCACCTTGACGATCTCGGTATGCCCGGTCCGGCCGCTGCAGACCTCCTCATAAGTCGCATTCGGCGTGCTGCCGCCCTGGTATCCCACGGCGGTGACGATCACGCCGGGCAATTGCCAGAACAGCCGCTCGGCGCCCCAGAAGCAGCCAAGCCCGAGATAGATGGTCTCGGCGCCCTCGGGGTAGGGGCCCTTGAGCGCCTCTCCGTTGACAAAATGCTGTTCAGCCACAGCGACTTCGGCATCGCGGCCCGGCAGCGCCTCGGCAGCGCTGGGGATGGTCATGGGCTTGGATCTGAGGAACATCGGTGAACTCCTTTTTCAAGCCGCCTCGGTGCGGTCAGAATTGACCGGCGCGGATATAGCGTTCGCGACGGGGCCGGCGGCCCAGCAGCGCAATGACGATCCCGGGGATCGCCACCACCGCAAACGCTGGTAAATCAAGCGCTTGATCAAGCGTTGCATCGAGCAGGTCGGCAAAGAAGCGGCTGGCAAAGAACCCCCGCACCGCTTCGAGGCTGGGCGGATTGAGCTGTGTCCACAGCTCGGCAAGGCTCGTGAACTCCACCGCATTGGCAGCCAGCGAGCGCGTGCCGTCCACCACCGCCAGCACCAGTGCCAGCGCGATCAGCCAGGTACCCGTGATACGCAAGATCAGCCGCATGACCCTTCCCTATCCTTCAGGAGGATAAGCCGGGCTGAAGCCGCCCGTTCCGCCGGTGGACAGAGACCTTCTGCCACGCCCGAGGTTCGGCTCACAAGAGATGGGTTGTGGCTAACGCTGAAACAATCGTCATCGCCGCCTCGTGATCCCTTGCGCCCGGGGCGACGATAAGTATATTGCCGCTCGCTCGCGCCGGCCCTGAGGCCGGCTTTCCCGGAACTCTTCCAGCCGGGAAACAGCCGATGCGGAGAGATGGCCGAGTGGTCGAAGGCGCACGCCTGGAAAGTGTGTAGGCGGGGAACCGTCTCGAGGGTTCGAATCCCTCTCTCTCCGCCACTTGCCCTCGCGAAAGCGTTCTCCTCTTCCGGCTGCGGCTGGATTTTTCCGTTGTTTTCGTGGGTTATGCGGGAGGGGCTGAGCACGGGCCCCGGCGCCAGGAGACTCGGAAGCGGTCTCTCAGGGCCTATATTCTCTAAACCTGATGACTAGGCGGCTTTGGTGAAGAGCTGCAAATCTTTGTTTTTCTGGTGCTTTTAGTTCGCTTGCTGTCCGCATGGTTCGCGAGACATCCGGCAAGCAAACGGAACGGAGAGCGAACTGCGGCTGCTTTGGAATTCGTGCCCCGTCATATCATCCGACCCGGAATGTCGGCTTTGCAAGCATAGTGACGGCAAGGCTGATCGCAAAGATCGCGTCGCGGCGCAGGAGTTCCTCCGCTGAGACGCGGTCATCTAGAGTCCTGCGATCCATGCTCTGGCTATCGTGAACGTGACGGAAGTGGGACAGGGGGTTCCGCAACTCCATCATGCGGCAAAGATCGATAGCGTCCTCGTCGGTTATCACGTCGCGATCACGGCAGCGACGGAGCGTCTCTGAGAACTTAATGCGATCCGGGATATCATCGATCAGGAGGCCGGCATGGAGGTAAGCCGCCAGCAAGTGTTCAACGAGTCCCTGGCACAGAAGGATCGTGGCGATGTAGTTGCCGTGGACGAATGACGAGCGAGCTTCAACCCACGCATGATAGGCCGTGTGGCCGCCGAATATCATCGTGCCGGAGCGCCCCATCTCAGTGCCGAGATCAGCGAGCATGCGAAAACGACCGACCTTATCCGGCAGATCGTCATGCAGGTCGGCGAGAAGGTAGCGGACGAAATCGACGTCCGAGAGATCGGAGAGAAGGTCCGGCTGCTCTCTCTGCCCCGCGGTCACGCCGCTTGCGCCCTACCATTGAACACGCCGTTCATCATCGCCAGCCCGCTGCTAAACTGGATCAGCCCTCCTCGAGACCGAGCTTGTCGAGGGCGACTGCCAACTTCGTGGCGATTTCCGGAGAGGCGACTTCGCCTTCGGCGAACTCCACGGCCACTCGAAACCGGAGCGTGAGTGTTCCCGCTGCGGCCAGGACGTCACCCATACCCTCCACCAACTCGGTCAGTTGACTGCTGTCGAGGACAGCCTGCCGGAAAGCCGTATTTGGCTTCGGCCATGGTACTTTGTTGTCCGAAAACCCGTCCGATTTCGTATCGCTCTTGGTCGTTGATATCTCTGGTGTACGAATCTCAACCGCCGCCGCTTCGTGCGGCTGACAAGGCCACGCCGTGCCACCAGGAACGATGCGGATGAAGCCAGAATTTACGGCTCCGGAGATTGCAGCCTCTACCAGCTTCCAGGGCAATGACACGACGCCGCGTTGAGCGGCAATTGCTTGCTCTATCGAGTGAACCGACGCCTTACCGTCGCTCCACGCATCTGGCAGAGCTTCGGGTGTGAGCGACGAAACGCTGATCGGGTCGGGAGGCGCTCGCAAGACCGCGGTCTTCGAAACAACTCCGGCCGGCGGCGTCTCCCCCCAAATAGAAGCGGGTCCGCTGGTCAGCCAAACATGGCCTGTCTTTACCGCAGCCACTACAGCGTCGAGCACCTTCGCCTCTGGACAACGCGGGATTGGCTTCACCTCGGTCCACCCCTCGTCAGGATGATCAATCGTGAGGCTATGGCCGTCGAAGTAGGTTACAAGGTCGGCAACCTTCACACCGTTCTGCCAGTCTAGACCTTCGAGCCTACCGGGCACGATCAAGGAAGGGTCAAGCGAGTCTAGTACAGCAGCACTGTTCTGGACTGCTTCTAGCGCATCGTCGGTAAGCGCTTGCTCATCAATCGGCATGCGCCACCATGTACGAGCCGTGCCGTCAGGTCGCGCCAAAGACAGCACATAGAGGCCCTGGATGCATCCATTCGCCACTGTGTCGAGCAGGTCCTTGCGGCGAAGCATTTTCGGCAGTTTTGGCCGCTCGGAGAATGCACCGACTATGGTCTTCACGCGCCTCCTGTCTTCATCCTGCCGCCACAAATCGAAGCCGCTGGTCGAGCCTGGCAAAATGGCATTGGGCGTTAGTGGGAGGTCGGTTATGCGTGATTTCTGGTCTTCTTTGATAGTCTGAAACAGGGGCTTCGTCGTATCCACAGTGACCTTAAACGCGTGCACGACGTCGTCGACACCCCGGGTGACGACGATGCAGTAGGCTTGCCGAACAGCGCTGCCGATATCCTTCCTGGAACCGGTGATTTCGCTGTCGAGCTTCGAGGAGCGCACCGGGTCTATGGTCTGTCCCGACAGCAGACTCTTCACTTCCAGCCACGCGAGATGGTCCTTTACCTTCTCGTAGGCTATGGCCAAACCGTTTCGATCTGGCGCCGCAATGACGATTGCGTTTTTTGCTGCACGCGGATTTTGCGGCCCCGTCACCTCATCACAAAAGCGGACCGCCAGAGTGGATGGCTTCCCCGACTCGGATTGACCATTGGGACCGAGGACTACGTAGCGAAACTCGCCGTCGCTCGGCACCTGATCAGGACCGGTCGGAAGCTTGTGCACCTTGGCGCCAAGTGTCGTAGCACCAGAGTCGAGCCACTTCGCGGATTTGATCTCCTCAAGGAGCAGTTCGTCCACCGCAGTCTTGGGGACTCGGTTGACCTTCGCCTCATCGTGCATCTGCTTGAGGTTCGGCTGGAAGCCGAGCCGCCAGGTCTTCGGCAGGCCGCGGCTACCATCGGCGCGCTTCTCAGCGCTTTCGAGATGCACCTCATCTAAGAACCAGGAGCGTTCCCCCCACGCCTGCAGGCCTTTCTCTAGCGCAATGCGATCAGGCTTCGCAGCCCCGGCGAAAGCATAAAGATCAGTGATGCGCGCGTGATTCGTTCCCTGTGGCTGCGAATGCAGGAAAGTCCCTATCACCGCCTGCTCAACCTCCCGGTTGCTCAGCGCGGGCAACTGTTCCTGCGCCTCCCGCGCAAAGCCCAGTTCCCCCTGAAGGATGGCAACCCAGTCCATGGGCTTACCATCGACTCCCTCAAGACGGGCGACGCCTGCGAGATCGCTGAGAGCAGAGGAAAGCTTCGTTTCGTTGTCTTTAGCCAAGAGAATCGATGCCCCAGCCAGTGGCGACTGGTCCCAAGGTTCGGCATCTCGAAGCGCCACTGCGAAGGTACGGAGCACGCCGCGGGTGCGCTGGAATAGCGGCAGCCCACTGGTCCAACGGGTGTAGAACACCTCCATCATGGCAGGGTCGAACGGGAAACTCGCCAGATACTGTTTCTCGCGCTCGTCACGCTGCTTTGGTGTCTTCGCGAACTCCGAGTCGAGCGTCGAGATGGCCTTCACCACAGCCTGTACGTTTGGCTTAAAGGCGTTTGGATCCTTGGTCGTCTCTGGGTCCAGCAGACGCCGACGCAGAATCTCAGCCACGTCGTCCTTGCCTACGGGCATGAAGGGTTCGTCTTCCTTCCTGCCCATGATGTTCGCCATGTCAGACAGAAGCTGGCGCCCGAATGAATCGTCGGGAGGCCGCAAATGCTTAGTTCCCTTGCTCCTGTTCTTGTCAGCCTCGGCGCGCCCATTCTCGGCTCGATCCTGCGCACCAATGTCGGTGGGATCGCCGGAGAGGCTTCCGCACAAGTGATCGAGGCGCTAGCCTAGGCATTCGGTGCCCAGCCCACACCGGAAGCAGTGAAAGCTGCGATCGAAGCGGATCCCAAAGCCGCGAACAAGGTACAGGCGATTGAGCGCGAACGAAGCGCCGAGTGGGTTGCCTACCTCACGGTGGCGACCTCGCAGCGCGACCGCATGCTGGACCGCGAGGATCAGCGTGGCAGCGTTTTCTCCTGGGGATGGCGCCCGGCCATGTCGTGGATGTTGCTGTTCCTCTGGTCATGGAACGGCGTGATATTGCCGGTAGCGAACGCAACCGCCGGCACGTCAATCGTGCCGATACCATGGGAACACC
>JAEYXQ010000168.1 GCA_023431205.1 Pseudomonadota bacterium | reverse complement strand
TGGCCAGTTCCGAACGCGGCACCAAACGGACCGATCCCGATACGGGCAAGAAGTTCTACGACCTCAACATGGACCCGATCGTCTCGCCCTATACGGGCAAGAGCTATCCGCGCTCCTATTTCGAGACGGTGCTCGCCGGCAAGCCGGCGCCCGCCACCGCCCGCCGCGTCGACGACGAGGAGGAGGTCGAAGAGGTCGAGGAGGAGGATGCGGCCGCGCCCGAGATCGTCTCCCTGGAAGACGCCGATGCCGAAGAGGCAGGGGACGACATTCCCGAGACCGGTGACGTCGATGTGGAAGTCGACGAGGAACTCGGCGACGACGATGAGGACGTGTTCCTCGAAGAGGAAGACGACGAGGACGATGAGCTCGGCTTCGACGTCGGCGGCGACGAAGACCGCTGATTCTATTTGTATTTTAGGCCGGCGGGGTGCGTCCGCCGGCCGCATCAAAAAGTGTCATTTAGGCACTTGCACCGGGGCGGATCATCCAATAGGTTCCGCCTCGCTTCGGACGGGCTGCGGCCCCGACGGACCCACGGAATGGGGCCATAGCTCAGCTGGGAGAGCGCTTGCATGGCATGCAAGAGGTCAGCGGTTCGATCCCGCTTGGCTCCACCAATTCCCCCGAAGTCTCCGCGACTCTGTCACGACAGTTGGCTGCCGTAACCGGCCAAGTTGGTCGTGCGCCCCTGATTTTCTTCGATGAAGCCGGTGATCAGGGCGACGTGGTCTTCCCAGCGCTCCAGGAACCCCATGTGGTTCACGCCGTCGACCACCGTCAGGCTGGCCCCGGGCGTTGAGGCGGCGATGGTCGCGCCGGCCTCCGGCTTGGTGACGATGTCGACTTGGCCCGCGATCACCAATGTCGGTACCGAGACCGTTTCCATCGCCCCGGTTGCGTCCCAGCGCAGCATTGCCAGGTTGCCGCGCTGAATGTCTCCCGGCGGGTTACGGGTCGACAGCAGGGTGGTGTGCTCGAGTTGGCTGCGCGTCACATACCGCCCGAAGCCGAGGCGGTTTCCCACATGCGCCCAGCCGCTGAGATAGCTCTGCCACATGCCGAGCCATGCAAGCGGCTGCAGGAGGATGGTGAGGCGCATCACCGGCTCCAGCACCGGCCAGCGCAGTGCCTGCAACAGCTTGCTGGCGATCATGGTCTTGAGCGGATCGGTATAGGTGGTGTTGACCAGCACCGCCCCGGCCACCCGCTCCGAGAACAATGTCGGCTGGTCGCGCGCCAGCGTCTGGATGGTCATGCCGCCGATGCTGTGCCCGACCAGAAACACGCGCTCCGCGCCGGATGCAGCAATGACCGTGGTCAGGTCGGTGGCGAAGGCGCTGAGCGCAATGCCGTCGCCGCTGCCGGCCTTGGAGGCCCCCATGCCGGGAAGGTCCCACACCACCACGCGGAAGCGCTGCTCCAGCCGCCGGCGCAGCAGGTTCCAGATGGTGCTGTCCATGGCCCAGCCATGCGTCAACACCAGTGTCGGCGCGCCCTTGGGGCCTGACTGCTCAACGTAGAGCTGATTGCCGGTGGGGCTGGCGATCACCGTCCCATCGTGTCGGTCGGGACGGCTCCGCTCCCCCTTGTCCCCGCGCGCCACCAGCGGCAGCACCAGGAACTTGCCGCCCAGCGAGGTCGCCAGCAGCAGCAGGCCCAGCCACAGGGCCCAGTCGGGCCGCACCCGCACGAGATCGCCATCCGCCTCGCGGATCCAGTCACCCTGCCACCATTGCCAGAGGAAGGAGGCCGCCACGGCAAGGATCAGCAGCGAGATCAGCACCGAAGCAAGGCGGAAGACGGATAGGATCGGCATGTGTTGTCCTTGTCGGTTCGGCAAACCAACTACGCCCTGCTCCTCTGGTTCCGGGCACTCTCATCGGCGGCGCTGGAGGGAACTTCCGCGATGCCGACGGTTGTGTGCCGTGGCAGCGCGCCTATAGTGATGCCACGTCCCCCAAGACCAAGCCCGGCGAATCCGTGACTCCCATCGAAGCCCGCGTCGAGGCGATTGCCACCAGCATCAGGGAGGCGGAGGGCGGCCTCACCGCCGGTACGCTGATCGGCCTGCTTGGGCCGACATCCCACACCATGGCGATCCTGGTGCTGTCGGTGCTCAACATGATTCCGGGCCCCCCCGGCTATGGCGGCACGGTGGCGATCGCCATGATGGGAGTTACGCTTGCCATGCTGCTGGGCTGGCCATTGCGCCTCGACGGCAGGATCGGGCAGCGCCGGCTGTCGCACAGATTGGTGGTGCGGGTCGTGGACCGCATGCTGATGCTGGCGCGCCTGTTCGGCCGAATCTCAAAACCCAGGCTGGAATGGCTCGCCGGTGAGGCGGCAGAGCGCGTGACAGGCCTGTTCATCCTCCTCGTTTGCCTGCCCATGGTGGTGCCCATTCCGTTGATCAATGCCGTTCCCAATGTCGGCATAGCCGTGATCACCGTCTCCCGGGTCAACAGGGACGGGGCTGGAGTGCTGCTCGGCGCAGTGATTGCCCTGATCGGCCTTGGCATCGCTGTTGCCGCGATCTGGGGCGTGGTTCATCTCGCCCGCTCGGTGTTCGGGGTATGACCCGCTGGGTGGAGGGGGTCGTCAGCGCGCGCCGCTGGGCTGGACGACAGCTCGATCGGGTGTCTACCGGCGGCTGGCTCTTCGGGCTCCTGTTCTTTGCCCTGTCGCTGACGCCTTCGCTGATCCCGCGGCATTTCACCGTCCAGGGCATTCTCTGCGGCTTCGCCTTCGCGGCCGGCTATGCCATCGGCGTTTCGCTGGAATGGCTGTGGAACTTCCTCGAACTTCGCTGGCCCAATCGCCGCGTCGCCCGCTGGGTCGGTCGCCTGGCGGCCGGAGGCTGCCTGGTCCTGGCTGTCACCTTTCTCTGGTTCTCCACCGGCTGGCAGAATTCCATCCGCGCCGCCATGGGGATCGCTCCGGTGGAGGCGCGCCAGCCGTGGCTGGTTGCAGCGATCGCTGTCGTACCTGCAGTGGTGCTGATCGGCATCGGCACCATGATCGTGCATGGGGTGCGGCTCGTCTGGGCGTGGATGGAGCAGGCCATTCCGCGGCGGGTCGCGTTCGTGCTGGCGCTGATCACCGTGGGCATGGCCACCGCCACCGTTGGCAATGGCGTGGTTGCCCGCGGCGCCCTTTATGTCGCCGACCGCTTTTACGGGCAGTTCGACCGGTTGGCCGGCAGCGCCGAACCGCCACCGGTGGAGGCGTGGCGCTCCGGCAGCGCCGAATCGCTGATCCCCTGGGACACGATCGGGCTCGATGCCCGCATCTACGTGGAGTCAGGCCCCACCGCCGAAGAGATCACCGGCATCACCGGTCGCGAGGCCATCAACCCGCTGCGCATCTATGTCGGACTGCGTGCGGCCGAAACCGCGGACGGTCGGGCGCGGCTTGCCTTGGCGGAGATGGAGCGGGTCGGGGCTTTCGATCGCTCCGTGCTGGTGCTGATCATGCCGGTCGGAACCGGCTGGGTCGAGCCGGCGGCCATCGACACGCTCGAGATGCTGCATGGCGGCGACGTCGCCAGCGTCGCGGTGCAGTATTCCTACCTCACCAGCTGGCTGTCGCTGGTGTCCGAGCCGGACGTGGGGGTGGAGACGGCGCGCGCCCTGTTTGCCGCCGTCTACGAGCGCTGGACCGACATGCCGAAGGAAACCCGGCCCAGGCTCTACCTGCATGGGCTGAGCCTTGGCGCCTATAGTTCGGCGGCCTCGGCTTCGCTCTACGATGTGCTGGGCGATCCGTTCGACGGTGCGCTTTGGGTCGGCACGCCGTTTGCCACTGCTGCCTGGCGGACCGCCACGGCCAACCGTGACCCAGGTTCGCCGTTCTGGTTGCCCCAGGTGGGCGACAGCACGGCGGTGCGCTTCGCCAATTCGGGGGAGGACCTCAGTCCCGGCGGGTGGGGACCGCTCAGGATCGTTTATCTGCAGTACCCTACCGACCCTATCGTGTTCTTTGATCCGGGACTGCTCTACCGCGAACCGGCCTGGCTGAGTGGCGAGCGAGCGCCCTCGGTGTCGCCGCTGCTCAACTGGTACCCGGTGGTCACTTTCCTGCAGATTGCCCTCGACATGGCACTGGCGCAGACCTCGCCTATCGGCTTTGGCCATGTCTATGCTCCGCAGGACTATTTCGATGGCTGGGTCGCGGTGACCGATCCGCCGGAGTGGACGGACGCGACGCTCGAGGCGTTGCGGACCCGCCTCACGCGTCACGGCGAACGCGAGCACATCGGCGCCGGCTGGTTCAGGGAGGGTCTTCTCAGGTGATGCGCCACTCATTCGGAAGAGAGGATTCGGAATGGCCCGCAAGCCCGTGATTCTGTCCTCGGAACAGGCGCGCGCCATCTGGCTGCGGGCTCAACGACTGGACGAGCCCGAGCCCTTCGGCTCCGGTCCGGAGGCCGTTCTCGCGGCCATCAAGCAGCTGGGCTATGTGCAGATCGACACCATCAACGTCATCGAGCGGTGCCACCACCACATTCTGTTCTCACGCATTCCCGGATACCGGCGCGGCGACCTCACGCAGTTGCAGGACACCGACAAGACGGTGTTCGAATACTGGACCCACGCGTTGAGCTACGTGCCTGTTGCCGACTTTCCCTACTTCATCCCGGCGATGAAGCGCTTTCGCGACCTCACCGATACCTGGTTCGGCAAGGTCACTCCGGCCGAGATCACCGCCATGACGCGCCGGCTGAAGCGCGAGGGGCCGCTGTCCATTCGCGACATTGCCGACGAAGAGCTGGTCGAGAAGCACCACCCCTGGGCCAGCCGCAAGCCCTCCAAGCGGGTGCTCCAGCTGATGTTCTACCAGGGCCTGGTGGCAATCTCCGCCCGCCAGGGCATGGTCAAGACCTATGATCTGACGGCCCGGCACTTCGGCTGGGAGCGGATGCCACGGCCGGCGACGGAGCGACAGGTCACCGCCTACAAGCTCGATCGCGCCCTGCGCAGCCAGGGGCTCGTCAGCCTCGACTCCATCTGCCACCTCGAGCCTTCCGCCAAGCCGGCGGTGCTGGCGCTGATCGAATCCCGGCTCCGGCGCAAGCAACTCCTGGAGGTGGCTATTGAAGGAGCCGAGCGAGTAAAACTCTGGGCCGCGCCGGAAATGATGGAGACCATCCCCGAACCCGGGGCCGAGTTCGTCCACGTGCTCTCCCCGTTCGATCCCCTGATCATCCAGCGCAAGCGGCTCAAGCTGTTCTTCGGCTATGATCACCTGTTCGAGGCCTATGTCCCCGCCGACAAGCGCAGGCTGGGCTATTTCGCCCTGCCCATCCTGATGGGCAACCGCATCGTGGCGGCGATTGACCTCAAGGCCGACCGGGGCGAGCGGCGGCTCCTGACGCAGAAGCTGACCTGGTTCGCCGAACCGGGCGCAGCCGAACGCGAGGCGCTGGACACCGCGCTCGACAGGTTCGCGGCCTTCCAATTCGCCGAGTGAACCGAACGCCTCACCCCTATCGGCGTCTTTCCAACTGCGCTTCCCCCGCGCTACAACCGCGCCCGCGAAAGGGTTGCCATGGCTATTTACACCGACATCGCCCGGCGAGTTTACAACCACACCTTCAAGCTCGATCCGATCGTGCGGAGCCTGCTCGACACCGACTTCTACAAGCTGTTGATGCTGCAGATGATCTGGGGCCTTTACCCCCGGGTCGAGGCAACGTTCTCGCTGATCAACCGGACCAGATCGGTGCGGCTGGCCGAGGAGATCGACATCGACGAGTTGCGGGCGCAGCTCGACCATTGCCGCACCCTGCGCTTCTCCAAGAAGGAGATGATCTGGCTGGCCGGTAACAGCTTCTATGGCTCCAAGCAGATCTTCGAGCCGGCCTTTCTCAAGTGGCTTGAGGACTTCCAGTTGCCGGAATACCGCCTGGAGCAGAAGGACGGCCAGTTCGTGCTCGAGTTCCCCGGGCTCTGGCAGGAAACCACCATGTGGGAAATCCCGGCGCTCGCCATCATCAACGAGCTGCGTTCGCGTGCCGCGATGAAGCAGTACGGGCCGTTCACCCTGGACGTGCTCTATGCCCGGGCCAAGGCCAAGATGTGGGAGAAGGTCGAGCGTCTGGCGAAGCTCCCGGACCTCAAGATTTCCGACTTCGGCACCCGCCGGCGCCACTCGTTCCTGTGGCAGCGCTGGTGCGTAGAAGCGCTCAAGGAGGGTATCGGCGAAGCCTTCACCGGCACCAGCAATGTCAAGCTGGCCATGGACAACGACCTCGAAGCGCTCGGAACCAACGCCCATGAACTGCCGATGGTGCTGGCGGCGCTGGCCAAGACCGACGACGCTCTCAAGGCCGCGCCCTACCAGGTGCTGCAGGACTGGGAGAGCTATTATGGCGGCAATCTCAAGATCGTGCTGCCCGACGCTTTCGGCACCGATGCCTTCCTGCGCGACGCGCCGGACTGGGTCGCGGACTGGACCGGGTTCCGGCCCGACAGCGCTCCGGCCATCGAGGGTGGCGAGAAGATCATCGCCTGGTGGAAGGCCAAAGGCCGCGACCCCCGCGACAAGCTGCTGATCTTTTCGGACGGGCTCGACGTCGACATGATCGAGGAGGCCTACCTCCACTTCGACGGCAAGGTCCGCATGACCTTCGGCTGGGGCACCAACCTCACCAACGATTTTGAAGGCTGCGCGCCGGAACCCAATCCCGGGCTCGATCCCATCTCGATCGTTGCCAAGGTCAGCGAGGCCAATGGCCGGCCGGCGGTGAAGCTCTCGGACAATCCGGCCAAAGCCACGGGCGATGCCGCCGAGATCGAACGCTATATCCGCGTGTTCGGAGAAGCGGGTCGGGTGGAGCACGCCGTCAGGGTGTGAGTCCAATCGGCAACACTGCTGCCGAATAGCCCGGCGGGTCGAACCCGACCGCACCGCAGCGTGTTAACGCCCGCGCATGACCATGGAACTGATCGAGATCGCCGTCGCCGAGAAATCGGCTCACCCCCGCCTGCCCGGACGGATCGTGGGACGGGTGCGGGCGGTGCTGCAGGAAGGTCAGAACGGGCGCGAGCAGATCCACGACTTGACCATCCCGGTCTGGGCCGACATCGCCGACAACAGTTCCGATGCCGATATCGACATGGCCCTGATGCTCAAGGCCTCCGACATCATCAACCGGCTGCGGGCGAGCCTTGCCGGCTGAGTTCGCGGATGAAGCGGCTCCGCGCCGCATCCTCCACCGGGTCACTCTCGACCTGCACGTGCCGGTACTGCGGCGCCGCGGCATAGAAGCGGGCCGCCCGGTTCAGCCGGGCAAGTCGGCGCAGGCGCAATTCGTCGCGAACGAACCAGGCGAGGCTGGCGATGACGATGGCCCAGATGGCCACAAGTTGCAGGATCATGGCCGCTCTCCACTGGCACTGATCCTGCGATAGCTAACGAAAGGTTAGCGGCCAAGCGCCGAGCCTTGTTAGGCTTACCCGCTAAACTTGTACCGATCCGGGCAGCGTCTGGCCGCGGTTCAGCGCCACCAGCATGGCGCGGACATCCTGCTCGGCCGCCTTGCTGACCAGCTTGCGGTTGTCGTTTTCCGCCAGCGGCCGCGGCACGCCAAAGGCCACGGTGACATCCTTGACCGGTCCGGACAGGATATCGCGGATGTTCTGCCGCACCGATTTGGACTTGATCCAGGCGATCAACGACCGCTCGTTACGGCTGACCGGCAGCCCCTGCAGACGAGTATAGGCGATGGTCAGCGGCTGGATCAGCACGTCCTCGGCGCCCGCTTCGATCATGGCATGCTGCGCCGCGCCGATCAGGGCGCTGCGAAACGGCAGCACGTGGGTGCCGATGTCGGACTGGCCCTCGGCAAACAGCAGCACGGCGTTGCCGGCCGCCATGTGGGCTCCCATCTCGCGGCTGGTGCGTCCGGCGTCGTGCCGGCGGGTGCGATCGACGAAGATGGTCCGCTGCAGCCGTGCCACGAGGCCCACAAACGGCCAGTCGCCGACCTCGCGCTTGGCCACGAAGGTGACGTCCGCCACCGCGCCGACGGCGACGATGTCGGTCCAAGACACGTGGTTCGACACCAGCAGTGTCGGGCGGCCGGTGGCCGGGCGGCCGATCACCGTTACCCGCAGGCCCAGGAACAGGCAGCCGATCTTGTGAAAGGTGCGCGGGATTGCCTGCCAGAACGGCAGCTTCAGCTTCACGATCAGCCACTGGAGCGGGATGGCAACGATCAGGAACGGCACGAACACGACAATGAAGAACAGGGCGCGGAAGATGGTCACCGCTCGGGCTCCTTGCTGTCGAGCGGCACCGCGTAAAGCTCCAGCCGATGGTCGATCAGCCGGTATCCCAGGCGCTTGGCGATCAACTCCTGGATCGCCTCGATTTCCTCGTTGCGGAACTCGATCACCCTGCCAGAGCGGATGTCGATCAGGTGATCGTGGTGCTCCTCGGGAATGGGCTCGAAGCGGGCGCGCCCGTCCTTGAAGTCGTGCTTGGTGACAAGTCCGGCTTCCTCGAACAGGTTCACCGTCCGGTAGACGGTCGACAGCGAGATACGGGGGTCGACTTCGGAGGCCCGGCGGTAGAGCTCCTCGACGTCCGGATGGTCGGTGGCTGCTTCGATGATGCGCGCGATGACGCGGCGCTGATCGGTCATCCGCATGCCCCGGGCAATGCAGGATTCCTCGAGGGTCGGCTCTGTCACGTCCCAGCTCCGCTGCGGTCCGGCTAGGCCTTGGGGTTACCCAAGATCGCGGGACAAGACAAGCGCGGTGGCCGCCGTGCCATCGGGTCGGGGATAGTAGCCCTTGCGGCTGCCGACGGCGGTAAATCCCTCGCGGGCATAGAGCTTCCGCGCCGGCGTGTTCTGCTCGTCCACTTCCAGGAACATCCGTTGCGCGGCCGTATAGCGCAGGTCCTCGAGCGCGGCGCGCAGCAATGCCAATCCCACGCCTTTGCCGCGCCAGCGCGGGTCCACCGCGATGGTCAGCAGTTCGGCCTCGTCGCCGGCGACCCGGACCAGGATGAACCCTGCGATGCGGCGCCGGGCGTCACAGGCCACGTAGATCCGCGCCGCCTGGTCCTCGAGGAAGGCGTCGAAATCCGACTCCGGCCAGCCGCGGTAGAACCCGGTGGCATGGATGCGCGCCAGTTCAGGAGCGTCCGCGGCTTCGGCGGGCTCCACATGCAGGCCGGCGGGGGCCATCCACAGCTTCATCATGGCGTCTGCCGCAACAACCGGGCCGCCGACTGCGGCTTGGCGTCGGCATCGCGAACATAGGCCGCTTCCGGTGGGAAAGCGGATGGCTCGGCAGCGGCGGCAAAGCGGGCCACTGCGACGATGTCGACAAAGGGCGAGCGAAGCACCACGCCGTCGGCGGGCACCGTCGCCTCCGCTTCCTCCAGCGGCAACAATCGGGCCGGCCCCGTAGGAACGCCGGGGCCTGCGAAGGCTTGCAGATAGGCTTCGCTGCGGCGCGCATCGAGCAGCACCGTGCAGGGTCCCTCGACCGTCAGCGATAAGGCCAGCAGGCTCGGCACTCCGAGCACCGGGATGCCGCGCGCCAGCCCCAGCCCGCGCGCAGCCGACAGGCCGATCCGCAGCCCGGTGAACGAACCCGGTCCGGTGGTGGAGGCCACCCGCCCCAGGTCGGCATAGGTCAGGCCGTTGCGCGCCAGCAGCGTTTCGAGACACCCGAACAACCGCTCGGCATGGCCGGTGGCAATGTCCTCGACCACCCAGTCCGCCCGGCCGTCCGCCTGCACCAGGCCCAGTTGCAGGCGCGGCGCTGCAGTGTCGATGGCAAGGGTGATGGACACGGGGCTCATGTTTCGCTCGTATCCTTGCTGCGGGCGCAAGTCCACCGGCATGACCACGCCTTGACGCCCGCCAGTGCCGGGGTGACCTTGCCCCGATGTGACCCGATTCGCGAGGAACCCGCCGATGACATGGCTGGCCGAGACAGCCATGCTGAGCCATGGCTGGCGGCGGTTCCTGCTGATGCTGGTGGCCGGTGCGGTTGCCGGGTTGTCGGTACCGCCGCTGTTCCTGTTTCCGGCGCTGTTCGTCAGTTTTCCGCTGTGGGTCTGGGCACTCGATGGGGCCGAGCGGGGCCGCGGCTGGCGACGGCTCTTTGGACCAGCCTTCACCATCGGCTTCGCGTTCGGCTGGGGCTATTTCACCGTCGCGTTCCACTGGCTCGGCGCCGCGTTCTTCGTCGATGGCGGTGTGATGCTGGCAGTCATGCCCTTCGCCATTCTGGCGCTCGCCGGCATGATCGCGGTTTTCTGGGGTCTCGGAAGCGCCCTCGCCCACCTGCTGTGGAGCCATGGCGCCTGGCGCATCGTCACGCTCGTCATCGCCGTCACGGCCGCCGAATGGGCCCGCGGCCATGTGCTGACCGGCTTTCCTTTCGACCTTGTGGGATATGCGCTCACCCCCAATGACGAGATGATGCAGGCCGTGGCCCTTTTCGGCATCTACGGGCTGACGTTCATCGCATTGCTGCTGGCGATGACCCCGGCGCTGATCTGGCCGGCAGACGGCCGCAGCCTCACGCAGCGCATGCTGCCCTTCTTCCTGGCCGTGCTGGTGCTGGTGGCGCAACTCGGCTATGGCAGCAACAGGCTGACCGCGACCACTGCGACCGAGCGGCAGGACGTGGCGCTGCGCCTGGTGCAGCCGCTGGTCTACGAGCATGCCGACTGGGGGAGCGCCGATCCCGTGGCGCTGATCGACCGCCTGGTGATGCTGTCCGAGATGCAGATGGGCCCGGAGGACGCTGGCCTTGCGGACATCGACATCCTGGTCTGGCCGGAATCGAGCTTGCCCTTCTACCTGTCGAGCTATCCCGATGCGCTTGCGCGCATTGCCCGCATGCTGCCGGACGGGAGCACCCTGCTCACCGGCGCGCCGCGCATCGACTACCTGCCCGGCGGCACTGTTCCGGATGGGCCGCCCTATAATTCCCTGCTCGCCATCAACACCGAGGGCGAGGTGATCGCCTCCTACGACAAGGCACATCTGGTCCCGTTCGGGGAGTTCCTGCCCTATGGCGAGTTCTTCGCCCGGCTCGGCATCAAGCAGTTCGTCCCCGGTGCCGAAGGCTGGGCGCATGGGGACCCGCGGCGGCGCCTGCTGCAACTGCCCGGCTCCCCGTCCCTCCTGGCGCTGATCTGCTACGAAATCCTGTTCTCCGGCGATCTGGGCGGCACCGCGGATGCGCAGTACCTCCTCAACATCACCAACGACGCCTGGTTCGACGGCTCGATCGGGCCGGCGCAACACGCCCATCATGCCCGCGTGCGTGCCGTGGAGGAGGGCATGAGCCTGGTGCGGGCAGCCAATTCCGGCCACACCTTCGTCACCGACCCGCTGGGCCGCATCACCGCGGCACTGGCACCGGGGCAGATGGCAGCACTCGATGCCCGTCCGCATGAACGGGTCGCGCCGACGCCGTTTGCCACCTGGCGGTACTGGCCGCTGGCCGGCGTTCTGCTTGTCGGCTTCGTTGCCTCGGTCTTCGCGCACCGCACTGGTCGCACGCGGCGCCTGTCCGAGCGAGGCTGAGAGAGGGCAAAACCATCCGCTTCCGCGGCTCGCGGGATATCAAGATTTCTTTATATCCCGCTTGACCCACTGGGTGCGCAGTGTCAAAAACCATGGCAATTGCCCCATTCGGAGGCGGTTCCCACTCTCGTTCGGAGATTTGGCTTGGCCCGTTCGTCCTATCTGTTCACCTCGGAGTCGGTGTCCGAGGGCCATCCCGACAAGGTTTGTGATCGCATCAGCGACGAGATCGTCGACCTGGTGTTCAAGGAGGCCAGGAAGGCCGGCATGGATCCGGCGCAGGTGCGCATCGCCTGCGAGACCCTCGCCACCACCAACCGGGTGATCATTGCCGGTGAAGTGCGGGTCCCCGAGACCTTGCTGAAGAAGGGCAAGGACGGGATCGTGCTGCACGACGCTGCCGGCCACCCGGTGGTGAACCCGGCCAAGTTCAAGTCCGCCGCCCGCAAGGCCATCCGCGACATCGGCTACGAGCAGTCCGGTTTTCACTGGAAGACCTGCAGGATCGACGTGCTGCTGCACGGGCAGTCTGCCGATATCGCCCAGGGCGTCGATGAAGCCGGCAACAAGGATGTCGGAGCCGGCGACCAGGGGATCATGTTCGGCTATGCCAGCCGCGAGACGCCGGAACTGCTGCCCGCCCCGATCTACTACGCCCACAAGATCCTCCAGACGCTGACCACGGCGCGCAAGGCCAACCATGGCCCGGCCGGCAAGCTCGGGCCGGACGCCAAGTCGCAGGTCACCGTGCGCTACGAGAACGGCCAGCCGGTGGGGGTGACCCAGATCGTCCTCTCCACGCAGCACCTGGACGAGAACCTGACCTCGTCGGACGTGCGCGAGATCGTCGAACCCTATGTTCGCGAGGCACTGCCGGAAGGCTGGATCGACGACCAGACCGTCTGGCACGTCAATCCGACCGGCAAATTCGTGGTCGGCGGCCCCGACGGGGATGCGGGCCTCACCGGGCGCAAGATCATCGTCGACACCTATGGCGGGGCGGCGCCCCATGGCGGCGGCGCCTTCTCGGGCAAGGACCCCACCAAGGTGGACCGCTCGGCCGCCTATGCGGCGCGGTACCTTGCCAAGAACGTCGTCGCTGCGGGCCTCGCCGAGCGAGCCACCATCCAGCTCAGCTACGCCATCGGCGTCGCCAAGCCGCTGTCGATCTATGTCGACCTGCACGGCACCGGCAAGGTTGACGAAGCCAGGCTCGAGGAGGCGCTGGCCAAGGTGATGGACCTGACGCCGCGCGGCATCCGCACCCATCTCGACCTCAACAAGCCCATCTACGCCAAGACCGCTGCCTACGGGCATTTTGGCCGCAAAGCCGGCCGCGACGGCAGCTTCTCCTGGGAGAAGACCGATCTGGTCAAGGCGCTCAAGGAAGCGGTGCGGTAGTCACCCGCAACCCACCATGATATGCGGCGGCGCTGCCTTCGGGTGGCGCCGCTTTGTTTTCGGCGAGACCCGAGATGACCGACCACCAGCTTCCCCTGACCCGCTCCGGCGAACCGCGCGCTTTCTTCGGCCGCCGTTCCGGCAAGAAGCTGCATGGGGGTCAAAAGGCCGTGGTGGACGCAGCTCTGCCGGAGCTGGAAATCAAGTTGGAAGGGCCGCTCGACCCACGCAGCCTCTTCCCTGATGCCGAGCGCATCGTCGTCGAGATCGGCTATGGCGGCGGCGAGCACCTGGCCCGCAAGGCAGGGGAGGAGCCGCACACAGGCTTCATCGGCTGCGAGGTTTTCACCGGCGGCATCGGCAAGATGGTGCAGGCGATAGCCGAGAAGGATCTGGGAAATGTGCGCCTGTTCACGGACGACGCGCTGAAGCTGCTTGTTTCCCTGCCGGAGGCGTGCCTCGACGCGGTATACCTGCTCTATCCCGACCCGTGGCCGAAGACGCGGCACCACAAGCGCCGCTTCGTGTCGCCCACCACCTTGACCGAGCTTGGGCGGGTGATCCGGCCCGGGGGAACCTTCTATTTCGCCACCGATATCGAGGACTATGCCGACTGGACGTTGGCGCACATCGTGCGCTCCGCCGACTTCGAATTCCTGCCCCAGCGGCCGGGCAGCTGGCACGAGCCCTATCCCGGTTGGCAGCCCACCCGCTACGAGCAGAAGGCCCGCCGCGAAGGGCGCATGACCAGCTTCTACTTCAGCTTCTCGCGCAGAATGTGATCTGGATTTATTCCGGGCCGCGTCTGGAACTCGACCTGAGGCGCCCTATCTGAGGACCTCGAACCTGAAGCGTCGAGGTTTCTCATGTCCATGTTCAGCGACCACTTCGAGGAAGACAACCTTCTCGCAGTGCGACCGGGCAAATGGACCACAACCGTTGTTGCCCAACTGCGGGGGGAGCCGCAGCGGTTCAATGCGCTCAGGCGCCAGACGGGGATTTCCCAGAAGACCCTCACCAGCACGCTCCGGGACCTGGAGCGGAACGGGTTTGTCGTCCGAACCCTGTTCGCCACCATCCCGCCACGGGTTGAATACGAACTCACCAGTCTTGGGCGGGAACTGCTGGAGCTTTCCGATGGATTTCGCGAGTTTTTCCGGCGCCGGCGGACGCAGATGGAAGCCGCACGGGAGCGCTTTGATGCCTCGGGTGGCGAGCCGGAGATCCGGTCCACCCACAACTGAGGCTACGGGCGCCGCCGGGTGAACCGCCGGCGCCAGGGTTGAAGCCTAGAGTTCGACCGGCTGCAGCGAACCGGGCGCGAAGAGCTGCATCGTCTGGGTGCCGTCGGCCTGGGTGACGTAGGCGCGGATCAGGCCGCTCCATTCCTCCACTGCCGTGGCGTTCACACCCTGCTGCTGCAGGCGCGTGACGACCGAGTCCTGCTCGAACTGCTGGAACTCGGGCGAGCCGGTGAACAGGCCTTCAGTCTCAGCCATGGCGGGGGCGGCGGCGCCGGCAACAGCAACGGCGGCAACAAGCGCGATCACGGTGTTCTTGACCATTTCGGTTTTCCTTTCGGTTTGAACACCAAGGCAAATGCGTGCCGCGGGGGCAGCCCTCAAGACCGCATTTCCGACTTTCCTGCCCTTGTAATCCAGCCCCGACCGCCGAGGGTTTTATTCGAGAAATCAAGTAGTTCGGGTGCTACCAGGTTTCTCCGGGGCCACCGGGTTCCCTTCCGGTGCCCGGCTCAGCGCCGCAGCCATCTGGTGAGCGCCTCGCCGACTGCCTCGGGCTGTTCCAGCGGAACCATGTGCCCTGCGCCGGGGACAAGGGTGAGCTCGGCGCCGGGCACGCCGTCGGCGATCTCCATGGCCCCATCCACACCCGTGACCATGTCCGCCTCGCCCACCACGACACTGGTCGGCACCCGGATTCCGGCAAGGTCCGGCCGCGAGTCGGGACGGGCGAGAATGGCCCGCTGCTGCGCCACATACGTCCCGGCGCCGGTTTCGCGCGCCATGGTGGCGTGCATCTCCCGCAGTTCGAGGCTGCCGACGTTGTCGGGGTGGACCGTGTTGGGAAAATTGGCGCCGATCACCTGGTCGAACCGCCCCTGTTCGGCGAGCGCAATCATCCGCCTGCGGTTCTCCGCCTGCTCGGCGGTGTCTGGACGGGCCATGGTGGCAAGGCAGCACAGCCTTTCGATCCGCTCCGGCGCCTGCCGCAGCATCTCGAAGGCGATGTAGCCGCCCATGGAAAAGCCGAGCAGGGCGAAGCGCGGTGGCGCCTCGGCGAGGATGGCGCCGGCAATCGCCGCCATGCTGTCGCCACGCCGGTGATTTACCACCGTCACCGATGCAAGCGGCCACAGCGCGCCCAGCACCGGCACGAAGGCACGCTCGGTGCAGTTGAGGCCGGGAATCAGCAGCAGCGGAACGGTCATGGGATTGTGGCTCTAGGCGTGACTTGCAGGATGGGTACGGCGGCGCTATATAGGGCGCATCATCTCTAGCATGCTTGCGAGAGTGGGAGCCGGCCGGCCCCGCTCTTTTTTGTTACCTGAAGGACCGATGGCGTTCGATCTCACCGAAAAGCGCTACATCAAGGAAACCGGGCTCGAAGCCCGGATTGCCCGGATCGTCGAGCCGGTGGCCAACGGCCTCGGCTTCTCGCTGGTGCGGGTGAAGATCACCCCCGAGAACGGCACCACGCTGCAGATCATGGCCGAGGACCAGAACGGCCGCTTCACGATCATGGACTGCGAGGCCCTCAGCAAGGACCTGTCGCCGGCGCTGGACGTGGAAGACCCGATCGATCGTGAGTATCACCTCGAAGTGTCCTCGCCCGGCATCGACCGGCCGCTGGTGCGCCGGCGCGACTATGAGCGCTATCTTGGCCACGAGGCCAAGGTGGAACTCGCCGACCTCGTCAACGGCCGCAAGCGCTTCCGCGGCCTGATCAAGGCGGTGGACGACGAGGCCGTCACCATCACCCTGCCCGATGCCCCCGGCGGCACCGATCCCGACCACCGGCTCCTGCTCGCCAATATTGCCGAGGCCAAGCTGGTGATGACCGACAAGCTGTTCGAGATGGCTCGCCAGGAGCAGGAACAGAACCCGATCGACGACGACGAGACCGAGACGGTCGAATATGCCGACGTCGATTCCGACGACGAAGACGTGTCCAAGGAGACAAACTGAAATGGCCGTTAGCGCGAACCGGCTCGAGCTGTTGCAGATCGCCGACGCGGTTGCCCGCGAAAAGTCGATCGACCGGATGGTCGTGATCGAGGCGATGCAGGACGCCATGGAGAAGGCCGCCAAGGGCCGCTACGGCGCCGAGACCGAGATCAAGGTCGAGATCAACCCGCGCACCGGCGAAACCCGCATGTGGCGCCTGCTCGAGATCGTCGACACCGTCGAGGAACCCAGCCGCCAGATCGGCCTCCAGTACGCCCAGGCCAAGTCGCCGCAGGCCAAGGTCGGCGACTTCCTCACCGAGCCGCTGCCGCCGATGGAATTCGGCCGCATCGCCGCCCAGTCGGCCAAGCAGGTGATCGTGCAGAAGGTGCGCGATGCCGAGCGCGACCGCATGCACGAGGAATATTCCGGCCGCGTTGGCGAGATCGTCAACGGCACCGTCAAGCGCGTCGAATACGGCAATGTGATCGTCGATCTCGGCCGTGGCGAAGCCATCATCCGCCGCGACGAGCTGATCCCGCGCGAGCAGTTCCGCTATGGCGACCGCGTTCGCGCCTATATCTACGACGTGCGCCGCGAGCAGCGCGGCCCGCAGATCTTCCTCTCGCGCACCCATCCGCAGTTCATGGCCAAGTTGTTCATGCAGGAAGTGCCGGAAATCTACGACGGCGTGATCACCATCCGCTCGATCGCCCGTGATCCGGGCTCTCGCGCCAAGATCGCGGTGACCAGCAACGACTCCTCGATCGATCCCGTCGGCGCCTGTGTCGGTATGCGCGGTTCGCGCGTGCAGGCCGTGGTCGGCGAACTGCAGGGCGAAAAGATCGACATCATCCCCTGGACCGACAGCATTGCCGACCTCGTGGTTTCGGCGCTGCAGCCGGCCGACGTCGCCAAGGTCGTGCTCGACGAGCAGGCCGAGCGCATCGAAGTGGTGGTGCCGGACGAGCAGCTGTCGCTCGCCATCGGCCGCCGTGGCCAGAATGTCCGCCTCGCAAGCCAGCTGATCGGCTGGGATATCGACATCCTGACCGAGCAGGAAGAGTCCGAGCGTCGCCAGAAGGAATTCACCGAACGCTCGACCCTGTTCATGCAGGCCCTTGACGTTGACGAGATGGTTGCCCAACTACTGGCTTCGGAAGGGTTTTCCTCGGTCGAGGAACTGGCCTATATCGACACGAACGAAATCGCGTCGATCGAGGGCTTCGACGACGAGACCGCTGCCGAAATCCAGAACCGCGCGGCCGAATACCTGGCCGAGATCGAGCGCACGTTCGACGAGGAGCGCAAGGCGCTCGGCGTCGAGGAAGAGCTCTACGATATCGCCGGGCTCAATGCCGCCATGCTGGTGGCCCTGGGCAAGGACGACATCAAGACGGTGGAAGACTTTGCCGGTTGCGCCGCCGACGACCTCGTCGGCTGGAGCGAACGCAAGGACGGAGAGACCAAGCGCTTCGAGGGCACCTTCAAGGACTTCCCGGTGTCGCGCGAAGAAGCCGAGGACATGATCATGCAGGCCCGCATCAAGGCCGGTTGGGTCGATGAAGAGGATCTCGCAGCGCCCGAAGGCGAAGACTACGCCGACGAAGAAGGAGCTTCGGCCTAACGGCCGACGCTCTGCGAGGGCACCGATGGCCCGGCGCGAGGAAACAACAAGACTGTGCGCGCTGACCCGGCAGGACAAGCCGGTCGGCGAGCTCATCCGGTTCGTCCTGGGGCCGGATGGCGTGCTGGTGCCCGACACCGAGGCGAAGGCCGAGGGACGGGGCGTGTGGGTGACGCTGTCGCAGGCTGCGGTGGCCGAGGCCGTTCGCAAGAAGGTGTTCGCGCGCAGCCTCAAGACCGAGGTCAGGCTTCCCGAGGATCTGCCGGAGCTGGTGGAACTCAGGCTGAAGCAGCGCCTGCTCGCCGCGCTTGGCATGGCCCGCAAGGCCGGGCAGTTCATTACCGGTGCGACCAAGGTCAAGGGCGCAATAGAGGCGGCCGAGGTGGTGGCGCTGATCACCGCGACCGATGCCGCCGCCGACGGGCGCGCCAAGATGACTTCGACCCTGCGAGCATTGAACTATGCGCGCCATGAGCAAGGGATCAAGGGTCCCGACGTGCCGCATTTCGAATTGCTGACCAGCACCGAAATGGGTTTGGCACTTGGACTTGAAAATGTGATACATGCTGCCCTCAAGACTGGGGCAGCAGCCCAATCGGCGGTGGACAAGGCCAGACGACTGGCCAGCTACACCGCCACACCGCTGGATGAACACACCGACCGCTCTGCGGCGTCCGGTGTGCTTTTGTCCGTGGAACCTGACGAAAGACGATAGGTAGTATGGCTGATAACGACGACAAGCGCACCGACGACACCGGCGCCAAGAAGACGCTGACCCTGAAGGGCGGCCCCGCGCTGGGCAATCGCCCGGGCATGTCGCGCGGGCCGTCGCGCTCGACCGTGGTCGTGGAAAAGCGCACCCGTGTGGTGCCAAAGCCCGGTGGCGCCGCCCCCGGTGCCGGCGGCCGTCCGGGTGGTGCTGGCGGCAGCCGTCCGCCTGCCGGTCGTCCGGCAGGTGGCGGGCCACAGCAGCGTCAGCCGATGGGCCTGAACGCCGCCGAAGCGGAAGCGCGCCAGCGCGCCCTCGCCCAGGCCGGTGCCCGTCTCGCCGAGGACCGTGAGCGGTTCGCTGCCGACGAGGCGCGCCGCATCGAGGAAGAGAATCGCCGCCGTCAGGTGCGCGAGGAAGCCGCTCGCCAGGAAGAGGAGCGTCGTCGCGCCGCTGAACAGGCTGCCGCGGCCGAAGCGCCTTCCGAGCTGCGTCCGGAGCGCACCGAAGAGCCGCGCGAGACCCGTGAAAGCCGCGAGCGTCCGTCTGCACAGCCATTCGTTCCGGCATCGCAGCGCAATGCCGGTCCGTCCAGCGTGCGCGTGGTCGCCGGCCGTCCTGGCCAGCCGCCGCGTCCGCAGCGGGCCGAGCGTCCGACCGGCCGTCCTGATGGCGAGCGCCCCGCCGGCGCCCGTCCTGCCGGTGCACGGCCAGCCGGCGCATCCGGCCGTCCTGCCGGTGAGCGCCGCCCCGGCGGCATGGCTCCGATCGGCAACGTGCCGCCGCCGCCGCCAAGCGAGGCCGATGGCCGTCGCACCCGCACCGGTGCACCTCAGACCCGGCCGACCACCGAAGCCGAACTCGAGAATGCCCGCCGCGCGTCGCGCGCTGCTCCGGAGCGGCCGACGCGTCGCGCCAATGACGGTGCCTCCCGTGGTCGCCTGACGGTTGCCAGCGCCACCACCGAGAACGATCGCGATCGCGGCCCGTCGCTGGCCGCCATGCGCCGCCGTCGCGACAAGAAGATGGGCCGCAACCAGCAGGATGCGCCCAAGCTCAGCCGCGAAGTGATCATCCCCGAGGTGATCACAGTGGGCGAACTGGCCAACCGCATGGCCGAGCGCTCCGTCACCGTCATCAAGATGCTGATGCAGCAAGGCCAGATGGTGAAGATCACCGACGTGATCGACAACGACACCGCTGAACTGATCGCCACCGAACTCGGTCACACGGTCAAGCGCGTGTCCGAGGCCGACGTGGAAGAGGGCCTGTTCGACGTGCCGTCCGACGACCGTGCCGAGGACCTCACCGACCGCGCGCCGGTGGTGACGATCATGGGCCACGTCGACCATGGCAAGACCTCGCTGCTCGACGCGATCCGCGAGGCCAATGTGGTGTCCGGCGAAGCCGGTGGCATCACCCAGCATATCGGCGCCTACCAGGTCGAAAAGCAGGGCCAGAAGATCACCTTCCTCGACACCCCGGGCCACGAGGCGTTCACCGCCATGCGTGCCCGCGGCGCCCAGGCCACCGACATCGCCGTGCTGGTGGTGGCGGCGGATGACGGCGTGATGCCGCAGACGATCGAATCCATCAAGCACGCCAAGGCGGCTGGTGTCCCGATCATCGTGGCCATCAACAAGATGGACAAGCCCGAGGCCAACCCAACCCGCGTCCGCACCGAGCTGCTGCAGCATGAAGTATTCGTGGAATCCATGGGTGGCGACGTGCTCGACGTCGAGGTGTCGGCCAAGACCCAGGCGGGCCTCGACAAGCTGCTCGAGACCATCCTGCTGCAGGCCGAAGTGCTGGAACTCAAGGTTGCCCGCGACGGCCGTGCCGAGGGCCTCGTGATCGAAGCCAAGCTCGATCGCGGCCGCGGTGCAGTGGCCACGGTGCTGGTGCAGCGCGGTACCCTGTCGATCGGCGACATCCTCGTTGCCGGTACCGAGTTCGCGCGTGTCCGCGCCCTGATCAACGACAAGGGCGAGCAGGTCAAGGAAGCCGGCCCGTCCGTGCCGGTGGAAGTGCTGGGCTTTGGCGGCGTGCCGAGTGCGGGTGACCGCTTCTCGGTGGTCGAGACTGAAGCACGTGCCCGCGAGGTCACCGAGTACCGTCAGCGCGCCATCCGCGAGAAGACCGCGGGCGGTGGCGCCACCAGCCTCGAGCAGATGATGAACCAGCTCAAGATTGCCGGGATTTCCAAGTTCCCGCTGATCATCAAGGGCGACGTTCAGGGTTCGGTGGAAGCGATCGTCGCGTCCCTCAACAAGCTGTCGACTGACGAAGTGTCGGCGCAGATCCTGTTCTCGGGCGTGGGTGGTATCACCGAGTCCGACGTCACCCTGGCGGCGGCATCGAACGCCATCGTCATCGGCTTCAACGTCCGTGCCAACAAGCAGGCAAACGACCTCGCCACCCGCGACGGCATCGAGATCCGCTACTACAACATCATCTACGACCTCGTGGATGACGTGAAGAACGCGATGTCGGGCCTGCTCAAGCCGGAGCGCCGCGAAACCTTCATCGGCTACGCCGAGATCCTGGAAGTCTTCCAGATCACCAAGGTGGGCAAGGTTGCAGGTTGCCGGGTTACCGAGGGCATCGTGGAACGTGGTGCCGGCGTGCGCCTCTTGCGCGACAACGTCGTCATCCACGAAGGCAAGCTCAAGACCCTCAAGCGCTTCAAGGACGAGGTCAAGGACGTCCAGACCGGCCAGGAATGCGGCATGGCCTTCGAGAACTACGAAGACATCCGCGCCGGCGACCAGATCGAATGCTTCCGCGTCGAGACGGTCCAGCGCACGCTGTAAGAGCAGCAGAGCAGCAGATACACGAAAGGGCGCAGCCGAGGCTGCGCCCTTTTTTATTAGGCTGTCAGAGAGCCGCGTGGATCTCAGGTTCGAGTTCGTCCGGCGTCACCCCGGGCGCGAAGCGCGCCATGACGCGGCCATCGCGCCCCACCAGGAACTTGGCGAAATTCCATTCGACGTCGCCCGAAAAGTCCTCTTTCAACCAGGCATAGAGCGGGCTTTCGCCCTCGCCGTTGACGTCGAGCTTGGCGAATAGCGGGAAGCTGACCCCGTAGTTCACCTCGCAGAACTCGGCGATCTCCTCGGCTTGCCCGGGCTCCTGCCCACCGAACTGGTTGCAGGGGAACCCCAGCACCACCAGTCCCTGGTCGCGGTAGGTCTGCCACAGCCGCTCCAGCCCCTGGTACTGCGGGGTGTAGCCGCACTTCGACGCCGTGTTGACCACGAGCACCAGCTTGCCGGCATAGGCGGACAGCGGCTGCGGCTGGCCGTCGAGGCGCGGCAGGGCAAAATCGGAAAGCGTCGTCATGCTGATGGATCTCCGGCGAATGGCCGAGCATAGCCGCTCGCCTAGGACAACGCACCCTGCTCCAGCGCGCAGGCGTGGGCGCCGGTCCAGGCGATCTCCACCGTGGCGTGGCCAATCCCGTAGGCGTCGGCCAGTTGCCGTTTGACTGCGGTCGTGGTCGCCGCCGGGTCGGCGCCGGGGGCCAGTTCGATCTCCAGCGTTGCCACCGGCCGGCCGGAGGTGATCGACCAGACATGGACATGGCGGACTTCGGCCACGCTCGGGACTGCCGTCCGGATGGATCGCGCCAGTTCATCAACAACGAGGCCGCTGGGCGCGCCCTCGAGCAGGATGTTCACCGAGGACCGGAACAGGCCCCAGCCGGCGCGTAGCACCAGCAGCGCCACCACGACCGACAGGATCGGGTCGACGGGCATCCACCCGGTGGTCCAGATCACCAGCGCCGCGACGATAGCGGCAACCGAACCCAGCAGGTCGCCCACGACGTGCAGCATGGCGCCGCGAATGTTGACGTGCTCGCGGTCGCCGCGCGAGAGCACGAAGAACACCAAAAGGTTGACCAACAGGCCGAGTACCGCCACGGCCAGCATGGGGCCGGCAAGGACCTCATGCGGATCGAACAGGCGCGCGAGCGCTTCCCAGACGATCCAGGCGGCGAGCGCGAACAGGGTTACGGCGTTGATCAGCCCGGCCACCACTTCCAAACGCATATAGCCGAAGGTCCGGCGGCTGTCGGGCTGGCGCCGGCCGAACCGGAATGCCGCCCAGGCCAGCAGCAGGGCCGAGGCGTCGGTCAGCATGTGCCCGGCATCGGCAATCAGCGCCAGCGAACCGGAGAGCACCCCGGCAACGATCTCGGCCACCATGAAGCCGGCCGTGAGCACGAAGCCCATCAGCACCACCCGCTCGTTGGCGGCACCCACTTTCGGCGCGTGGCTGTGCCCGGCGTGGTCGTGACCATCGCCCTCGGCGTGGTGGTGGTCATCATGATGAGCGTGGTCGTGCTGCGTCACCGGCTTCTCTCCTGTCCACATATGAATATCTATTCATATGTTGGGAGTCAATTCAGCCTTCGGTCATTGTCCGTTCATCTTCGTTCATCTGAGCCTCTACCGCTCGCAATCTTGGCTCCAGGTGATCCTCGAACAACAGCCCCGGATTGGCTGCCAGCGCGTCGCCATAAGCCCGCTCCGCTTCCAGCGAGATCTCGAGAAACCGGGCCACTCCAGCCACTTCCGCCGCTGGCAGCCGGTAGTACCCCTCCCGCAGCCGCCGCAGGATCTCGGTCTTGGACCGGATCATCCCCGCCGCCACATCCTTGCCGTTGCTCATCGATTGCGACCGCTTGACGTAGTCATGCAGCGGCGTGCCGAGGTGCATCGATACCGGCGCCTGCCGCCACAACTGCAGCAGCAGCTCGAGATCGGTCATGTTGCTGAGGGTCGGGTCATAGCGAGCATCGGTGCGGCGGCGGTCCCAGGCCACCATGGAGTCCATCGACAGGCTCACCCATTTGTGCGAACCGGCCGAAGACTGGCGATCCGGCCCTTCGCCGACAAATCGCAGGTGCTGGAAGTCCTCGGTCATCACCTCGAGGGCGGTTGTCACCACCGGGTATTCCGCCAGCGCCTCCACCACCCGCGCCAGCTTGTCCGGCTTCATCCGATCGTCGGCATCGAGGATGGCGACATAGGGGGCAGTGATCCGGTCGAGCGCCACATTGCGGGCCAGCGAGGCACCCCGCCCAATGCCGCCGCTGGACGCGTAGCGAATTCGTTCATCTGCGATGCCGCTTTCGTTCAGAAACGCATCATAATCGGCACCGTCATCGGCAACGAGCCACAGTTCCCAGTCCGTCCAGCTCTGCGCCAGGACGCTGCGCACCGTCGCAACGATGGTGGCTTCGGCCCGAAAGGCCGGGGTGATGACGGCAAGGGTCCTGCTCATGCCAGCGGCCCTGCGGGTTGAATGACGCGACATCCCGACCCATATCTGCAGCAGGCGCCCGATGCCACTCTCCAAGGGTCGAGTGCCGACGTTGCTTGCTACAAGGACGGCGTGAATGTCACGTATCTCGGTATTTTCCGCCCCGTTCCTCCTCGGTTTCGACAGCTTCGAGGAGCGTATCGACCGTCTCTCCAAGACGGCCGACGGGTACCCGCCCTACAACATCGAACGTCAGGTTGACCCTGACGGCACCGAGCACTTCTTGGTGTCGGTAGCGGTCGCGGGTTTCGGCGCCGGTGACCTCGAGGTGACGGCTGAGGACAACCAGCTCGTCGTCCGCGGCAAGCAGAAAGACGACCCCGACCGGGACTACCTGCATCGGGGCATTGCCGCCCGCCAGTTTCAACGCAGTTTCCTGCTCGCTGATGGTATGACGGTAAAAGATGCAACTTTGGGCCATGGTATGCTCGTTGTTGCCATAGAGCGCCCCCTGACGCCCAAGATTGCCCGCCGCATTGATATTCGCTCAGTCTGAGGAAAGGGCCGACAAATGTATGATAAGAATCAGGCCGCGGCCGAAATGCTGATCCATCCGCTGAAGTCCCTCACCCGCGCCCAGTTCGCGGCACTGGGGGGAGACGCAGTGGCTTATGTACGCCCCGTTCGCGGTGCGCTTTTGTCGATGATGATCGAAGAGGCCGAATTCGATGCGGAGGAGCAGTACCACCTGCTGATGTCCGCCGACGGCACCCCGCTGCTCGTCACCGATACCGAGGACGCGCTGATGGAATGGCTCGGCGACAAGAATCTCGGACTGGCAACGCTGCACTGACAGCGGCCCAAGCCCAATTCGAAGCGGCAGGCAGCGATGCCTGCCGCTTTTTCGTCAGGCGGCGTAGCTTTCCGGCATGGGGGCGGTCAGCAGCGCCCTGAGCTTTTCCGGATCCTCGAGACGCCGCAGTTCTTCCACCACCGACTCGGTGCGCAACAGTCGCGCTACCTTCGACAGCGCCTTGAGATGGTCGGCACCGGCGCCGGTCGGCGCAAGCAGCATCATCACGAGATCGACCGGCTGGTCGTCCACCGCGTCGAAATCGATGGGCGTCTCAAGGCGGGCGAACACCGCGGCCACGCCATTGAGCCCGGTGATCTTGCCGTGCGGCACGGCGATGCCGTTGCCTAGCCCAGTCGAGCCAAGAGCTTCCCGGTCGGAGATGGCCGTCAGGATGTTCTCGGAGGCGACGCCGGTGATTTCACCGGCGCGCACGGCAAGCAACTCGAACAGCTCGCGTTTGGATTTCACGCCACTGCAGTACAGCACTGCGCGCTCAGCCAGAATTTCGGCTAGTTCCATTACGATTTGGCCTTGACTCGATTGATTGAAGACGGGCAGGCATGGCCGATCAATTGGCGCCCAGGGCTGGATCAATCCAGCCGATATTGCCGTCTGCGCGGCGGTAGACCACATTCAGGCCGCCATGTCCAGCACGGCGGAACATGACAACCGGGTTACCCGAGAGTTCGAGCTCCATCACCGCCTCTTCCACGCTCATGTCGCGCAGGTTCTTGGTCGCCTCAACGATGACCGGAGGTGCGTAGTCTTCGGCGAGTTCCTCCTCCTGCTCGCTGGACCCGAACACGGTGTACTGCGCCGTCAGGTCGACGCCGTCGCCGACGCCAACGCCGCCGCGGCGGTAGGACCGCAGCCGTCGGTTGTAGCGGCGGAGGCGCTTTTCGATGTGCGTGGCGACGATCTCGTAGGCACTGGTGGCGTCGCCCCCATCGGCACTCGCCTGCAGGGTCACGCCGGTATCGAGGTGCAGCACGCATTCGGCATGGAAGCCGCTGCCATTGGGGGTGAGCGTCAGATGCCCGTCGTAGCCACCGTCGAAATATTTGGCCAAGACGGTGGCAACATGGTCCTGCGCCTTGCCGCGCAGTGCATCGCCCACATCCATGTTCTTTCCGGAAACACGCAAGGTCATGGCCTATTCCTTCTTGTCGTTTGTGTTCGACGCGAGAGGTCCGGAGCCTGACCCACGGATCTACCCCGGGATCGCGCCTGCTGCCGCCTCGTTTCGCGGGGTCGGCAAAGGCGATGCTAGCCCTCCGCGCCTAGGAGAGCAAATGCACAACAGGGTCTTGAGGTTCGCCTGGGTGTCGACGGCACAACTCCGGTCAGCCGACCTGCTGCATGGCCTTCTTCTGGCGGCGGCGGATCACCGAGGACGGGATGTTCATGCCCTCGCGGTATTTGGCGACGGTGCGCCGGGCGACATCGATCCCCTGCTCCTTCTTCAGCACCTCGGCGATGGTGTCGTCGGACAGGATGCCGCTCGCCGATTCCGCTTCGATCAGCTGGCGGATGCGATGCCGAACCGCCTCGGCGGAGTGCTGATCGCCACCATCGCTGGAAGCGATGGCGGTGGTGAAGAAGTACTTCATCTCGAACAGGCCCCGCGGGGTCGCCATGTACTTGTTGGAGGTCACCCGGCTGACGGTGGACTCGTGCATGTCGATGATCTCGGCGACGTTGCGCAGCGTCATCGGCCTGAGGTGGGCGATGCCATGGGTGAGAAAGCCGTCCTGCTGGCGCACGATCTCGGCCGCGACCTTGATCATGGTCTGGGCGCGCTGGTCGAGGCTCTTGGTGAGCCAGTTCGCGGTCGCGAGGCAGTCCGACAGAAAGCTCTTTTCGGCGCCGTCACGGGCCTTGCTGGTTACGCTGGCATAGTAGACCCGATTGACCAGCACGCGCGGCAGCACCTCGGTGTTGAGTTCGACCTGCCAGCCGCCGTCGTGGCCCTGGCGAACGAAGACGTCCGGCACCACCGCCTCCACCGGCGCGCTGTCGAAGGCGCGGCCGGGCTTGGGATCGAGCGTGCGCAGCTCGGCGAGCATGTCGGCGAGGTCCTCGCGATCGCAGCCGACCCGGCGCATCAGGGTGGCGAGGTCATGGCTGGCGAGCAGATCGAGGTTGTCGAGCAGCGCCGCCATCATCGGATCCAGCCGGTTGCGCTCCCGCAACTGGATGGCGAGACACTCCGGCACGGTGCGGGCGAAGACGCCGAGCGGGTCGCAGCCCTGTAGTGCCTCCAGGACCGCCTCGACATCAGCCAAGTCGGCACCGAGCTGGCCGGCCACCGCATCGAGGTCGACCGCGAGGTATCCGGCTTCGTTGAGACCGTCGACGAGGTAACGGGCGATCAGCCGGTCGCCCCGGGTCTTGAGCAGCATGTGCGCCTGCTGCATCAGGTGGTCGCTGAGCAGCGGCCGGTCGGCGACGTACTGATCGAGGTCCGGCGCCTCTCCGTCGCCCGCGGCCCCATCGCGATCCAGCCGGGACTGCGGCAATAGCCGATCCTGCGCCGGCTGGTCGGGAAAGACATTCTCGACCGCGGTGTCGTAGTTGTCGGCGATGGCGTTTGCGTCCTGGATCCGCTCCGCGCGGGTCACCGTATCTTCATAGGCGCTGAGTTCTACGGGCGGCTCCGGCGCTTCGGGTCCCTCGCTCTCGCCCCCGGGCTCACCGCCCTCTTCGCGCTCCAGCAGCGGGTTGCGAAGCAGCTCGGCCTCGACAAAATCGTTGAGTTCGAGGTGGCTCAACTGCAGCAGACGGATCGACTGCATGAGCTGCGGCGTCAGCGTCAGACTCTGGGTCTGACGAAACTCGAGACGCGGCGAAAGAGCCATTCGTGACAAACCGTTAGCGCATTGTCGCAGCCGGGCCGGCTGCCTTTTCCAGCGGACCATGACGCATTTCGGCGGGAGCGGCAAGCGTCAGGGCAAGTTTCATGCCAGCCGTGGCGAAAGAGCTCAGATGGCGAAGTTTTCGCCCAGATACACCCGTCGGGCATCGGGATCGGCGCTGATGGTCTCGGGCTTGCCCTGGATCATCACCTTGCCGCCATGGATCACATAGGCACGGTCAACGAGCCCCAGCGTTTCGCGCACGGCATGGTCGGTGATCAAAACCCCGATGCCACGCTGGGTCAGCTGCCGGACCAGGCCCTTCACTTCGCCGACGGCGATGGGATCAACGCCGGCGAAGGGCTCGTCGAGCAGCATGAAGACCGGGTCGGCTGCGAGAGCGCGGGCGATCTCCACCCGACGGCGTTCGCCGCCGGACAGCGCCAGCGCACTCGACTTGGCCAGATGGGCAATCGAGAATTCGTTCAGCAGTGACTCCAGCCGCCGCTGGCGCTCGGCGCGGCTTTTCACGTGGTTTTCGAGCACCGCCAGAATGTTGCCGGCGACGGTGAGGCCGCGGAAGATCGATGGCTCCTGGGGCAGGTACCCAATGCCGAGCCGGCCGCGCTGAAACAGGGGCAGATGGGTGATCGGGCGACCATCGAGGCGGATGTCGCCCCCGTCCGGCTTCACCAGGCCCATGATCATGGTGAAGACGGTGGTCTTGCCCGCTCCGTTGGGACCGAGGAGGCCCACGGCCTCGCCGCGGCGCACGGCGATGGACACGTCGCGCACCACGACCCGGCGGCCGAAGCTCTTGGCGAGACTGTGGGCAACGAGCCAGCCATTCTGGTCGATGCGCGGTCGAGCGGCAGCCTCGGTCATTGGCTGGTGAACACCCCGGTCACGCGACCGCCATTGCCACTGGTGAAGGTGGACACGTTGGTCTCGAGGTTGACCACCAGTTCGCCGGCATCGACGGTGCCGCTGGTCTGGGTCACGCGCACATTGCCGGTGAGACGCAGCAACTGGTCGCCGGGGGTGAACACGGCGCGGTCGCCGGTTGCGTCCTGGTCTGCCGTCTTGAGGCGTACGCCACCGCTGGCGATGAAGCTCTCGATGTCGGTGGTGCCGCCCGAACCATAGACGGCGACCACTCGCGGCGCCCAGACGGTGACGGTGGGATGGATGACGACGACATTGCCCTCGAACACCGCCTCGCGGGTTGCCTCGTCGACGGTGAACAGGTCGGCGGTGATTTCAACCGGCTGCTGGGCGTAGGCAGGGCATGCCAGCAGCAGCAGGGCAGCAAAGGTCAGACCCAGGCGGCGCAGCATCAATCGTTCTCCGTCTTGTCGCGAGGGCCAGGCGTGTCGGGCAAGGTGACGGTGACGCGGGAGAAAGTCCAGAGTTGTCGCTGGACTTCATAGACCAGCTCACCGGCCCGGACGGTGGCGCCATCGGCATAGTCGATGGCGACATCGCCCGTGACCGTCAACCGCTGGGCCTGCCAGTCGAACACCGAATCGATGAAGCGGCCGGTGGTTCCGGTCGACTGCTCGACTACAGCCTCCCGCTTGATCAGCACCAACTGGCGGGTGGTATCGATGGTGGCTTCATCGGCAAGGGCAGAGAAGGTGGTGCCGTCGGGTTTTTCTACACCCAGAGCGGCGGCCGTCAGGTCGATAAAGTCGGTGCTGTCGAGCCGAGCTTCGGCCGCATCGGCGGACACCCGATACGCAGAGCCATCGTCCAGCAGGCCGGAATATTCCGGCGCATCGACGGTGATGCTGTCGCGGCCCACGGTGATGCTGTCGATGCCGAAGCGATTGCCGAGGCTCGACAGGTAGATCTGGCCGATCAGCACCACCAGGGTGACGAGACCCAGCGCCGGCACCGCAAGCCGCAACACGCCGACCACCCGATTCCGACGTTCAAGACGCCGATAGGTCTGGTTGCGCGCTGCCGCTTCTGCCGTCATTGCCGCCATGGCATCAGCTATGGGCGAAGATGTCGTTTTCTTCCCAGCCCAGCAGGTCGAGTTCGCAGCGGGTCTTGAGGAAGTCGAAACAGGCGCGCGCCAGCTCGGTGCGGCCCTCCCGCTGCAGCATGCGGTCGAGATGGCGCTTGAGGTCGTGCAGGTACAGCACATCGGAGGCGGCGTATTCGAGCTGGGCGTCGCTCAGCTTCTCGCCTCCCCAGTCCGAGCTCTGCTGCTGCTTGTTGAGGTCGATCGAGAGCAGCTCGCGCACCAGATCCTTGAGGCCGTGGCGATTGGTATAGGTGCGCACCAGCTTGCTGGCGATCTTCGTGCAATAGACCGGACCAGTGACGACGCCGAAATGGTGCTTGAGCACGGCCACGTCGAAGCGGGCATAGTGGAAGATCTTGGTGACGGCCGGATCGGCGAGCAGGCGCATCAGGTTCGGCGCCTCGCGCGATCCGAGCGGAATCTGCACCACATCGGCGCTGCCGTCGCCGGGCGAGAGCTGCACCACGCAGAGCCGGTCGCGATGGGGATCGAGCCCCATGGTCTCGGTATCGATGGCAACCTCGCGGCCATAGCGGGAGAGGTCAGGCAGGTCGCCGCGGTGCAGTCTGATGGTCATGGGGAAGCTCGTTGGGTGATGTCGATTTCACTTCGCACAGCATCGCGGCCTTGGGAAGGCAAAGCGGCGTCATCGCGCCGGCTCCAGCTCCTGCCGCGCCAGACAACGTGAACGCGGGCATGGGCGGTGCCTTCGGCATTGTCGAAGGCGAGGCGGGCGCCGGAGCGCTCGAGAAGAGTCTTGGCAATGAAGATGCCGAGCCCCAGGCCGCCGGACTGATGGGCGTTCTGCCCCTGCGGATCGCGCGGGCGGGTGGTGAGGTAGGGCTCGCCCAGCCGGGCAATCAGTTCCGGGGGAAAGCCGTCGCCATCATCGGTGATGGTGACGGTGACGGTCTCGGCGTCCCAGCTCGACTCGATCCGCACGGTTTCGCGGGCGAAATCGGTGGCGTTCTCGATGAGGTTGCCGAGGCCATAGAGCAGGCCGACGCTGCGGATGAAGACCGGCGAGGGACCGTTGCCGTTGCCGTCGAACAGGATGGCCTTGCCGCGGCTCTCATGCGGGCGGGCGACTTCGGCGAGGAGGTCGTCGAGCGGCACCGAGGCGAAGGGGTCGCCGCCGTCGTCGCCGAGGTTTCGCAGCTTGGCAAGGATGGCGCGGCAGCGCGCGGCCTGCTCGATGATCAGCTCGACATCGTCGGCAAGGTCGCTGCCGGGGGGCGCTTCGGCGCGCATCTCCTTGGCGGCAAGGGCAATGGTGGAGAGCGGGGTGCCGAGTTCGTGGGCGGCAGCGGCGGCAAGGCCATCCAGCGCACTGAGCTGCTCGCGGCGCGAGAGCGCGAGTTCGGTGGCCGCCAGCGCATCGGCGATCTGGCGGGCTTCGTGGGCCACGCGGCTGGTATAGGCGGAAATGAAGGCGACGCCGCAGACGATTGCAACCCAGATGCCGATGACGAAGACGCGGTTAAAGCCGAGCTGTTCTCCCGACACCCAGGGCAGCGGCAGGTGCCAGATGGACAGAAGCGAGGCGAGGCCGGCAGTGAGCAGCGCAATGGTGAAGGTCCAGCGCTGCGGCAGGATGCTGGCGGAGACGGAGACGGGGGCCAGCAGCAGCAGCGAGAACGGATTCTGCAGGCCGCCGGTGAGGGCCAGCAATCCGGAGAGCTGGAAAAGGTCGAAGGCGATCTGCAGGGCAGAAAACAGCGAGGACGGGCGGTGGGCCGCCCCGAACCGCAGCACCAGCAACAGGTTGAAGGCCGCCGACGCCCCGATCAGCAGCAGGCATTCGAGCAGCGGCAGGGAGAAGCCAAGGCCGAAGGCGACGAACAGCACGCTGATGGTCTGGCCGCCGACGGCAAGCCAGCGCAGCAGCACCAGGGTTTCGAGCCGAAGCGGACGCCAGCTCGACGGCAGCGGCAGGCTGTCAGCGGCGGAACTCAAGGACATCGGCAACTCCGGGGCGCCCCATAGTGAGGGTTTCGGGGCATTTCAAGACAGAAAAATCGACGGGCACATGCTTGATCCCACCCCCGCCGGGACCACGTTACACCCATCGTGACTGGGAGAATGTTTCGAAATGACCACTGCAATCATCAAACCTCAATGGTCGCCTCTGACCATCGGCCTCATGGTCCTGGGCTTCATCGTCTTCTGGCCGCTCGGCCTTGCCGTGCTCGGCTATATCCTGTGGGGCGAGAAGTTCGGCGGCAGCCCCGAGAAGGCGCAGGCCTACTGGAACAAGGGCAAGAGCTGGTGCAGCTCCAACAGCCGCCACGGCTTCAAGGCTCATTCCACCCGCTCCAGCGGCAATGCAGCCTTCGACGAGTATCGTGACGAACAGCTGCGCCGGCTCGAGGAAGAGCGTGCCCGGCTCGATGCCGAGATCGACGCCTTCCACGAGTACATGGAGAACCTGCGCAAGGCCAAGGACCGCGAGGAGTTCGACCGCTTCATGGCCGACCGCCGCGGCTCGCGCCAGGGTTATGGCGACAACGGCAACAACGGCCAGCCTGGTGGCGACACCAACAACGGCTGGGGCAACAACGGCTAAGCCCCGCCGGACCTCCTCCTCCTGAAGTCGGTCTCCCGACCAAACTGGGCGCCTCGCAAGGGCGCCCTTTCTTTTTGGGACGTGAGGATGCCTCCGGCGCGACCCGGATTAGGTATTTGACGTGGGGATAAGCGGATAGATTCGGGAGGTCGTGGTGTGTGGGGGAAGACCCCTCACCCTGGCCCTCTCCCCGAAGGGGCGAGGGGACGATGTTGCACCTTCGGGGCCCAATCCAAACACCGGATCAACGCCCCTGCGTCCCTCGCCCTTTCGGGTAGAGAGCCAGGGTGAGGGGTGCCGCGACGCAAGCCATGGCCAAAAAAACAAACCGCGCCACGGGGCGCGGTTTGCGGGTTCATGTAGAGACGAGTTCTACAGGCCGTCGGTGACGACGGTGGTGTAGGCGCCTTCGGGCTGGTTCTTGATGATGCCCTGGTCGAGCAGCGCCTGGACGGTGCGGTCGTAGGTTTCCATGTTGAGCGCCGGATCCTCGGGATCGACCAGCTTGGAGACCTCTTCCACCATGTAGCGCTGGTGATCGTATTCGGCAGCGCCGGTGTCGTCGGCCTCGACCACGATCTCGGCGGCCTCATCGGGGTTGTCGAGCGCGTACTGCCAGCCCTTCATAGAGGCGCGGACGAAGCGGGTGTAGGCGTCGACCTTGGCCGGATCGTCGAGCGTGTCCTCCATGACATAGATGCCGTCCTCGAGCAGGTCGTTGCCCATCTCGGTGTAGTTGAAGATGGTGAGGTTGTCCGGGCCATAGCCGGCATCGAGCGCCTGGCCGTACTCGTTATAGGTCATGACCGAGATGCAGTCGGCCTGACCCTGGATCATCGGCTGGATGTCGAAGCTCTGCTGGAGGACAGTGACGCCCTCGGCGGAGCCGTCGGTGGGGATTCCCAGCTTGTTCATCCAGGCAAAGAACGGATACTCGTTGCCGAAGAACCAGACGCCGAGCGTGTGGCCGGGGAAATCCTCGGGCGAGGCGATGCCGGTTTCGGTGGGACAGATCATCATCAGGCCCGAGCGCTTGAACGGCTGGGCGATGTTGACCAGCGGCACGCCGGATTCGCGGGCGGCCATGCCGGCGGCCATCCAGGTGACGATGATGTCGGCGCCACCGCCGGCGATCACCTGTTCAGGGGCGATGTTGGGGCCGCCGGGGAGAATGGTGACGTCGAGATTCTCCTCGTCATAGAAGCCCTTGGCCTCGGCGACGAGATAGCCGGCGAACTGGGCCTGGGTGACCCATTTGAGCTGCAGCGTCAGGGCATCCTGCGCCACAGCGGGGAGGGCCGAAAGCGCCAGGGCGCCTGCGACGAGACCTCCGATCAACTTCTTCATTCTTGCGTTCCCTTTTCCCTGTTGGTTACGCCCGTCCACCACGGACGGACGGATGCCAGAAGGTGACGCCCCTTTCTATGAGGGCGATCACCCCGTAGAAGGCGGATCCCGCGACCGCCGCGACGGCGATCTCCGCCCAGACCAGGTCGATGGCGAGACGCCCCACCCCGGTCGATATCCGGAACCCCATTCCCACCACGGGTGTCCCGAAGAATTCGGCTACGATTGCCCCGATCAAGGCCAGAGTCGAGTTGATCTTGAGGGCGTTGAAGATGAAGGGCGCCGCTGCCGGCATGCGCAGCTTGAACAGCGTCTGAGTGTAGCTGGCGGCATAGGTGCGCATCAGGTCGCGCTCGATGACGCTGGCGGCGTTGAGGCCGGCAACGGTGTTGACCAGCATGGGGAAGAAGGTCATCGCCACCACCACGGCGGCCTTGGACTGCCAGTCGAAGCCGAACCACATCACCATGATCGGGGCGATGCCGATGATGGGCAGGGCCGACATGAAGTTGCCGATCGGCATCACGCCGGCCTTGAGGAAGGGCGAGCGGTCGACGGCAATGGCGACAAGCAGGCCCGCCAGGCAGCCGATGATGTAGCCGGGAATGACCGACTTGATGAAGGTCTGAACGAAATCGGCCCAGAGAATGCCGGTTTCGGCGGCAAGGCGTGCAGCGATGGCGGATGGCGCCGGCAAGAGCACCGGCGGGACATTGGCGCCGCGGGTGACCACTTCCCACACCACCAGCAAGGTGAACCCGAACATCAGCGGGATGACGATGCCGGTGCCGGTATGGGGCAGCGTGCCGGCCCGGATGGCGGCGGACAATCGTTCCACGAACAGCCAGGCGAAAGCCCAACCGGACAGGAGCGCCAGCCAGAAGTGGGCGGGCATCGCGGCGCCGTTTGGCAGGGCGAGGATCAGCGCCGCGGCGCCGAACACCGCCAGGGCGCCGTCGAGGAAGACGTTGAACGCCAGCCTGACCCTGAGGAGAGTCAGGGTGCCGAGCGCAAAGAACAGCAGCAGCGGGGCCGGTGTGTTGCCCGCCGCGAGGCTCAGCAGCAGTCCCACCAGGCTGGCGCCGGCGGCGAGCAGGGCAAGGAAGCGCTGCAGGGGCGAAAGCGTGCCAATCATGCTGCGCGCACTCCCATGCGACGGTTGACCAGCCGCTCGGCGCCGCCGACGACGGCTACGAGCACGGCAGCCAAACCAGCGGCAATGAACAGGGCGGCCCAGATCTGCACGGTCTGGCCGTTATAGGAGCCGGTGAGCAGGCGGACGCCAAGTCCGCCGCCCGAGGCGTTGGACAGCTCGGCCACGACGGCGCCGATCAGCGAGATGGCAATGCCCACCTTCATCGAGGCGAACAGGAACGGCATGGCCGCAGGCCAGCGCAGCTTGGAGAACACCTGCCAGGCATTGGCATCATAGGTGTGCATCAGGTCGAGCTGGATCGCTTCGGGGGAGCGCAGGCCCTTCACCATGCCGACCACGACCGGGAAAAAGCTGAGATACATCGAGATCAGCGCCTTGGGCACAAGGCCGGTCATTCCCACGGCGCCGAGGCCGACCACCACCATCGGCGCGACGGCCAGGATGGGAATGGTCTGGCTGGCAATGATCCAGGGCATCAGCGAGCGGTCGGCGGCATCGTTGTGGATGATGATGACTGCGAGCAGCACGCCCAGCGCGGTGCCGAAGGCGAAACCGAGCAGGGTCGCCGACAGGGTGATCCAGCCATGATAGGCGAGCGAACGCTTGGACGTGATGTCGAGCGCGACGGTGGCGTTCCAGATTTCCGTGACCACCTGGTGCGGTGCCGGAAGCACCGGCTTGTCCTGGGCCCAGGTCTGCGCGGCGAAATCGGTGAAGGCGACGTTTTCGAGACTGGCGCGGGCGTTGAGCTGGTTCTGCCAGGGCGCGTTCATCCAGATCGCCGCGGCGTACCAGAGCGCAAGGATGGCGAGCAGGATAGTGAGGACGGGAAGGATGCGGTTCATGGGTGCAGCACCCCGCCCCGAACTCTCCGGTGGACGGCAGACCAGCCCATCACACCGCCTCCTCGTAGGAGTGGCCGGCCCTGAGGCCATCGCGGACGCGGGCGGCGATGGCGAGGAATTCGGGAGTTTCGCGGATATCGAGCGGGCGCTCGGGTGGCAGGGTCGACTCGATGATGTCGGTGACGCGGCCCGGACGCGGCGACATGACCACGATCTTGGTGGAGAGGTAGACGGCCTCGGGAATGGAGTGGGTGACGAAGCAGATGGTTTTCTGCGTGCGCTCCCACAGTTTGAGCAGTTCGGAATTGAGGTGGTCGCGGACGATTTCGTCGAGGGCGCCGAAGGGCTCGTCCATCAACAGCAGGTCAGCATCGAAAGCGAGGGCGCGGGCGATGGAGGCGCGCTGCTGCATGCCGCCGGAGAGTTGCCAGGGATAGCGCTTCTCGAAGCCGGTGAGGTTGACCAGCTCCAGGGTGCGGCGGATGCGCTCGGCCTGCTGCTCGCGGCCATAGCCCATGATTTCGAGCGGCAGAGCCACGTTCTTTTCGATGGTGCGCCAGGGATAGAGCGCCGGCGCCTGGAAGACATAGCCGTAGGCCCGTTCCCTGCGGGCTTGTTCGGGGGTCTGGCCGTTGACGGTGAGCGTGCCCGAGGTCGGCCGCTCGAGATCGGCGATGGTGCGCAAGAAAGTGGTCTTGCCGCAGCCGGAAGGGCCGATGAAGGAGACGAATTCGCCCTTGGCGATGCTCAGGTTGACGTCGCTGAGTGCAACTACATCGCCATCGGCGGTGGGGAAGGTGAGGCCGAGATGCTGCGCGGCAACGACGGCGGCGGGCGAAGCCTTGTCTGTGATGGGGTGGGAAACAGAAGTCGTCACGGACAAGAGCTGGTGCCTTTCCTATGGAGTGCCGCTGCCGGAGGCGGTGGGCGCCCCCGGGTGAGGACAATGCAAGCGACGTGCCGCAGCGCGGGCGTCGTGCCGACGCCAGTGCTGATGCGTAAGTCGTTCCTGCAATGCCACTTTTTTGCGCATGGTGATCGTGCCTAGACGCCGGTTGCGGGAATGCCGGCCCGTTCGACCTTGCGGGGTGCGACGAGTTCCTTCCACTGCGACAGGGCGCGATTCACCGGATTTTTTGCCTCGCGGCCAACGAACTTGCCGTGGCCTGGCTCGGCCCTGACCTCGTTTTCGACAATGGAAACCTTGCCGCGGCTGAGGACGAAGCGCGGCAGGCCCGTCACTTCGAACCCTTCGAAGACGTTGTAGTCGATGACCGACTGCTGCGCCTTGGCCGAAATGGTCTTCCTGCGGTTGGGGTCCCAGACGATGAGGTCGGCATCGGCGCCGGTCATCACCGCACCCTTTCTGGGGTAGAGGTTGAGGATCTTGGCGATGTTGGTGGAGGTCACGGCCACGAACTCGTTCATGGTCAGCCGGCCGGTGTTGACACCGGCGGTCCACAGGACCGGCAGGCGATCCTCGAGGCCACCCGTGCCATTGGGGATCTTGGCGAAATTGCCGATGCCGGTGCGCTTCTGGTCGGTGGTGAAGGCGCAGTGGTCGGTGGCAACGCAAGAGAGCGAGCCCGACTGCAGCCCGGCCCAGAGCGAATCCTGGTGCTGCTTGTTGCGGAAGGGCGGGGACATCACCCGGCGGGCGGCGTGATCCCAGTCCGGGTTGAAGTATTCGCTCTCGTCCAAGGTCAGGTGCTGGATGAGCGGCTCGCCATAGACGCGCATGCCCTTCTGGCGGGCGCGGCGGATGGCTTCGTGCGCCTGCTCGCAGGAGACGTGGACCACATAGAGGGGGACTCCGGCTATGTCGGCCAGCATGATAGCGCGGTTGGTGGCCTCGCCCTCGACTTCGGGCGGACGGGAATAGGCGTGGCCCTCGGGCCCAGTATTGCCCTCGGCCAGCAGCTTTGCGGTCATGGCGGCGACGATGTCACCATTCTCGGCATGGACCAGCGGCAGGGCGCCGAGCTCGGCACAGCGCTGGAACGAGGCGATCATCTCGTCGTCGTTCACCATCAACGAGCCCTTGTAGGCCATGAAGTGCTTGAACGAGGTGATGCCGCGGTCGACCACCTCGGCCATCTCGTTGAACACCTGCTCGCCCCACCAGGTGATGGCCATGTGGAAGGAATAGTCGGCGGCGGCCTTGCCGGTCTTGTTGTCCCACATCTTCAGCGCTTCGAGGAGCGACTGGTCCGGGTTGGGCAGGCAGAAATCGACTACCATGGTGGTGCCGCCGGCCAGGCCGGCGCGGGTGCCACTCTCGAAATCGTCGGCGGAATAGGTTCCCATGAAGGGCATTTCGAGATGAGTATGCGGATCGATGCCGCCCGGCATGACGTAGCAGCCGGTCGCATCGAGCACTTCGTCACCAGAGAGATTGGGGCCGATCTCGACGATGGTCTCGCCGTCGATAAGGACATCGGCCTTGTAGGTAAGGTCCGCGGTGACGACGGTGCCGTTTTTGATGACTGTGGTCATGGTCTACCCCATTCAACTATTTGAGTTTGCACGGACCTTCCCCTCACCGCCGCTGCGCGGCGACCTCTCCCCAATGGGGAGAGGAATGGATCGAGCCAGTGCCTGGCGGTGTGATGAAGCCGCAGCGCGGATGACAGCCAAAAATATCACTCCACGATCTCCGCCGTTTCGAGCACTGCGTGCAGCAGCACGTCGGCTCCGGCCGTGGCCCATTCTCTGGAAATTTCTTCGGCCTCGTTGTGCGAGAGGCCGTCGACGCAGGGGCACATGATCATGGTGGAGGGGGCGACGCGATTGGTCCAGCAAGCGTCGTGGCCGGCGCCGGAAATGATGTCCATGTGGGAGTAGCCGAGCTTTTCGGCGGCGGCGCGGACGCGGCCGACCAGCACCGGGTCGAAAGCTACGGGGTCGAAATGCCCCACCGCCTCCATGGCATAGCCGACGCCGAGTTCGGCGCAGATGGCTTGCGCCTTTTCCTCGATCTGGGAGCGCATGGAGTTGAGCTTGTTGAGCTCGGGCGAGCGGATATCAACGGTAAAGACCACCGTGCCCGGCAGCACGTTGCGGGAGTTGGGCGAGAACCGAATCTGCCCCACGCCGCCCACGGCGCCGGGCTGGTGGTCCATCGCCACGGCCTGCACCATGTCGAGAATGCGGGCCATGGCGAGACCAGCATTGACACGCATGGTCATCGGGGTGGAGCCGGTATGGGTTTCCTTGCCGGTGAGGGTGAATTCGAGCCACCACAGGCCCTGGCCGTGGGTGACCACGCCGATCTGCTTGCCCTCCGCCTCGAGGATCGGGCCCTGTTCGATATGGTACTCGAAATAGGCGTGCATCTTGCGGGCGCCGACCTCTTCGGAGCCGACCCAGCCGATGCGCTGCAACTCGTCGCCAAAGCTCTTGCCGTCCGGGTCCTTGCGCTCATAGGCGTATTCGAGCGTGTGCATGCCGGCAAAGACGCCGGAGGCGAGCATGGCCGGCGCAAACCGCGCCCCTTCCTCATTGGTCCAGTTGGTGACGACGATGGGGTGGCGGGTCCTGATGCCGAGATCGTTCATGCTGCGGACGACTTCGAGCCCCGCCAGAACGCCCAGCACGCCGTCATACTTGCCGCCGGTGGGCTGAGTATCGAGATGGGAGCCGACATAGACCGGCAGGGCGTCGGGGTCGGTACCCCGCCGGGTCATGAACATGGTGCCCATCCGGTCGACGGCCATGCTGAGGCCGGCGTCCTCGCACCAGCGCTGGAACAGCTCGCGGCCTTCTTTGTCGCTGTCGGTCAACGTCTGCCGATTGTTGCCCCCGGCAATGCCGGGACCGATCCGGGCCATCTCCATGAGGCTGTCCCAGAGCCGATCACCATTGATGCGCAGGTTTTCTCCGGGGGCGGTCATGGGCTACTCGCTGGGTGGTTCGGCGTTGAGCCGATAGCTGCGTTTCTTGGTGGAAGCGGCCGGGCGCCGCGTTCCCCTCTCCCCTGAGGGGAGAGGGTGGCCGGAGCGAAGCGGAGGTCGGGTGAGGGGTTCAGGCCCAAGACAGAACTGATGGCGTGATAAACCCCCTCTGGGTTGGCCAGCACTTCGTCGTTCCAGAAGCGAAGCACGGAGTATCCTTGCGCGTTCAGATAGGCGGTGCGGTGTTCGTCCCGGACGTTGTCGGTGTGCTGAGTGCCGTCC
>JAEYXQ010000160.1 GCA_023431205.1 Pseudomonadota bacterium | reverse complement strand
TCCTCATCCTTGCCGTGTTCTACGCCACCACCCTGTCGCTGGTGGGGCTGAACTTCGGCCTGGCCATCGGGCTGATCGCCGGGCTGTTCAGCTTCGTGCCGTTCGTGGGCTTTGCCGTCGGCATCGTGCTGTCGGTGGGCATCGCCATCGTGCAGTTCTGGCCCGAGTGGTGGTTCATCGCCATTGTCGGGGCGATCTACCTGATCGGCCAGTTCATCGAGGGCAATATCCTCTACCCCAAGCTGGTCGGCTCGACGATCAACATCAACCCGGTGTGGATGATGTTCGCGCTGCTGGCCCTGGGCGCCATCTTTGGCTTCGTCGGGCTGCTGCTGGCCGTGCCCATGGCCGCCATCGGCAGCGTGCTCGTGCGCTATGGGGTCCGCAAGTACAAGGACAGCGCGCTTTATCGTGGCCAGGCCACGACTCTGGATATCGATGCCAAGTGATGGTGGCCCGCAGCGGCAGCTGGCGCTGGAACTCGGACACGCAGCCCAGCACGGCGAGGCCGACTTCCTTGTGGGAGAAGGCAACGAACTGGCACATGGACGTATCCTCTCTTGGCCGCACTGGCCCGATCCGATCACGCTGCTGATCGGTCCGGCCAAGTCCGGCAAGTCGCACCTCGCGCGCATCTTCGCCGATCGGGCGGGCGCCCGGCTCGCGGAGGCGGGTGACCTGGAGCGTCTGGCGGCCGCCGGAGGGCAGGCACCGCTGGTCGTGGAGGACGCCGACAGCCGTGGCTATGACGAGGCCGGGCTCTTTCACCTCCTGAACCAGTCGATGCGCGATGGTCGCTCGCTGCTGCTCACCGCGCGAGACGAGGTTGCACAATGGCCGCTGGCCACCGATGATGTGCGCTCGCGGATGCGGCGGGCTGCAACCTTCCGCCTGGAGCTGACGGACGACATCCAATTGTCACAGATGTTCGTGAAGTTGTTCGCCGATCGGCAGGTGGCCGTTGATCCCAAGGTCATCGGCTACATCGTTGCGCGCATGGAGCGGTCTGCGGAAGAGGCGGTGATCCTCGCAGACCTGATGGACCGGATGGCGCTGGAGCGCGGCACCGCCATCACCCGCAGCATCGCGGCCGAAGCCTTGGATCACCGTCAGCGCGTGCATGGCGCGGGCTCAGATTGGGACATTGCAGACAATGAATGAGATGGGCGAATTCGCCGAAGCCGAGGCACCGGTCCCCGACGTGGAGGCGCTGCGTACCAGTCCCGCCCGCTTCGTCAACCGCGAGGTCAGCTGGCTGCAGTTCAACATGCGCGTGCTGGAGGAGGCGGGCAACGCCAATCACCCCCTGCTCGAGCGCCTGCGCTTCGTTTCCATCTCAGCCAACAACCTCGACGAATTCTACATGGTGCGGGTCGCCGGCCTGAAGGGGCAGCTGCGCGCCGGGCTGCAGAAGCAGAGCGCCGACGGGCTGAGCCCGGCCGAGCAGCTCGAGGAGATCGCGACTCTCGCCCAGCACCTGCAGCTCGAGCAGCAGGATCACTGGCAGAACCTGCGCGAAGAGCTGTTCGAGCAGAATGTCGTCATCCACGAGCAGCACGATCTCACGCCCGGGCAGGTGAGCTACCTGCAAAAGCTGTTCCGCGAGGAAATCTTCCCGGTGCTGACCCCCATCGCGGTCGATCCGGCGCACCCGTTCCCGTTCATCCCCAATCTAGGGCTGGCGCTTGCCTTCGAGCTGAAGCGTCCCGACAACGACCTGCCGCTGACGGCGCTGATCCGCATCCCCGGCAACCTCGACCGTTTCATCAACCTGCCGACCGGGCTGGTTTCGGACGGGCGCACCGAGGTCGTCACCATCGACACGCTGGTGAAGCTGTTCTTCCACAAGATGTTCCCCGGACACGAAGTGGTCGGCTCCGGCGCGTTCCGCGTCATCCGCGACAGCGAAATCGAAATCGACGACGAGGCCGCGGACCTGGTGGTGGAGTTCGAAACCGCGCTGCGCCAGCGCCGCCGCGGCCAGGTCATTCGCCTCGAGATCGAAAGCACCATGCCGCGCGCCCTCAAGCGCCAGATCGGCGAGCCGCTCGGCGTGTCCGACACGGAAGTGTTCGAGGTTCAGGGCTTTCTCGGCCTCGCCGACGCCCGGTGGATCTGCGACATCAGCCGCCCGGACCTGAAGTTCCCCGCCTACAACGCCCGCTTCCCCGAGCGCATCCGCGACTACAACGGCGACAGCTTCGCCGCCATCCGCGCCAAGGACATCCTGGTGCACCATCCGTTCGAGAGCTTCGACGTGGTGGCGCAGTTCCTGATGCAGGCGGCGCGCGACCCAGACGTTGTCGCCATCAAGCAGACGCTCTACCGCACCTCCGCCGACAGCCCCATCGTCAAGGCGCTGGTGCTGGCGGCAGAGGCCGGCAAGTCGGTCACCTGCCTCGTTGAGCTCAAGGCGCGCTTCGACGAGGAGGCCAATATCCGCTGGGCCCGTGACCTCGAGCGGGCAGGGGCGCAGGTGGTGTTCGGGTTCATCGAGCTCAAGACTCACGCCAAGCTCAGCCAGGTGGTGCGGCGCGAGAAGGGCAAGCTGGTCAGCTACTGCCATATCGGTACGGGCAACTATCACCCGATCACCGCCAAGATTTATACCGACCTCAGCTACTTCACCATCGATCCGGCAATCACCCGCGACGTCGCCCGCGTGTTCAACTTCATCACCGGCTATGCCCGCCCGACCGAACTGGAAACCATCGCCGTCTCGCCGGTGACCATGCGGCCGACCCTGCTGGAAAACATCGCCCGCGAGACCGAATTCGCCCGCAATGGCCAGCCGGCCTCGATCCTGCTCAAGATGAACGCGCTGGTCGATCCGCAGGTGATCGACGCGCTCTACGACGCCAGCCAGGCCGGTGTGAAGGTCGACCTGATCGTGCGCGGCATCTGCTGCCTGCGGCCCGGCATCCCCGGCTTTTCGGACAACATCCGGGTCAAATCGGTGGTCGGACGTTTCCTCGAGCACAGCCGGATCTACTGCTTCGGCAATGGCGAGCCGATGCCGGGCCCGCATGCCAAGGTCTATATCTCCTCGGCCGACCTGATGGGCCGCAACCTCGACGGTCGCGTCGAAGTCATGGTGCCGATCCTCAACAAGACCGTGCACAAGCAGATCATGGACCGCATTCTGGTCGCGTACCTCAAGGACAACCAGCAGAGCTGGGAAGTGCTGCCGGACGGCAGCTCCCACCGCATCCGGGTGGCCGAGGGCGAGGAACCGTTCAACGCGCACAACTATTTCATGACCAATCCGTCACTGTCCGGTCGCGGCAGCGCCGGCAGCGCCGAAGCCGATGAGGGTCAGGGTTGAACCAGTTCTGGGGCGTCGACGCCGACCCGACCGCACAGGGGCGCCTCAAGGGCGCCAAGCCCGTTGCCGTGCTGGATATCGGTTCGAACTCCGTTCGCCTCGTCGTCTATGAGCGCCACGCCCGGGCGCTGACGCCGCTCTACAACGAAAAATCCGCCTGCGCCTTGGGCCGCGGCGTCGGCCAGACCGGCCGGCTGGCGGAAGCCAACATGGCTCAGGCGCTAAACGCCATCAAACGCTTCGCCCTCGTCACCCGCATGATGCGCGTCGGTCGCGTCTGCGTGCTCGCCACCTCCGCCGTTCGCGACGCCGCCAACCGGCAGGAATTCGTCGCCGCCGTCGAGGCGGTGATCGACAGCCGGGTGCATGTGCTGTCTGGGCAAGAGGAGGCACACTACGCCGCCCTCGGTGTGGTCGCCGGCATTCCCAACTTCACCGGCGTTGTCGGCGACCTGGGCGGCGGGAGCCTGGAGCTCTCCACCATTGTCGGCGGCACCGACACCGACGGGCAGTCCTTCGAACTCGGCGTCATCCGCCTGCAGGACGATTCCGGCGGCGCCCCCGCCAAGGCCGCCGCCATCATCCGCGACCGCCTCGAAAAGTCCGCGCTGGCCGGGGCAGGGAAGGGCGCAACCTTCGCCGCCATCGGCGGCACCTGGCGCGCCCTCGCCAAGATCCACCAGGAAGTCCGCAAATACCCGCTGCACATGGTGCAGCACTACGAGGTCGCGGCCGAAGACATGATCGCGCTGTGTCACGACATCGTCGCGGCCGGCTCGCTCAAGAACTACCCCGGGTCGCAATACACCAGTTCCTCACGCCGCGAGCTGGTTCCCTTCGGCGCCGCCGTGCTGAGCGAGGTGCTCAAGGCCGGCCATTTCGGCCAGGTGGTGTTCTCCGCCCTTGGCGTGCGCGAAGGCTACCTGTTCAGCAAGCTCGACCGCCGCGAGCAGGTCGTCGACCCGCTGATCCAGGGCGCCGAGGAACTGTCGGTCCTCCGATCCCGCTCGCCCGCCCATGCCGGCGACCTGATCGAGTTCACCAGCCAGTACCTCGCCGCGGTTGGTGCCGAAGAATCGCCCGACCACAGGCGCCTGCGCACCGTCGCCTGCCTCCTTGCCGACATCGGCTGGCGCTCGCATCCGGACTACCGGGGCCCGCAAAGCGTCGACGCGGTAGCCTATGGCGCCCTGAGCGGCGTCGACCATCCCGGCCGCGCCTTTCTCGCCCATGTGATCGCGGTCCGCTATGACGGCCTCAAGAGCAAGGCCGCTTCCCCCGTGGCTCCGCTCGCCACCCCGGCGCTGATCGAGCGCGCGCGCCAGCTCGGCGCCCTGTTCCGCGTCGCCTATCCAATGACGGCGGCCATGCCCGGCATCCTGCCGCGGGTCGGCTTCACCCTCGACGGCGCGACCTTGGCTCTCCACCTCCCCGCCGACCTCGCCTTTCTCGACGGCGACCACCTGCGCAACCGCCTCAAGCAGTTCGCTGGTGTGGCCGGGCACAAGCACTCTGAAGTGCGGGTCGAGGCCGCCGGCTGAAACCCGCTGTTAAGCGTGTTGGGGCCATGATCGTCCCACTCGACCGGACTTGCCCATGCCCACCCGCCTCAAACGCAAAGCCTTCTGGCGCCCGCTCGGGCTGACCCTGGTCCTTCTGGGGTTTCAGGGCTATCTCGCCTATTCCGCGCTGACCGGTCAGTTCGGCATCGAAAGCCGCGAGCAGATCCTGCTCGATGTCGACCAGCTCAAGGCGCGCTCATCGGCGCTGCAGGCCGAGATCGATGATTATCGTCACCGGGCCACGCTGATGGACACCCGCCGCCTCGACCCTGATATTGTCACCGAACGGGCCCGCGCCATGCTCAACATGGCCAATGTCGGCGATATCCTGATCATGGTCGACCCGCATACCGGTGAACCACTTTCGGGTAAATTCCGCGAATTAGCCACAGACGAGTTAATGGCAATAATCCAAGCGGACTCAACGCTCTAGTTGATCGTCGCTCGCGTCGTGAAGCATTGCTTTGCCTGCTTTGCCTAGACTATGATGTCTGAATGTGGCCTGATCGGGCCAAGCGGCAAAATCCACCCGGAGCATCGATATGGCGCGCAAAGCAGTGGCCACCAAGGCCAACACGCAACCCAACGTGCCGCAGTTCACCACCGAACAGGAGAAGTCGGCCTACGAGGAGATGCTCCTGATCCGCCGCTTCGAGGAAAAGGCCGGCCAGATGTATGGCATGGGCCTGATCGGCGGTTTCTGTCACCTCTATATCGGCCAGGAAGCGGTCGTGACCGGCGTCACCATGGCTTCCGAGAAGGGCCGGGACGCCCAGATCACCGGCTATCGCGACCATGGCCACATGCTGGTCATGGGGCTCGACCCCAAGGGCGTCATGGCCGAACTCACCGGCCGCCAGGGTGGCCTGTCCAAGGGCAAGGGCGGCTCGATGCACATGTTCAGCAACGAGCATCGCTTCTATGGCGGCAACGGCATCGTCGGCGCCCAGGTGTCGCTCGGGGCCGGGCTTGCCTTCGCCTCGAAATATCGCGGCGAGAACTCGGTTTCGCTGACCTATTTCGGTGACGGCGCGGCCAACCAGGGCCAGGTCTACGAAAGCTTCAACATGGCCAAGCTGTGGAAGCTGCCGGTCGTGTTCATCATCGAGAACAACAAGTACGCCATGGGCACCTCGATCGAGCGTGCCGCGGCCACCACCGATTTCTCCATGCGCGGCGCCTCCTTCGACATTCCGGGCGAGCAGGTCGACGGCATGGACGTACGGATGGTCTACGACGCGGCCAAGCGCGCCATCGAATGGGCCCGCGACGGCAACGGCCCCTACATCCTCGAGATGCTGACCTACCGTTATCGCGGTCACTCCATGTCCGATCCGGCCAAGTACCGGACCAAGGATGAGGTCACCAAGTACCGCCAGGAGCGCGATCCGATCGAACAGGTCAAGACGCGGCTGCTGGAATCCGGCGCGATCGGAGAGGACTGGTTCAAGGAGATCGAGGCCCGCGTCCGCGGTGTGGTCAACGAGGCGGCCGAATTCGCCACCAATGATCCCGAGCCCGATCCGTCCGAGCTCTGGACCGACATCACCATTCCTGCCTGAGCCGGCAAATGACCGTCCTGCTCGGGGTCGTCCTGCTGTTCGCTCTGTTGTCCCTGTTCGTCGCAGTGGTCCAGGCACTTGCCGCGGTGCGGCTGGCGCCTGCCGGCGAACAGCTCGGCAGCTTCTTTCCGCTCGGCTGGTGGAAGTTCAGCCAGCTCGAGGCCAAGGGCGGTCCCGCTGCCCGCGAACGGCTGTCAATCTACAAGCGGGCGGTGATTGCCTTCGTGGTGTTCGTGGTGCTCGGCCTGATCCTCAGCGGCTGGGCCGTCAACGGGACGCCGCCGCCGGCCAGCAGCGCCCGGCTCGAGCCGCTCATCAATGACTGGCGGGTGATCCCCACCCGCACTGCCGACCTGACCACCTTCCGCCGCGTGGCTCCCGTGCCCGGCGCCCCCATTCTGGAGAGCTGATATGCCCCAAATTCTGATGCCCGCGCTCTCGCCCACCATGGAAGAGGGCAAGCTGTCCAAATGGCTGGTGAAGGTCGGCGACACCGTCAAGTCCGGCGACGTGCTGGCCGAGATCGAGACCGACAAGGCCACCATGGAAGTCGAGTCGGTCGATGAAGGCGTCGTCAAGGCGCTTATGGTCGAGGAAGGCACCGAAGGCGTGAAGGTGAACACCCCGATCGCACTGGTTCTCGCCGACGGCGAAGATGCAGGCGAGGGCACCCAGGCTGCCGCCCAGACCAGTTCCTCCGATCCCGAAGGGAAATCGGCGGTAGCCGAAACCACCGAGGCGCCGAAAGCCGCTGCGGAAGCAAAGGCTTCGGCTGGCGCCGACGCGCCAAAATTCGTCGCCCAGAACGATCCCGACCTGCCCGAGGGCGTCGAGATGGTCGAGATGACCGTCCGCCAGGCGCTCAACGAAGCCATGGCCGAGGAGCTGCGCCGCGACCCGGACGTCTTCGTCATGGGCGAGGAGGTCGCCGAGTACCAGGGCGCCTACAAGATCACCCAGGGCCTGCTGCAGGAATTCGGTCCGCAGCGCATCGTCGACACGCCGATTACAGAGCACGGTTTTGCCGGTCTGGCCGTTGGTGCGGCGTTCGCCGGACTGAAGCCGATCGTCGAGTTCATGACCTGGAACTTCGCCATGCAGGCGATCGATCAGATCATCAACTCCGCCGCCAAGCAGCTTTACATGTCCGGCGGCCAGGTCACCGCGCCCATGGTGTTCCGTGGCCCCAATGGCCCTGCCGCGCGCGTTGCCGCACAGCACTCGCAGGACTTCTCGGCCTGGTACAGCCACGTGCCCGGCCTGACCGTGATCGCCCCCTATAGCGCCGCCGATGCCAAGGGGCTGCTCAAGTCCGCCATCCGCTCGCCCAATCCGGTGGTCTTCCTCGAAAACGAGATCCTCTACGGCTCGACCGGTCTCGTGCCGAAGATGGACGATTTCCTCCTGCCCATCGGCAAGGCCCGCATCGCCCGCCCGGGCAAGGACGTCACCATTGTCTCCTTCTCCATGGGCATGCGCTACGCCACCCAGGCCACCGAGAAGCTGGTCGCTGCTGATGTCGATGTCGAACTGATCGACCTGCGCACGCTGCGCCCGATGGACAGCGACACCGTGGTCGAGTCGGTCAGGAAGACCGGCCGGCTGGTTACCGTCGAGGAAGGCTGGCCGCAGGGCGGCATCGGCGCCGAACTCGCCGCCCGCGTCATGGAACAGGCGTTCGACTACCTTGATGCCCCGGTGACCCGCGTCACCGGCAAGGACGTGCCGATGCCCTACGCCGCCAACCTAGAGAAGCTGGCGCTTCCGAACGTCGACGAGGTCATCGCCGCCGTGAACGCCGTCACCTACCGCTCGTAAGGAGACCTGGGATGCCGATCGATATCACCATGCCGGCGCTCTCTCCGACGATGGAAGAGGGCAAGCTCGCCAAGTGGCACGTCAAGGAAGGCGACAGCGTCTCCTCTGGTGACGTGATCGCCGAAATCGAAACCGACAAGGCCACCATGGAGGTGGAGGCCGTCGACGAGGGCACCATCGGCAAGATCATGGTCGCCGAAGGCACCGAAGGGGTGAAGGTCAACGCCGTGATCGCCGTGCTGCTGCAGGAAGGCGAAAGCGCCGACGCTGCGGCCGCGCCCAAGGCGGAAGCTCCCGCACCCAAGGCTGAGGAGCCGGCGAAAGCCGAACCCGGCAAGGGCGATGCCGGCACGCTTGCCTACGACAAGGGGACCTCCACCACCTCCACCGCTCCGGTTGAGGCTCCGAAGGCCGCTCCGGCTCCTGCCGCAGCGCCACAGGCAAAGTCGGATGGCGGTCGCGTCTTCGCCTCGCCGCTGGCTCGCCGCCTGGCCCGGGAAGCCGGCATCGACGTCTCGGCCATCTCCGGCACTGGTCCGAAGGGCAGGGTGGTCAAGGCCGACGTGGAAGCCGCCAAATCCGGCAAGGCTCCGCTCAAGGCCGCCGCCTCCGCTCCGGCGGCTGCACCGGCTGGCGCTGCGCCGACCGGCATGACCAAGGCCCAGGTGCTCGCCCTCTACGAGGAAGGCACCTACGACCTCGTGCCCAATGACGGCATGCGCAAGGTGGTGGCACAGCGCCTCACCGAGTCCAAGCAGACCATCCCGCATTTCTACCTGACGCTGGACTGCCGGATCGACGCGCTGATGGCCGCCCGCGAGCAGATCAATGCCGCCGCGCCCAAGGGCAAGGACGGCAAGCCCGAATACAAGCTCTCGGTTAACGACTTCGTCATGAAGGCCTGGGCCGTGGCGCTGCAGCGGGTTCCAGCCGCCAACGCCACCTGGGCCGGTGACTCGATCCTCTACCACAAGCGCTCCGACGTTGCCGTCGCCGTGGCGGTGCCGGGCGGGCTCTTCACCCCGGTGGTGAAGGCCGCCGACCAGAAGACGCTGCGCCAGATCTCCGACGAGGTGAAGGATCTCGCCACCCGCGCCCGCAACAAGAAGCTGGCGCCGCACGAATACCAGGGCGGCGCGACCTCCGTCTCCAACCTCGGCATGTACGGCATCAAGCACTTCGCCGCCGTCATCAATCCGCCGCACGGCACCATCCTTGCCGTCGGTGCCGGCGAGGAACGCGTCTATGCCGAAGGCGGGCAGGTCAAGACCGGCCAGTTCATGACCGTCACCCTCTCCTGCGACCACCGCTCCGTCGACGGCGCGCTCGGCGCAGAAGTGCTCGGCGTGTTCAAGGGCCTGATCGAAAACCCGGTGATGATGCTGGCCTGAGGGGCTTAGGCGATGAAGACCATCCTGGCCTATGGCGACAGCCTGACCTTCGGGGCCGATCCGGGCGGCGGTCCGCGGCATGCCTTTGAGGACCGCTGGCCGACGACGCTGGAGCAGGGGCTCGGAGGCAAGGCGCGGGTGATCGCCGAGGGTCTGGGCGGTCGCGCCACGGCCTATGACGACTGGACCGCCAACGCTGATCGCAACGGCGCCCGCATCCTGCCGACGCTGCTCGCCAGCCATGCGCCGCTCGACCTCGTCATCATCATGCTCGGCACCAACGACCTCAAGCCGTTCGTTGCCGGCACGGCTGCCTTTGCCGCCCGCGGCGCGCGGCGGCTGATCGAACTGACGCGCGGGCACTTCGCCATGACCGGCGAGCTGGTGCCCGAGATCATCCTGGTGTCCCCGCCGCACGTGGTGGAGACCACCAACGAGAACATGCTGAGCAATTTCGGCGGGCTCGAGCACCTCTTGCGCGAGTCGCGCGACTTTGCTGGCCACTACCGGCGCCATGCCAGCGAAACCGGCGTCCATTTCTTCGATGCCGCAACTGTCGCCCAGGCTGACCCGCGCGACGGTGTCCATCTCGACGCGGCCAACACCCGCGCCATCGGCGAGGGCCTGGTGCCGCTCGTCAAGCAAGTGCTGGGTCTCTGACCCCTTATACCACTGGAGGCCCTCATGGCTGACCAATACGACCTTCTCGTCATCGGCGCCGGTCCCGGCGGCTACGTCGCTGCCATCCGCGGCGCGCAGCTCGGCATGAAGGTGGCCATCGTCGAGCGCGAGCACATGGCCGGCATCTGTTCCAACTGGGGCTGCATCCCCACCAAGGCGTTGCTGCGCTCGGCCGAGATCTACGGTCACATGAGCCACGCCAAGGACTATGGCCTCACCGCCGAGAAGTTCGGCTTCGACCTCGACGGCGTGGTCAAGCGGTCGCGCGCCATCGCGGCGCAGATGAACAACGGCGTCCAGTTTCTGATGAAGAAGAACAAGGTCGACATCATCTGGGGCGAGGCGGTGATCACCGCTCCGGGCGAGGTGAAGGTCGGCGCGTCCAGGAAGCCCGTGGTCCAACCGCAGGGCCCGGTGCCCAAGAATGCGCTGGGGGAGGGGACCTACAAGGCCAAAAACATCATCGTCGCCACCGGCGCCCGCCCGCGCGTGCTGCCCGGCATCGAGCCGGACGGCGACAAGATCTGGACCTATTTCGAAGCGCTGAAGCCGGCCAGCATGCCGAAGTCGCTGGTGGTCATGGGCTCCGGCGCCATCGGCATCGAATTCGCGTCGTTCTACCGCTCGCTCGGCGCCGAGGTCACCGTCATCGAACTGCTGCCGCAGATCCTGCCGGTTGAGGACGCCGAGATTTCCGCACTCGCCCGCAAGCGGCTCGAGAAGCGTGGCATCAAGTTCCTGACCGAAGCCAAGGTCGCCAGGGTCGACAAGACCGGTGACGGCGTTGTCGCTCACGTCGAACTCAAGGACGGCTCCAAGCAGGAGGTCCGCGGCGACAAGCTGATCTCGGCCGTGGGCGTGCAGTGCAACATCGAAGGCATCGGCCTCGAGACGGTGGGCGTCGAGACCGAGCGCGGCGCCATCGTCATCGACGACTACGGCGCGACCAGCGTCAAGGGCATCTGGGCCATCGGCGACGTTGCCGGCCCGCCTATGCTGGCGCACAAGGCCGAGCACGAGGCGGTCATCACCGTCGAGAAGATTGCCGGTCTCCCCGTCCACGGCCTCGACCGCCGCAAGGTGCCGGGCTGCACCTATTGCGAGCCGCAGGTGGCCAGCGTCGGCCTCACCGAAGCCAAGGCCAGGGAACTCGGCCGCGAGATCAAGGTCGGCCGCTTCCCCTTCGTCGGCAACGGCAAGGCGATCGCCCTCGGCGAGCCGGACGGTCTGGTCAAGACCATCTTCGACGCCAAGACCGGGGAACTGCTCGGCGCCCACATGGTTGGTGCGGAAGTCACCGAACTCATCCAGGGGTTCGTGGTGGCGATGAACCTCGAGACCACCGAGGAAGAACTGATGCACACCATCTTCCCGCACCCCACGCTCAGCGAGACCACGAAAGAAAGCGTCCTGGATGCCTATGGACGGGCGCTGAACATCTAGTTCTTCAGTTGCCCGCCGTTCATCCAGGCGTTCGGCATCGTTCATCTTCGTTCATCTGCGGCACAGGATTCAGGAGTTATCCACATGGTCAAGGCGATCCAGGTCGGCCTGGGACACTGGGGTTTCAGCTGGACCAAGGACGTTATCCCCAAAGTCCCCAGTGTTCACATGGTGGGCTATGTCGACGCCAACCCGGAGGCGATCGCCCGGGCCCAGTCCGAACTCGGCATCGACGAGAAGCGCTGTTTCCTCAGCCTCGAGGAGGCAGCCAAGGCCATCGAGGCCGACCTCGCCATCTGCACCCTGCGCACCGAGGCCCACTATCCGGTGGTCAAGCGCTGCCTCGAGCTCGGCTATAACGTCTTGGTGGAAAAGCCTTTTGCGTCCACCATCGCCCAGGCCAAGGAACTGGTGGCGCTCGCCAAGGCCAACAGCCGGGTGCTGATGGTCAGCCAGAACTACCGTTTCCAGCCCGGCCCCATCGCCGCCGCGGAACTGATCGGCGCGCAGAAGTTCGGCCCGGTGAACCTGGTCTCCATCGACTTCCGCCGCCACGCCCCCTCGCAGGGCTACCGCTACTGGGACATGCCCGACCCGCTGCTGGCCGACATGTCGATCCACCACTTCGACCTGATGCGCATGGTCCTCGGCGACAACCCCAAACGCGTGTCCTGCCGCACATGGAACCCGCCGGCGAGCCCGTTCGGCCACCACCCGATGGGTGTCGCCACGCTCGAGTTCGAGAAGGGCACCATGGTCTCCTATCGCGGCTCCTGGATGAGCAGCGGTCCCGTAACCCCTTGGGCTGGCGAGTGGACCATGGACTGCTCCGAAGGCGAGATCACATGGACCTCGCGCGACAACTTCATGGGCAAGAGCGCTCCGGACCGCCTGTTCCTGCGTGAACGCGACAAGGAGGCGGAGCCGTTTGAACTGCAGCCGGTAGAGTTCGCCGACCGGACCGGCACGCTCAACGCCATCGCCAAGGTGATCGAAACCGGCTCGGTGCCCGCCCGCTTCAGTTCCGGCGAGGACAACCTCCACTCGCTGGCCCTGGTGCAGGCCACCATTCTCTCCGCCTCGCGCGACGGGGCGTGGGTCGACATCGCCGAGGTGATGGACGCCGCCTGAACCCACCAGATCAACCCAACGAAAGAGCCGGTTGAACCGGCCGGTCAAGGGAGCGATATACAGGGCAGAAGCTTCTTGGTCGTGTTTCCGGACGGCGAACGGGTGCCCACTTCGCCGGGAAATACTTAGCCCAGTCAGGACCTCTATGGTTACGCTCATCGACAATTCGCCAGCCCGGCCCCGCCACCCCGAGAAGGTGAACCGGCCCGAGAGCGCCGTGCTGCGCAAGCCGGACTGGATCCGCGTCAAGGCGCCGGGATCCCCGGTCTACAAGGAAACCCAGCAGATCGTGCGCGAGAATGGTCTGGTGACCGTCTGCGAAGAGGCCGGATGCCCCAATATCGGGGAGTGCTGGAGCAAGAAGCACGCGACCATGATGATCATGGGCGAAATCTGCACCCGCGCCTGCGCCTTCTGCAACGTGCGCACCGGCCTGCCGGGGCCACTTGACCCCCATGAGCCCGAAAACGTCGCCAAGGCCGTAGAAAAGCTGGGCCTCGAGCATGTCGTGATCACCTCGGTGGACCGCGACGACCTCGCCGATGGCGGTGCGCAGCATTTTGCCGACGTCATCCTCGCCATCCGAGCCCGCAATCCGCGCACCACGATCGAAATCCTGACCCCGGACTTCCTGCGCAAGGACGGGGCGCTAGAGATCGTCGTTGCCGCCAAGCCGGATGTGTTCAACCACAACCTCGAGACGGTGCCGTCCAAGTACCTCAAGGTTCGCCCCGGCGCCCGGTACTTCCACTCCATCCGCCTGTTGCAGCGGGTGAAGGAACTCGACTCCACCATGTTCACCAAGTCGGGCATCATGGTCGGCCTGGGCGAGGAGCGGAACGAAGTCCTGCAGCTGATGGACGACCTGCGCTCCGCCGACGTGGATTTTCTCACCATTGGCCAGTACCTGCAGCCCACCAAGAAGCATTATCCGCTGCAGCGCTTCGTAACGCCGGAAGAGTTCCAGTCCTACGCCAAGGTGGCCGAGGCCAAGGGCTTCCTGCTGGTGTCGTCGAGCCCGCTCACCCGCTCCTCGCATCATGCAGGGGAGGACTTCGCCCGCCTGCGTGCCAACCGCATGGCGAAGCTCGGGCTCTGAATGAAGCGTTTCTTCGACCGGCACGTGCCGCATAACCCGCAGCGCATGTTCGAGATCGTCGCCGATCTCGATGACTACCCGCGCTTCATTCCCAACTGCCGGGCAATGGTGGTGCGGCCCGATCCGGGAGCCGGGGGTAAGGACGTTCGCCTGGCGCGCATGACCTTGTCCTTCGGACCGATCACGCAGGCTTATACCAGCCGGGTCACCCTCGACCCCGAGGCGCTGACTATTCGCGCCAAGGCGGTGGACGGCCCCTTCGCCTATCTCGACAGCGTCTGGAGTTTCGTGCCGGAGGGGATGGGCACACGCGTCAAGTTCGAGATCGACTTCAAGATCTCCAACCCGTTCATCGCGGCCGTGGCTGAACCAGCCTTCGCCGCGAAGCAGGAAGAGATCATGCGGGCCTTCGGCGAGGAAGCGGATCGTCGCTTCGGCGACTAGCTGTCGTCGCTGGTCAGCACCTGCATCACCAGGTCGAGCGCGGCCTGCACGCTGGCCTTGCGGATAGCGTCGCGACCAAGATCGCCGAACTTGTGCTCGATAACGACGGTGCCCAGTTCCGAGGAAACGGCCACGTAGACGAGCCCGACTGGCTTCTTGTCCGAGCCGCCGTCCGGACCCGCTATGCCGGTCACTGCGACCGCAAAGTCGGCATGGGCGGTATTCCGGGCGCCATCAGCCATGGCCCGGGCAACCTGGTTGCTGACCGCACCATAGTCCCGGACCAGCCGCGGTTGCACGCCGATCAGCCGGCTTTTCGCCTCGTTGGCATAAACGACATAGCCGCCGTAGAAGGCCTGAGATGCACCAGGGATGTCGGTGAGCGCCGCTGCGATCATCCCACCGGTGCAGCTTTCTGCAGTGACAATGGTCTTCCCATCCCGAACCAGGAGGTCAAGGACTTCCCGACCGGTCTCGGTCACAGGATCCCGAACGGCCATCAGTCCACCCTCGGCACTTCGACACTGGCACTTGCCATAGCCACAATACCCTCCTCGCGCCCGATGAAACCGAGCTTTTCGTTCGTCGTTGCCTTGATCGCGACCCGGCTCGGAGAAATTCCGAGCGTCTCGCCGATCGTGGCCTGCATTGCTGCCGCGTGGGGGGCAATCTTTGGCGCCTCACACACGATGGTAACGTCCACATTGACGATACGTCCCCCGCGCTGCGCGACCAAGTCCCCGGCGTGGCGGAGAAACACGGTCGACCGGGCACCCTTCCACTGCGGTTCGGAGGGCGGAAAGTGGATGCCGATGTCGCCTTCACCGATCGCGCCGAGAAGTGCATCTGTCAGCGCGTGGAGAGCGACGTCCGCATCCGAATGTCCCATGAGGCGCTTGTTGTGCGGGATCTCCACGCCGCCGAGCCAAACGGCGTCCCCATCGGTGAAGTGGTGCACGTCGTAGCCGGTGCCGATACGTGTCTCCATGAGCCTGTCTCCGCTGAGTATCCGCTCCGCGCGGGCGAAATCGTCGGGGTGGGTGATCTTTATGTTGTCCCGGTCGCCTGGCACCATGACAACGCGCAAGCCAGCCCATTCGGCGATTTCCGCATCATCGGTGAATTCCCGCCTGACACTGGCGGCGCGCATATGCGCGGAAAATATCTGGCCGAAGCGGAATCCCTGGGGCGTCTGCGCGGCGTGTAGCGTTCGCCGATCCTCGGTGCCGGCCACTTCACTGGCATCGAGGGAGCGCTTGATGGTGTCAGTCACGGGGAGGGTCGGCAGCGCACCCTGGGCCGCAGCCAGGGCTTCGATGACGGAGTCGATGACGACAGGCGGCACGAAGGGCCTTGCGGCATCCTGGATCAACACGAGGTCCGGCTTCATCGGCGCCAGGGCCTTCAGCCCGGAGAGCACCGATTCCTGCCGGGTGGCGCCGCCGTGGACCGGTGCCAGCAGACGGTCGTCGTCCGCCAGATCGAGTGCGGCATACCGGTGCTCATGGTCGGGGTGGAGGACCGGGAGCACCCAACGCACCCTGGGGTGGCTGAGAAAGGTGTTCACCGTGCGAGCCAGAATGGCCTGTCCGCCCACGGACCGATACTGCTTGGGCTCGGCAACGTCATCCGACCCGGCGCGCTCGCCACGTCCGGCCGCGACCACAACCACGGCAACGGACTTCTCGGACATGACCCACACTGACATTGAAATGACACCTCAGGCTGGTCTAGCGGGGCACAAGCTATGCGGCAAGTGCAAGGCAGCCGACGCATCGGTCACGCGCGCAAAGCAGTTGCGCGACAGGGCGTTTTGACTATTGTGCGGGCAAAAGCAGTGGCCTGAACAAATCTGATGCAGTCACCTCCACCCCCTGCCCGCCAGTTGAGCATCGGAAGCCACTCCCTAGCCAACAACGCCATCCTGGCGCCCATGGCTGGCATCACCGACCGCCCGTTTCGCAGGCTGGCCGAACGTTTCGGCGCCGGAATGGTGGTGTCGGAGATGATCGCCAGCAATGCCCTCAGCACCGGCCATGCCGACATGGTGCGTAAGCTCGGCCGCCCCGACCGGCTGCCGCACATGGTGCAACTCGCCGGCTGCGAGGCAGAGTGGATGGCAGAAGGGGCACGTCTTGCCTACGAGGCCGGCGCCGACATCATCGACATCAATTTCGGCTGCCCCGCCAAGCGCGTGACGAACGGCTTTGCGGGCTCGGCGCTGATGCGCGTACCGGACCAGGCGGTGCGGCTCGTGGAAGCCGTGGCATCGGCGACCCCTCTGCCGGTGACGGTGAAGATGCGACTTGGTTGGGACGACGACAGCCTCAATGCCCCCGACATGGCCAGGCGTGCTGTGGACGCCGGGGCCCGGATGATCACCGTGCACGGGCGCACTCGGCAGCAATTCTACAAAGGCACCGCGCGGTGGAATCTGATTCGCGCGGTCGTCGAGGCGGTGGACGTGCCGGTGGTCGTCAACGGCGATATCACCGATCAGTCTTCTGCCCGGGCGGCACTTTCTGAATCCGGCGCTGCCGCGGTGATGATGGGCCGCGGCTCTCATGGCCGGCCCTGGGTGGTTGGGCAGATCGGGGCGGCTCTGGCAGGCACGCCCGAGCCGGCAGCGCCGCAGGGCAGGGCGCTCGCCGAGCTGATCGCGGAGCACTACGAGGACATGCTGGTCGAATACGGCACCAGCGTCGGGTTGCGGGCCGCCCGCAAGCACCTCGACTGGTATGCCGAAGCTGCCGGACTGGACCTGGACAAGCCGACGCGCAAGTCACTGCTGGACAACGACTCTCCGGCCGCGGTGCTGGAGTTGATCGGCACGCTGTTCGGTAACTGGAGGAAGGCAGCATGACAGCTGCGGCATCGGCAGACCAAATGACCCAACCGACGCCGTCGACGGCCGTGCTGCAGGCCTTGCCGCAGCCGATCATCGTGTGCACGGACGATCGGCAGATCGTGTTCGTGAACTACGCAGCCGAAGCCTTTTTCGGCGCCTCACTGAGCGTGCTGACGCGGCAGCGGCTGGATGACCTCATCGCCTTCGGTTCGCCCATCATCTCGCTGGTGGAAACCGTGGCCCAGCGCCGCGCGCCCATGACCGAATATCGCGTCAGGGTCGGATCGTCGCGGTTCGGCGATGAGCGTGTGGCGGACGTGTTTGCCAGTCCGCTTTCGGACAGCGACGGCCGCATCGCGCTGCTGATCCAGGAGCGCACCATGGCCGACAAGATCGATCGCCAGATGGTGTCCCGTGGCGCGGCGCGCTCGGTGACCGGCCTCGCCTCGATGTTGGCGCACGAGATCAAGAACCCGCTCTCCGGTATCCGCGGTGCCGCGCAACTGCTGGAACAGACCGTTTCTGCGGACGAGATCCCGCTGGCACGGTTGATCCGGGAGGAGACGGACCGGATCGTGACGCTGATCGATCGGGTTGAGGTGTTCGGCGACGAGCGCCCGCTGGAGCGCGAGCCCATCAATATCCACGTGGTCCTTGATCGGGTGAAGCTGCTTGCGCGCAACGGCGTCGCGCGCGGCATCGGCTTTTCCGAAGAGTACGACCCGTCGCTACCGCCGGTGTTCGGCAACCGTGATCAGCTGATCCAGGTGTTCCTGAACCTGGTGAAGAACGCCGCCGAAGCACTGGAGCGGACGCAGAAACCCGAGATCCGCATCACCACTGCTTTCCGGCCGGGCATCCGCATCAGCGTTACCGGGGTGTCAGAGCGTATTTCGCTGCCGCTCGAGATCGTCATCGAGGACAACGGCCCGGGTGTCCCGTCCGACATCATGCCGTTCCTGTTTGATCCGTTCGTCACGACCAAGACCAACGGGTCTGGCCTCGGACTGGCGCTGGTCGCCAAGATCGTCGGCGACCACGGCGGTGTCATCGATTGCGAGAGCCGCCCGGGCCGCACCCGTTTCCGTATCCTGCTGCCGGTCGCCAGCGGCAATTTCACGCGTAACGAGGGAATCGCCAAATGAGCCACGTCGTCCTTCTCGCCGATGACGACGCCGCTATCCGCATGGTGCTGAACCAGGCGCTGACACGCGCCGGATACGAGGTCCGTCCCACGGGCAATATCTCCACCATGTGGAACTGGGTCAGCCGCGGCGAGGGCGACATCCTCATCACCGATGTGGCCATGCCGGATGGCAATGCCTTCGAGGTGATGCCGAAGATCAAGAAGCTTCGGCCCGACCTGCCGATGATCGTCATGAGCGCGCAGAACACGTTCATGACTGCCATCCGGGCATCCGAGGTCGGCGCCTATGAGTATCTGCCCAAGCCCTTCGACATCACCGAGGTGTTGTCGGTCGTGTCTCGGGCCCTGGCTGACGCCAAGAAGCCGACAGCGGCCGAGCGCAAGGCAGAAGAGCCGGGCGAGACCATGCCGCTGGTCGGCCGTTCCACCGCGATGCAGGACATTTACCGTGCGCTGGCGCGGCTGATGCAAACCGACCTGACGGTGATGATCACCGGCGAGAGCGGCACCGGCAAGGAACTGGTGGCGCGGGCGCTGCACGACTTCGGCAAGCGCCGCAACGGCCCGTTCGTGGCGATCAACATGGCCGCAATCCCGCGCGACCTGATCGAGGCTGAACTGTTCGGCCACGAAAAGGGGGCATTCACGGGAGCCAACACCCGCTCCTCGGGCCGCTTCGAGCAGGCTGAGGGGGGCACGCTGTTCCTCGACGAAATTGGCGACATGCCGATGGACGCACAAACCCGCCTGCTGCGCGTGCTCCAGGAAGGCGAGTACACGATGGTCGGTGGGCGGAACCCCATCAAGACCAATGTCCGCATCGTGGCTGCTACACATCGCGACCTCAGCCAGATGATCCGGCAGGGCCTGTTCCGCGAAGACCTGTTCTATCGCCTGAACGTTGTGCCCATCCGCCTGCCGCCGTTGCGGGAGCGCATCGATGACGTCGCTGACCTTGTGCAGCACTTCCTCAATGCCGCCCAGCGGGAGGGAGAGCCTCCGAAGTCCGTGTCGCCCGAAGCGATCCGGCTCATGCAGAACTACAACTGGCCAGGTAACATTCGGGAACTCGAGAACCTGGTTCGGCGCCTCTCGGCGCTGTATGCCGATGAGTTGATCTCGGCGGAAATCGTCCAGAACGAACTCAACATCGCCGATCGTACCGCCACCACCGGTGTTGATGGACCTGTTGACGTGTCGGTGGCTGTGGAGACCCATGTCGGCCAACTGCTCCGCGAGTACGAGCCCAACCTGCCGCCGGCGGGACTCTATCAGAGAGTTATCGACAAGGTGGAGGCGCCCCTGATCGCGATGGCCCTCAATGCCTGCGGCGGCAATCAGATACGCGCCGCCGACCTGCTTGGACTCAACCGCAACACGCTGCGAAAGAAGATCCGCACGCACAGCATCGAGATCGTCAAGCATAGCCGTCGCAACTAGGGAACGCCCACAGTTCCCGAAGAGTGCGGGGTTCGCCGGGCGCCAGCGTCGGGCCCGCTGCGATGAGGTGCAGCGCCCGACGAGGTGCAGCGCCCGACGAGGTGCACCAGGTTCTGGGCAAACACCTGCGGGCGTTGTCCAGCGGACCGATCATCGGGCTTATCCCCGGCCGGTATAACCAGTGTCACATTTTGGCAACATTTGTCTTGAAGGGTCCTGCGAATTGGGACAGGCTCTGCCTTTCCGGCGGAAGGGAGAGCTAGGGCACTTTATGGACGAGACGGCCACGACAACCATGGACGCGCTGCCCGCGCTCAGTGGGGCATCGCGCCCGCAACGAGCGCCGCTGTTCGGCGGCAGTGGTCACCGTGCGCTCCGCATCCTCGGCCTGATTGTCGTTCTCGCTTCGGTGCTGATGTCGTCGGTGTCGTTCCTGATCCTGTCGGGGACCACCAATATCGAGCCATCCCCGGGCGTCTGGACGATCATCTGGATCGTCACGGGCGTGCTGGTCCTGCTGATGATTGCCCTGGTGGTGACCGAGGCGGCACTGCTGGTGCAGGCGCGACTGCGCCGCAACCCCGGGGCTGGCATGCAGGTGCGCATGGTCACCATGTTCGCGCTTGTTGCCGCCATCCCCGCCGTCCTCGTTGCGGTTGTGGCGTCGATCTCGCTCAACCAGGGGCTCGATCAGTGGTTCTCCGAGCGCACGCGGGCCATGGTGGAGAGTTCGCGACTGGTCGCCCGCTCCTACATGAACGAACACGCCCAAGTGCTCCGGGACGACATCATCTGGGTCACCGAGGAGATGGAGCAGGCCCGCAGCATCTATGAGGAGGACCCGGACCGCTTTGCCCGCATCCTGACCGCGCTCGCGGTCACCCGCTCGTTGCCCTTCACCTCACTTGTGAACGCCAGTGGCGAAACGCTTATGCGCGCCCAGATCAATGCGCAGGGCGCATTCCCGCGTTTGCCCGAAGGCGTCATAGACGTGGTGAGCGAAGGCAGCCCCGCGTTCCTGTCGCCTGGTTCAACCAACCTCGTCGGAGCAGTGTCCAAGCCGCGCGGCTATGAGGACGTATACCTGTTCGTGGCGCGACCGGTGGACGCCGAGGTGCTGCAGTACATGCGGCTCACGGACGAGAACATCACCGAGTACCGGGAATATGCCTCGAGCCGGCTGGTGTTCCAGATCACCTTTACCATCATGTATATCGGCCTGGCGGTGGTGTTGCTGCTGGCAGCCCTCTGGGTCGGTATCGCCCTCGCCAACCGCTTCGTCGACCCCATCCGCAATCTCATGATCGCGTCTTCACGGATCAGCCGCGGCGACCTCGATGTACAGGTGCCGGTACAGGAGGGCAGGGGTGACCTGCGCGACCTCTCGAACGGCTTCAACCGCATGGCCCAGCAGTTGAAATCGCAACGCGAAGAGTTGCTGACCGCCAACGAAATGAACGAGAAGCGCCGCCAATTCACGGAGGCGGTGGTGGAGGGTGTGTCGGCGGGCATCATCGGTCTCGACCCTTTTGGCGCCGTGACGCTGGTCAATGCCCGCGCCTGTCAGATGCTCGGCCGCACCGAAATCGAATTGATGGGCGAGCGGATCGACACGGTGATGCCGCTGCTGGCTCCGACGCTGGAAAAGGCCCGCTCCGCCCGCCGCGGCCAGGTCCGCGACCACATCCAGCTCGGCAACGAGACGGACCGGCGCACCTATCAGGTCCAACTCACCCGCGAGGGGTCGATCGCCGAGTCCAAGGGGTATGTCCTCACCTTCGACGATATCACGGACCTGGAGTCGGCACAGCGCACCAGTGCCTGGGCTGACGTGGCGCGTCGCATCGCCCATGAGATCAAGAACCCGCTGACCCCGATCCAGCTCTCGGCCGAGCGCCTGCGCCGTCGCTATGGCAGCAAGCTTGAGGATGACCGTGACGTCTTCGACAAGTGCATCAACACCATCGTCCGGCAGGTTGGCGACATCGGCCGCATGGTTGATGAGTTCTCCGCTTTCGCGCGCATGCCGGAAGCGTCACCGGAAAAGGCCGACCTCTCGGACACCGTCCGCCAGGCAGTGTTCCTGGAAAGCGTCCGGCTCCCCGAGATCACCATCAACACGGAACTGCCGGACGACTCGGTCTACGCCTGGTTTGACAGTCGGCTGATCGCTCAGACCTTGACCAACCTCATCAAGAACGCGGTGGAAGCGTTTGAGGGCATATCGCTTTCCGAGGACTGGCAGCCCACAATCACAGTGGAAGCTCATGTCGAAGGAAGCCATGCACGAGTGTCCGTTTCGGACAACGGCAAGGGCTGGCCGCAGGACAATCGGCAGCGCCTGCTGGAGCCCTATATGACCACACGCGAGAAGGGGACGGGGCTGGGCCTCGCCATTGTCGCCAAGATCATCGAGCAGCACGGCGGCATCGTCGAACTGATCGATGCCGAACCGGATGCGACGGGCCGCGTTGGCGCGTGCGTGACCTTCACGCTACCCCTGCAGGCGCCGGAACTGGCAAGCCCCGACAGGGAACAGACAGCTCAGACCAGGCCACAAGAGGAGCCGCAGTTATCAACCGCGGTGAACACATAATATGGCACTCGATATCCTGATCATCGACGACGAAGACGATATCCGCGACCTCATTGCCGGCATCCTCGAGGACGAGGGCTATGAGGCGCGGCAGGCCCATGACGCCGACAGCGGCCTCAACGAGATCGCCCGTCGGCGGCCAAGCCTGGTGTTCCTCGACATCTGGATGCAGGGCTCGCGACTGGACGGCCTGCAACTGCTCGACGTCTTCCAGAGCCAGCATCCCGACATGCCGGTGGTGATGATCTCGGGGCACGGCAATGTCGAGACGGCAGTCTCGGCGATCAAGCGCGGCGCCTACGACTATATCGAGAAGCCGTTCAAGATCGACCGCCTCCTCCACATCACCCAGCGGGCGATGGAGGCCACGCGGCTGCGCAACGAGGTGGCAGAGCTCAAGGAGCGCTCGATCACCAAGACTGCCGAAATGGTCGGCACTTCGCCGGCCACCCAGCAGGTACGTGCCATCATCGAGAAGTCGGCGGGGACCAACTCCCGCATCTTCATCTCGGGCGCATCCGGAACGGGGAAGGGGTTGGTGGCCCGCCTGCTGCATCAGCGCAGCCCTCGCGCCGACGCGCCGTTCATCGAGATCAACGCCTCTCTCTACGCACCCGACGAGGTTCCGGTTGTGCTGTTCGGGCGTGAGTCCCGCGACAGCAAGACGGGCCTGTTGAAGGTCGAGGTCGGCGCACTGGAGAAAGCTCACGGGGGGACGCTCTACCTGTCCGAGGTCTCGACCCTACCACCGGCAACGCAGTCGGCGCTGCTGCGAACCCTGGTCGAGAATCGCTTCCACCGCGTCGGCGGGACGCAGGCGGTCCCCATCGATGTGCGCATCATCTCGGCGAGTTCCCAAAACGTCGCCGGCCTGATCGAAAGTGGCGAGTTCCGGTCCGACCTGTTTCATCGGCTGGCCATCGTACCGGTGCAACTCACGTCGCTGCGGGAGCGGCGGGAAGATGTGCCGCCGCTGGTGTCCGTCTTCATCGAGCAGATCTGCCGGATGCACAACCTGCAGCGCTACACTGTCGGTGACGACGCGATCGCGGTGCTGCAGGCTCAGGAATGGCCCGGCAATGCCAGGCAGTTGCGGAATTCGATCGAGCGGCTGTTGATCCTGATGAAGGATCAGCACCCGGAGAATGGCGTTATCACTGCAGCGATGCTGCCGCCCGACATTGGCGAGGTGCTCCCAACGGTCGGTGATACCGACGCTTCCGCCCACCTGATGAGTCTGCCCCTGCGCGAGGCCCGCGAGGTGTTCGAGCGGCAATATCTGCTGGCACAGATCGAACGCTTCGGTGGCAACATTTCCAAGACTGCGGAGTTCGTTGGAATGGAGCGGAGTGCGCTGCACCGCAAGATCAAGTCGCTGGGTCTGTGAGGCTCCGTCCAAAACGGAGGTGCCATGCGACTGGCGCGGGTATGCAGACCCACGGGAACCGTGCCATAGTAAGTTGTGCGTTGAGCACATTGCCAGAGGGGAGGGACTGGCGGCAGTCCCCGTGCCCAATTGCTGGCCCGTAACGATGACAGCGACAAACAAATGCCGCGCGAAAAGAGGCCTGAATGCCCAGCGAAAAACAACAGAACTTGCAGGATGCCTTCCTCAACCACGTCCGCAAGCAGAAAGTCCCGGTCACCATCTTCCTGGTCAACGGGGTCAAGCTTCAGGGGGTGATTACCTGGTTCGACAACTTCTGCCTGCTGCTGCGTCGCGATGCGCAGTCGCAACTGGTCTACAAGCACGCGATTTCGACCATCATGCCCGGTGCGCCGATCCAGCTCTTCGATCCGGAAGGCAACCACGACGACTGATGGCGCATGACGGATATTGAAGAGGGCGAGGACGCCCCCGGCGGCCCCCGCTTCATTGATCGGCGCGAGCAGCCTACCAGGGTAGCATTGGTGGTTCCGGATGTCCGGGGCCAGCAGGTCACCCACGAAATCGAAGCCCGCAAGGCTGAGTTCGAAGGCCTGGCGGAAGCGATCAAGCTCGAAATCGTCTCGTCCGAGATCGTGCGCGTGCGCGAGATCAAGCCAGCCACCTTCATTGGCGGCGGGCATGTCGAGACGCTGGCTCATCGGGTCAAGGACGAACACATCGATCTGCTGCTGGTCGACGCCGCCCTGAGCCCGATCCAGCAGCGTAACCTCGAGCGGGAAACCGGCGCCAAGGTGCTCGACCGCACCGGTCTGATCCTCGAAATCTTCGGTGAGCGAGCTGCGACCCGCGAGGGCGTGCTGCAGGTTGAACTTGCCCACCTGAACTACCAGAAAAGCCGCTTGGTGCGATCCTGGACGCACCTGGAGCGCCAGCGCGGTACCGGCGGCCTCGGATTCATGGGCGGCCCCGGGGAGACCCAGATCGAAAGCGATCGCCGCCAGCTCACCGAACGGATCGTTCTGCTTGAGAACCGTCTCGAGAAGGTCCGCAAGACCCGCACGCAGCAGCGCCGGCAGCGTAGCGCCATGCCGGTTGTGGCGTTGGTGGGTTATACCAATGCCGGCAAGTCGAGCCTTTTCAATGCTTTGACCGGGGCAGGGGTGTACGCCCAGAATCTGCTGTTTGCGACCCTCGACACCACGATCCGCAAGCTGGAGCTGCCTCACGGCCGCGAGGTCATGCTCAGCGACACCGTGGGCTTTGTCGCGCATCTGCCGACCGATCTCGTGGCAGCGTTCCGCGCCACGCTCGAGGAAGTGCTGGAAGCCGATGTGATCCTGCACGCCCGCGACATCGCCAACCCTGATCATGCCGCCCAGGCGCAGGACGTGCTTTCCGTCCTGGACGATCTCGGTATCTCACCCGACACGACGCCGATCATCGAAGTCTGGAACAAGGTCGACCTGCTGCCCGACGGAGCCCTGGGCAATCTCCTGCCAGCCAGCAAAGTCGCCGGAGTGGTGCCGGTATCAGCGGTGACAGGGCAGGGGCTGGACAAACTGAAGCTGCTGATCGAGACCACGCTCGGCCAGTCGGCGCGCACCTACCATGTGACGGTGCCGCACAGTGCCGGCGCCGATATTGGGTGGCTTCACAGCAATGCCGAGATCATCGAACGCGAGGAGCCGACAGAGCAGGGCTCCGGCTTCCTGGTTCGCATCGATCCGCGCCGGCGTGTCGAGTTCCTGGAGCGCTTCAACGGCCGGATCGACAATCCCGATCAATAACGGTCAGGGTTTGTCGGCGCGGCGTATCTCGTTCCAATATCCGTCCAGTCGCTCGAGGCCGGCATCCTTCGGCTCGATGCCGTCCTCACGGCAGCGCTCCTCGACATAGTGGAAGCGCCGGGTGAACTTGGCATTGGCATCCCGGAGCGCTGCCTCTGCGTCGACGCCCGCCTTGCGCGCGAGGTTCGCCACCGCAAACAGCAGGTCGCCGATTTCCTCCTGGACCGCAGCATGGTCGCCCTCGCTCGCCGCCACGGCGACTTCCTCAAGTTCTTCCTCGACCTTTGCCCTGACGGCGGTGAAATCAGGCCAGTCGAACCCGACCTTGGCGGCCCGCTTGGTCAGCTTCTCGGCACGCGCTAGGGCGGGCAGGGCTTGTGGCACGTCGTCCAGCAGTGAAGGGGTGTCGTTGCCTTGACGGACCGCCTTGGCGGCGCGCTCCTCGGCCTTGATCGCTTCCCACCGGCGCTCGGATGCCTCGGAAGAGCCGGCTTCCACCTCACCGAATACGTGTGGGTGGCGGCGTATCAGTTTGCTGGTGATGGCAAATATCACGTCACCGATGTCGAAGTGACCGGCTTCGCTGGCCATCTGCGCGTGGTAGATGGGCTGCAACAACAGATCGCCCAGTTCCTCGCGGAGGTCGCCCATGTCGCCACGTTCAATGGCATCGGAAACCTCGTAGGCTTCCTCTATTGTGTAGTGACGGATGGTCTCGAAATTCTGCTCCAGATCCCAGGGGCAGCCTCCATTCGGATCACGCAGGCGCGCCATGATCTCGATCAGCCGGGAAATGTCGCGAGAGGGCTGCATGGCGGTGCTCATCCTGTTTCGGCTCGGCTCCCTCTACCATCCAATTCCGTGTAACAGGAAGGGCGCCATGCCGGTGTTGCTAAACTGGGCAGGCTTGAGGCGGACCCTTCAGGGCGGCCAGCAGATGTCACCCCTGCAATTGAAACTGACACTGGCCGAGTGGAATTTAGTAATGAAAACAATATTGCGGCGATCACCAAATCTGGCACCAAAATCATAGATTTTGGCATCGGACCCAGAAACCTACATTAGAATATGGCACCGGGTCTAACAAAGCGGAAGTGACCTCAACGTGCTGCGAACTTTAATCAATTGCTGCCGATTGCACAGGATGATCTTGCCTAAGTCCACAGGCAGGCAGGAACACGATGGACGAAGGTGGATAGCGTCCACGTTCGTGGTGTAATTTCGGGGAACGATGTTGGCGGATTTTGCGGTGGAGATTTCGTTACCGTTCATGCCCCGCATCGGGTGGCCACCGGGCCTGTAGGATAAGGTGGAGTTGATCGACTTCAACCTGACCGAAAGGGAATTCCCGATGACCGACGACAGACTACCGCTTGCCGAGCTTGCGGCGAAGAGTGGCGACAGCGATTTTCTACGCGCCATTGCCGAGAGCGTGCTGCAACTGATCATGGAGGCCGACGTCAACGGCCTGATCGGCGCCGGCCGCTACGAGCGTGGCGAGGCCCGCCAGACCTGGCGCAACGGCTACCGCGATCGCTCGCTAACACGCGGCTTGGCACGCTGAACCTGAAGATCCCGAAGATGCGCAGCGGCGCCTACTTTCCCGGCTTTCTGGAGCCGCGCAAGACAGTGGAGAAGGCGCTGGTCTCCGTGATCCAGGAAGCATGGATCAACGGCGTTTCGACCCGCAAGGTCGATGAGCTGGTGCAAGCGATGGGCATGACCGGCATCTCGAAGTCGTCGGTGTCGAAGCTGTGCAATGACATCGACGAGCGGGTAAACGCCTTCCTCAAGCGCCCCCTTGCCGGGGACTGGCCCTATCTGTGGCTCGACGCCACCTATCTGAAGATGCGCGAGGGCGGCCGCATCGTCTCGGTGGCGGCGATAATCGCGGTGGCTGTCAACACGGACGGTAAGCGCGAGATTGTCGGCCTGCACATCGGCCCGTCCGAAGCCGAGCCGTTCTGGACGAGCTTCCTGCGCGATCTGGTGCGCCGTGGTCTCACCGGCGTGAAGCTGGTCGTCTCCGATGCGCATGAGGGGCTCAAGGCCGCCATTACCCGCGTGCTTGGCGCGACATGGCAACGGTGCCGGGTCCACGCCATGCGCAACGCGCTCGCCTACGTGCCCAAGGGCCAGCACACCATGGTCGCGGCCGCGATCCGGCAGGCCTTCATCCAGCCCGACCAAGACAATGCCGTGCAGACCTGGCGGCATGTCGCCGACCAGCTTCGGGCCAGATGGCCCAAGCTGGGAGCCTTCATGGACGACGCCGAAGCTGATGTGCTCGCCTACATGGTGTTCCCATCCCAGCACAGAACGAAGTTGCACAGCACGAATCCGCTGGAACGTCTGAACAAGGAGGTGAAGCGCCGCGCCGATGTCGTCGGCATCTTCCCCAACGAGGACAGCATCATCCGCCTGATCGGAGCCGTCCTGCTCGAGGCCAATGACGAGTGGCAGCTTCAGCACCGATACATGCAGGTCGAGGCCATGGCAGACCTCAACACTCCAGCAGTCGAGGAGGAGAAGACGCTTCAGATTACACCAAGAGCCGCCTGCTCCGGCTAGCGGGCATCTCCTGCATTCGCATAATATATATTATGGAACTGCCGTGGCTATGGAACGGCTTTGGTCTCGCGCTCCCCGTGCGGTTCAACCTGCTGCACTTGACGCCGTGACGGCTTGTTCTCACTAATCCGGCTCCACCGGAGAGCCGCCAGCCGTATGCGCGACACCAGAAGGACATTCGTCACTGCACAAATGGTCGCCGAGCGTGCCGGCGTTTCGCGCTCCGCTGTCTCGCGAACATTCACCGATGGGGCCAGCGTCTCCGAAACGACGCGGCGCAAGGTGCTCGATGCAGCCGCGGCCCTGGGCTACCACGTCAACCATCTGGCGCGCGTGCTGCGTGAGCGCAGCAACATCGTCTGTCTGGTCGTCGCCGACATGACCACTCCCATCCGCGCCCGCCTGGTCGACGTGCTGACGAGCAAGCTGCAGGCGGCCGGCAAGATCACCATGGTGATAAACACCGAGACCGATACCAGCAGCGTGTCGTCGGCGCTGAAGCAGACGCTGAACTACCGCGCCGATGCTACGGTGGTGCTCTCCGGCACTCCCCCTGCCTCGCTGATCGAGACCTGCCTCGCCAATGGCCAGCAAGTGATCCTGATCAACCGGGACGATGGCCTGGTGGGCTCCAGCAATCTTGGCGTCGACAACGCGATGGCAGGCCGCGAGGCGCTGTTCCTGCTGCGCCGCGCCGGTTGTCGCAGGCTGGGGCTGATCACGTCTACCGCTCGTACTGCCAGCCTGCTGGAACGGCAGCGGGTTTTCATCGAAGCAGCGGCAGCTGAAGGCCTGTCGGTCACCGTTACCGAGGCCGGTCCAACCACCTACCAATCCGGCCAGGAAGCCGCCCGCCGGATGTTCGGACGTTCCAACGCGCCCGACGGCGTATTCTGCGTCACCGATCTGCTGGCTCTGGGGTTCATGGATACAGCTCGGCTGGAGTTCGGCATTCGCATCCCCGAAGAGCTGTGCGTTGTCGGTTTCGACGACATCGAGCAAGCGGGCTGGCAGTCCTACCAGCTCACGACGTTCGCGCAGCCTCTCGACATCATGGCCGACACCGTGGTGGAGTTGCTTCTGCACCCCGGCGCGGGCGACACCACGCGGCGCATCATCGAGCCAACGCCAATCTGGCGCCGCTCGGTCCGCCCGGCAGGCTGAACGCAATCGTTTGCACACGTGCGCAACGCGTCGCATGTCATCAAAGCGTTATGCACACCGCCTACTTCATACGCAAAGCAGGTTGACAATTGCACTTGTGTGCAAGCCGCTTTGGGTGTTGTCTTGCATGGCGACCGGTTTGCGACGCGGCACCAACCGACACAAGATTGGGACTGCCCTCCGTCTGCGGATCGCTTGGGGAGGAGGCCCATGAGGCGGGCAGACCGGTGCCGATCCGGTTCGCCACTCGGCGCGACACGCCGAACGCTGCCTCCGCACATCGGCGATGACAGCGCGGCGGCCGCTGGCCGCTTTGATGGGAGATGTATGATGAAACGTCGTGCCTTCATGATTTCGGCGGCGGGAGCAACCGCCGGCATGGTGCTGCTGCCGCGCATGGCCTTCGCCGAAGCCGGCCGCATTGATTGGTACACAAGTTCGGACCAGAACATCCTCGATTTCTGGACCAACGTCGTGCAGCCACGGTTCGAGGCCGCCAATCCCGGGATCACCATCAATCTGGTCGATGGTGGCGACAATGCCGGGCTGCAGGCCATCGCCGAGCGCGGGCTGGCCGCTCTCGGGTCAAATGCCGACCCGCAGGCCGACTTCTTCGAGGGCTTTGATGCCCGCCAGCCCGTCGGCGCCATCGATCAGGGCCTCTGGGTGAACTTCGAGGAGGCGGGGCTTTCCAACTACTCGAAGATCAACCCGCTTGCGCTCGATATCCCGCACAACCTGCCCTATCGCGGTTCGCAGGTGCTGCTGGCGTATGACACCACAAAGCTCGATCCGGCCAATGTTCCCAAGACCTGGGCTGACCTGATGACCTGGATCAAGGAGAACCCGGGGCAGTTCATCTACAACCGGCCTAACAAGGGCGGCTCTGGCCTCAACTTCGTGCGCCGTGCCGTGCTCGAGGCCAACGGGCAGGACATCAGCAAGTTCTCGGTCGACAATGCCACGCCGGAAAACGGCGAGGCGATGCTGCCCGGCGCCTGGGACATCCTCAACGACATCGGCCCGTCACTGTTCGAAGGCGGCGCGTACACCTCGGGCAACACCCAGTCGCTGCAACTGCTCGGCCAATCGGCCGTGACCATGATCCCAGCCTGGTCGGATCAGGCGATCTCCGCCATCGAACAGGGCGTGCTGCCGGAAACGATCGGGCTTGTGCAGTTGCAGGATCTCGGTCTGCCGGGTGGCTTCTCCCGCATCACCATCCTGTCTAACGGCGTGAACCGCGAAGCGGCGCTGAAGCTCGCCGACTTCGTGCTGTCGGAGGAGATCCAGTCCGCCGTCCTGACCGAGCTCGGTGGCTTCCCGGGCGTGGCCTGGGACCATGTCGACCCTGCCCTGCGCGAACGCTTCGCCGACGTGATCCCGAGCTCCATCCCGGTGTTCCCGAGTGGTGACTGGGAGCGGCTGATCAACGACGGCTGGTATCGCACCGTGGCTCCCAATGTGGACCCGAACTCGTGACCACGACTGCCCTCAGCTCCGCCGGAGTTGAGTCTGCACCTCGCAGGAGGCCTATCGGCCTCCTGCTCGTTGCCGCTCCGGTTCTGCTGGTCGTGTGGCTGGTGATCTGGCCGATCATCTCCGCCGTGATCCAGACGCTCTGGCTCCCGACGCCGGACGGGGACCGCCAGTTTTCAACGGCAACCTACCAGTTCTTCTTTTCCGACCCTTACAGCCTGAACAATCTGTCGCTGACGCTGTGGACCACGATGGTCTGCGCAGTGCTGCTGCTGGTCATCTGCATGCCGATCGCTCTGTATCTGCGCTTCTCGACCAGCAAGCTGGCCGCCTATGTGCAGGGGCTGGCGATCTTTCCGATGTTCGTGCCTTCGATCATTCTGAGCTTCGCCTTCATCCGCGTGCTCGGACCGAACGGCACCGTCGACCTGCTCCTGAACGCCACGGGGCTGCCGAAGATCAAGTCGCCCTATCTTACCCCCTGGGGGCCGGTGATCGGGCTGGTCTGGGACAACATACCGTTGACCGTACTGATCCTGCTGTCGGGCATGGGCAATGTCTCCAATCAGGCCATCGAGGCGGCCCGGGACGTTGGCGCAGGACGGTTGGCGGTGCTCTGGTACATCATCCTGCCGCGCATCACCAATTCCATGCTGGTGGCCGTGTCTTTTGCCGTTCTCGGCATCTTCTCGGCGTTCACCCTGCCCTACATCCTTGGACCGGCCGCGCCGGAGATGATGGGGCCGTTCATGCAGCGCACCTTCCGCGACCTGTACGACCCGACCAATGCCATCACCCAGGCTGTGGTCACGTTCGGCTTCTGCATCATCTTCGGACTCTTCTACGTGCGCTCCGTCGCCAAGAACCGGACACCCTGAAATGACTGCCATCGCACGACGCAACATCGACTGGACCGGCATTTTCTTCGCGGTCGTTCTGACGCTGGTCATCATCGTGCCGCTCCTGGTGGTGGGCACATGGGCCTTCACCAATGTGTGGCGCTACCCATCCGTCATCCCGCAGGAATTCGGACTGCGGTTCTGGAACCACACACTGGCACGGGCCGACGTGTGGACCTCCATCACCATGAGCCTGTCGCTGTCCACCGTAGTCACACTGCTGTCGGCCGTGATCTGCCTGCCGGCCGCCTACGCTTTTGCGCGCCTCGACTTTCCCGGCCGCAACATCCTGTTCTTCTCCTTCCTTGCGGGGCACGCCTTCCCCAAATTCGGGTTGCTCGTCGCCATCGCCGGCATTTTCCTGCAACTGAACCTGATCGGCACATTCTGGGGGGTGGTGCTGATCCAGCTGGTGGGCACCCTCCTGTTCATGATCTGGATTCCCGTCGCCGCCTTCCAGGCGGTCGACCGGCGGATGGAGGAAGCGGCCCGAGACGTCGGCGCCTCGCCCCTGCGGGTATTCTGGTCGATCACCCTGCCCCAGGCCGGACCCACGGTGGCCGCGGCACTGCTGCTCAGTTTCGTGGGAACGTTCTACGAGACCGAGGGGGCCTGGCTGATCGGCGCACCGCAGGTGCGAACGCTGCCGGTGCTCATGATCAGTTTCATCAACAATCAGCCGGTAATCCAGTACGGCGCGGTCCTGTCCGTGCTGCTGTGGGTGCCCAGCTTCATCGCCCTGCTCTTTGCCCGCCGTGTGGTCAATTCCGGGTCCTTTGCCCGGGGCTTCGGCGGTTAGGAACTCTTCATGTCCGTTCTACAAATCAAAGACGTGACCAAGGTGTTTGGCACCAGCCTGCGTGCGGTGGACACCTTTTCGCTGGACGTCGCCGATGGCGAACTGGTCTGCCTGCTGGGCCCGTCCGGATCGGGGAAGTCGACCCTGCTGCGCATGGTCGGCGGCTTCGAGAGGCCCTCGGGGGGCGAGATCACCATCGACGGCGAGGACATCACCCATCTGCCGCCCGAGAAGCGGCCTACCGGCATGGTCTTCCAGAGCCACGCCCTTTGGACCCATATGAATGTCTTCAAGAACCTCGCCTTCGGACTGAAGCTGCGGGGCGTTCCTGCTCCGGGAATCAAGCGCAGGGTGGAGGCGGTGCTGGAGCTGGTGGGGCTCGCCGGCTATGGCGACCGTCACGTCGCCAAGCTCTCGGGTGGCCAGCAGCAGCGTGTCGCGCTGGCGCGGTCTCTGGTGCTCGAACCCAAGATCCTGTTGCTCGACGAACCGTTCGCCAGCCTCGACCAGCACCTGCGGGAGCGGCTGCGGGAGGAAGTCCGCGACATCCAGCAGCGTCTCGGCATCACCACCCTGTTCGTGACCCACGGCCAGGACGAGGCTCTGTCGATGGCCGACCGCATCGTGGTGATGCGGGACGGGCGAACCGAGCAGATCGATCGACCCGAGGTGGTCTATCGCGAGCCGCAGACACCGTTCGTCGCCGGCTTCATCGGCACGATGAACCTGGTGGAGGGCACCGTGACGTCGGGCACCTTCACTCGCGGCAACTTCAGCGTGCCGCTGCCAGTCGCCGATGGTGAGGCTACCCTTGCAGTTCGACCGGAGTCCCTGGACCTCGTTGCCGCTGACCACGGCGTAGCCAAGGTGCACCGGGTGACCGACTACGGCACCCACGGCCTGGTTTATCTCGACCTCGACGACGGTACCCGCCTCAAGGCCATGGTCTCGCATCCGGACCTGTTCGGAAATGGGCAGCGGGTGAACCCGATGCCGCGCGAACTGGCGGCGTATCGCGGCGACGCCCGCATTTACCGGAGCTGATATGCCCGATCCGCTCTCTGTTGATCGCAACGGCCACCGGACGTGGCTGAAATGGCACCGCGGACGCCGCCGTCTATCCGATCCGGCCTTCACCGGCGCGCGGATACTCGAAGGCATGCGGCTCGGCGCCAGCGTCGAGGTGGACCTCGTCGTTCACGCCGACCACGGCTGCGCCATCCTGCACAACCTGACGCTCGACAAGCAAACCACCGGTCATGGCGCGGTTCGCGAAACGGGCGCCGAGGCCCTGCGCCAGCTGCAGCTGAGAGACAACCAGGGCACTCCCCTGCCCGACCACGTGATGCTGCTGGAAGATCTGTGTGCCCTGCTCGATAGCAAGCCACCGCATCCCGACGCCCTGCTGCAGCTCGACTTCAAGGAAGACCTGGCCGCGCTGGACACAGAGACGATCGCCTCCTTCGCCGCGAGTGTTGGGCGGCATACCGGCAACATCATCCTCTCGGGTGGCGACGCCGACGCCGTGCGGACCCTGGCGGAAAGCACTCCGGGCTTGAGAACCGGCTATGACCCTTGCTACGGCGAGTCTCTAGCGCGGCTTCGCAGCACCGGCGACTTCGCCTGCTTCATCGACACCGCTCTTAGAACGGCACCTGACGCCGACACGATCTATCTCAGCCACGAACTCGTGCTCGCCGCAGATCGCGACATCGTCGCCGACGTCCACGCGGGCGGCAGGCGTGTCGATGCCTGGACAATCCGCGAGGTAACGCCTGCCACCCTGAACCAGGTGACGCGTCTTCTCGCCCTCAAGGTCGACCAGATCACCACCGATGACCCGGAGGGGCTGCTGGCGGCCCTCGCATCATGAGCTTGGACTACAGCAAAATTCTCGACATCATGGTTGAGACGGCTCGTGAGGCGGGCGCGCTAACCCTGGAACATTTCAAGCATTTCCGCGACCTGGAGATCGGGGTGAAAGGCCCGGGTGACTTCGTGTCGGAGGCAGATCGCGCCTCCGAGCAGCTCATCCGCAAGCGGCTGTTCGCCATTGATCCAAGCTGGAGCCTGACCGGCGAGGAATTCGCGCCCGTTCAGGGGGCGGACCCCGAGCATCGCTGGCTCGTCGATCCTATCGACGGCACAACCAACTTCATCTTCGGCCAGCACTACACCATCACCATCGCTCTTCGGCGCGGCAATGAGACCGTCTGCGGGCTGGTGTATAACCCTGTCGCCGATGAAATGTTCACCGCGATGAACGGGGCTGGAGCTTTCCTGAACGGGGAGCACCTGCGGGTCAGTGCCTCAACGGACGTGGCAATGATGTGCGTTGGCACCGGGCTGCCGACGCCCAACCTGTCACTCCACCGGGGTGCCTACCAGCGGCTGGATGCCATCCGTGCACCGATCGGTGCGGTGCGTGTCGTCGGCAGCGCGGCTAACTCCTGCGCCTATGTCGCCTGTGGACGGCTGACTGGATATTTCGAAGAGACCGGCTTCGTCGACACCGCGGCCGGCATCCTGCTGGTGGAAGAGGCTGGAGGCGTGGTCACGGACTGGTGGGGGCGTGGCCCCGAGGTGTTCGAGCGCACAGGTGTGCTGATTGTTGCCAATCCGGCAACCCACGCCTACCTGATGGAGCACCTGTGCGATGTGCCGCAGAAGAACCCGGCAATCTAACCCCGTAGTGACTTAGCCGCCGTCCTGCGTGCGCCAAACTGTCTCGGCGCGGGTTTCCGGATCCTGCACGATGACCTCTGCCTCGGGGTCTTCGCTCTCGCGGGCGGCCTTGATGGCGCTGGCGATCGCCTCTTCCCGATCGGCGAACGGGCCGACCGGACTGCCCCGGAAGGTGTACTGCCAGAGCGAATCCCGCAAATAGACGATGTAGTGGCTCGAGCTCATTTCTGCCTCCGGCACCACAACGCAGCCGGTCCCGCCGCGTTGCTGCGTCCTGCAATTTGAAGAGATCACAGGGCTACTGGACATCTTTGACCAGCTGGTCAAAATGTTGTTGCTGGAGCGGAGGTAGGGATGCGGTTCGGATACAAGGCATCGGCGGAGCAGTTTGCCCCGAACACGCTGCTGCAGTTTGCGGTGGAGGCGGAAGGCGCCGGCTTCGACTCTGTCTGGGTCAGCGACCACTTCCAGCCCTGGAAGCATACCGATGGCCACGCGCCGTTCGCACCAGCCTGGATGGCGGCGGTTCTGGCGCGCACCGAGCGGGTGATCCTCGGCACGTCCGTGCTCACGCCGACTTTCCGGCTGCACCCGTCCGTTGTCGCCCACGCTTTTGGCACGCTGGGGACCATGTTCCCTGGCCGCGTCATTCTGGGCGTGGGCACCGGAGAATCGCTCAACGAGGTTCCATCGACCGGCATGGAGTGGCCAGAACTCAAGGAACGTTCGGCGCGCCTGCGGGAAGCCGTGAAGCTGATCCGGCAACTCTGGAGCGAAGACCGTGTCTCTTTCGAGGGCGAGTTCTACCGCACCGTCAACGCCACCATCTACGACAAGCCGGCCGAAATGGTCCCAATCTACCTGGCTGCGGGCGGCCCGCTGAACGCCAAGTATGCCGGCCGCGCCGGCGACGGGTTCATCTGCACCTCAGGCAAGGGCGCCGAACTCTATACCGACCAGCTCCTGCCCAACGTCGCTGCCGGTCGCGCCGAGTCTGGTCGGGCAGACCGGCCGTTCGAGCGAATGATCGAGGTGAAGGTTTCCTTCGATACGGATGCGGACAAGGCCCTCGAGGACACCCGCGAATGGGCCGCCCTCTCCCTGTCCGCCGAAGAAAAACACTCTGTGCAGGACCCGGCAGAGATGGAGCGGCTGGCGGCGCAGTTGCCCATCGAACGGGTTGCCAAACGCTGGATCGTTTCGAGTGATCCGGACGAGCATGTCGCCGCCATCAAGACCTATATCGACTACGGCTTCGATCACCTGGTGTTCCATGCCCCGGAACTGGACCAAAGCCGCTTCATCAAGCTTTATGCCGAACACATCCTGCCCCGCCTGCGGCAACTGACTTCGACGGAGGCGGGGAAATGACGATCCCGCGGCTGAGCATCTGGGGCCTGACCGGCATTCCCGAAGTCCAGCCGGGAAATGACCTCATCTCGCTGATTGCCGATGCCGCGGCGACGCAGGCCGTCACCGATCCTGCCGCTGCGCTGATGGATGGCGACATCCTGGTCGTGACCAGCAAGATCGTCTCCAAGGCGGAAGGCCGGCAGGTCCCCGCGTCCGAGCGGGAGAAGGCGATCGCCGAGGATACGGTGCGCATCGTCGCAGAGCGCGTTCACCCGGGCGGCACCACCAAGATCGTGGAGACCCGCCAGGGCCTGATCATGGCTGCTGCCGGCATCGACATGTCCAACCTCCCTGAAGGCGTGGCGCTGCGCCTGCCGGAGGATCCCGACCAGTCTGCGCGTGCTCTCTGCGCCGGCCTGAGGGAGCGGCTCGGCGTGGCTGTGGGCGTTATCATCACCGACACAATCGGACGGCCGTGGCGCGTGGGGCAGACCGATGTCGCCATCGGCGCCGCCGGACTGCAGCTGACAGATGACCTCCGCGGCGACGTGGATGCCAACGGGCGGCCGCTGCATGTTACCGTTGCGGTGCTGGCGGACGAACTGGCCGGCGCTGCTGACCTGGTGAAGGGCAAGACCAGCGGCATCCCGGTCGCGGTCATTCGCGGCATGGCACGGCTCGTGGCTGGCCTCGACATGGCCGGCGCGCGCAGCCTGGTACGGGCGGTGGACGACGACATGTTCCGCTTCGGCTCGGCAGAAGCCTACCGGCTGGGCTATGAGGCCGCGATGGCCGAGATCAAGGCGGCTCGGCGCCAAAGCTCGGCCCAGGAGAGCAACTCGTGAGCCGCTGGCTGAGCGCTGTCGCAGCATTGGCGATGCTGAGCACGCCGGTGCTCGCTCAGACCAGCTACCCGCTCACCATCAATAACTGCGGCGTGGACGTTGTCTTCTCCGCAGCCCCGCAGAGGGTGGTGGCGATCAAATCCAATGCGGTCGAGCTGCTGCTGGCGCTTGGGTTGGAGGACCGCATCGCTGCCGTCGCTTTCCAGGATGGCCCGGTCCCCGAACCGTGGGCCGGTGCGGCGGTCGGCTTGCAGATCCTGTCCGACAAGCTGCCGGCACAGGAGGTGGTGCTCGAGGCCGAGCCCGACTTCGTCTACGGCGGCTGGGAGAGCAACTTCGTCGGCGACGGTGCCGGTGAGCGCCAGAGCTGGGCTGCCCTGGGCATCCCCACCTATGTGGCACCTGCCGCGTGCCAGAGCGTCAGGCCCCCTGCCCTGACCTTTGAGCAGGTGTTCGCCGAGATTCGAGAGATGGGCGCCATCATGGACGCAGAGGCGGCCGCCGACGTATTGATCGCCGAGCAGCAGGCTCAGCTCGCGAATGTGAACGCAGATGAACGAAACCTGACGGCAGTCTGGTACTCCTCCGGGACGAAGACGCCCTATGTTGGCGCCGGCAGCAACGCGCCTGGCATGATCATGAACGCCCTGGGGCTCAGCAACATCTTCGCCGAAATTGACGATGGCTGGATCTCCGCCAGCTGGGAGGCCATCGCCGACGCCGATCCCGACGTCATCGTGCTGGTTGATGCGGCATGGAACTCGGCGGAGCAGAAGCGGAAGCTTCTTGCCGAGAACCCCATCACCAGCCAGATGACGGCTGTCCGGAAGGAGCGGTATCTTGTGATCCCCTTCCCCGCTTCGGAAGCCGGGGTGCGGAATGTTCCCGCAGTGGCGGACCTTGCAGGGCAACTCGCCAGCCTCGATTTGGCGGAATGAGGCGACCGCGCCGCTCCGGTATCGGTATCGTGGTGTGCGCACTTCTGGTACTCCTGCTCGCAAGCCTGATGGTAGCCCTGACCATCGGTCCTGCAGATATAGCCGTGGCGGAAGTGTTGCGCGCTGTGGTGGCACGCCTTGGCTTCGCTGAGGCGGACGCATCCAGGCTTCGCACGGCTATCATTGTCGACCTGCGGTTGCCGCGCCTTCTCGCTGCCGCCGCTACCGGTGCGGGCCTCGCGCTCTGTGGTGCCGTGATGCAGGCGCTGACTCGAAATCCACTGGCTGACCCTTATCTGCTCGGGCTCTCCTCAGGGGCGGCTTTGGGTGCGGTAGTGTTCATGATCGCAGGCGCCAGCCTGCTGATGCCGGTGGGAGCGTTCCTGGGCGCGGTTGCTACACTCGTGGTGACGCTCTCCATTACCGGGTTACTGGGCGGCGCTACGCCGGCGCGGGCGATCCTTGCTGGCATCGCCATCTCGGCGCTTGCGGCGGCCGCCACGTCGTTTCTGATCTTCTGGACGGCGACTGGTGATTCCTATCGCGAGATCCTGAGCTGGCTGATGGGCTCACTCGGCGGCGTCACCTGGCCCGAGGCGCTCCTGGCTGTCCTCTTGGTGCTCGGCGCCGGCCTGCCACTGCTGCTGGTGGGTGGAGCACTCGACGCCTTCGCCTTTGGCGACACCGCCGCTGCGTCGCTGGGCGTCGACGTCAGGCGGCTGCGCTGGACCCTGCTGGGAGCCACGGCACTGATCACTGGCATACTGGTTGCCGTGGGCGGTGCCATCGGCTTCGTCGGCCTGGTCGTGCCGCACATGGTGCGGCTGGTGATCGGTACCCGTCACCGCCTGCTGCTGCCGATCTGCATGCTCTCCGGCGCGATCTTCATGGTGTGGTGCGATACTGCCGCGCGCACGGTGTTCGATCCGCGGGAATTGCCGGTGGGGATCATCACCGCCATGATCGGCGCCCCGGCCTTCCTGCTGGTGCTGTTGCGCTTCCGGAGAATGACGTGAGCGGGCTGGTTGTGACCGGGCTCAGCGTCCGCGCTGGCGACCGGATGATCGTCGATAGCGCGACGTTCACTGCCCCTGCGGGGCAGGTGACCGGCCTTGTCGGGCCAAACGGGGCAGGCAAATCGACCCTGATGCGGGCTCTGCTGGGGCTCGGTCCTTCCACTGCCGCTGAGGTCCGCTTCGAAGGCTCTGACCTGCTCGCCATGGGTCGGCGAGAACGCGCCAGGACCTGCGCCTTCGTGGAGCAAAGTGCGACGACGGAAACGCGCATCACCGTGCGCGAGGTCGTCGGCCTCGGGCGATTGCCGCACCAGCCGTCGTGGCAGGCGGAACCAGCCGAACCGGATGAAACCATCATCAGGCAGGCCTTTGAGGCGGTCGATCTCGGCGCCTTTGCCGATCGCGTCTTCAACACCCTATCTGGCGGCGAGCAGCAACGTGTGCATCTGGCGCGCGCGCTGGCGCAGGAGCCTCGACTTCTGGTTCTGGACGAACCCACCAGTCACCTCGACGTGCGCGCACAGAAGGACATGCTCGACCTGCTGCGCGAGCGTTCTACCGCCGGCCTGACAGTGCTGATGGCCATCCACGACCTCAACCTGGCAGCCGGATACTGCGATCGAGTGGTGGTGATGAGTTGCGGCGGCATCGTGAGCGAGGGGGTGCCGGAAGCTGTCCTGACCCCTGCCATGCTGCGCGACGTGTACGGGGTGGCCGCCAGTGTCATCCCGCATCCGGCCACCGGCAGACCGCTGATTGCCTACTGACGCTGAATCCCGATTGACAATCGCCGATCCCGCACCCAAAAATTTGATCGGCTGGTCAAATTTCTGATCGCTGGGGCGGAGGGGCAAGGCATGGAATTCGGTATCACCTTCAAGGGCTTCATCGAAGCTGAGCGGGCACGCTATCTGGTGCGGGCCGCGGAGTATGCCGGGTTCAGCTACTGCTGGTTCTACGACTCCCACATTCTTTGGCGCGACTGCTATGCCGCCATTGCCATGTGCATGGAGCACACAACGAACATGCGGTTCGGGCCGCTGGTCACCAACCCCGACGTGCGGGACTGGTCGGTCGCAGCCTCGATCTTCGGCTCGCTGTCGAAGCAGTCGGGCGGGCGTTTTGACCTCGCGGTCGGCCGCGGCGACTCCTCGATGCGCGTGATGGGCAAGAAGCCGGCGACGCTGGCGCGAGTGGCCGAGTTCATCGGCAAGACCCAGGCCATGGTGCGGGGCGAGGAAGTCACCTACGGCGAGATCCCGGCTGCCGTGAAGTTCCCCTGGGCTGTCGGCCACGAGATGCCGAGCTGGATTGCTGCCTACGGTCCCCTGGCGTTGAAGACAGCCGGCGAACACGCCGATGGCGTGGTGCTGCAGATTGCCGATCCGGGCCTCTGCAAGTGGTTCACCGACCAGTGCATCGAGGCAGGCAAGGCCGCGGGCCGCGACATGTCGAACTACCGCTCCATGGCGGCTGCCCCAGCCTACTTCGGTGACAAGCGCCGCGCGATCGAAGCGACCAAGTGGTTCCCTGCCATGGTGGGCAACCATGTGGCCGACATCGTCGAGAAGTATGGCTCCGAATCCGGTCAGGTGCCCAAGAGCCTGACGAGCTATATCGAGAAGCGCCGCGGCTACGATTATTCCAAGCACGGACAGGCAGATAACCCCTATCTCGACTTCATCACCGACGATGTGGTGGAGAGCTTCTGCGTGCTGGGCGAGCCGGACGATCACGTCGGCAAGATCCGCGAGCTCGAGGCTGCGGGCGTGACGCAGTTCAACATCTATCTCGACAGCGGCGACGAGGAAGAGATCATCGCCGGCTATGGCCGCCACGTGATCCCGGCGTTCCGCTAAGCACACCACGAGGTCGTTGGCACCGTGGCCGCGACCTCGTCCTTCGACGCGCTCAGGATGAGGTCCGCCGAAACCGGGCGCTAAACCGCTAGCGGTTCAGCACTTTTCCGGCGAGCACGTCGATGCGCATGCCGTCGAAGGCCGGAGTGATGTGCTCCGGCAGTTCGGATTCGAGCGTGGCGTAGTCCATGTCGATGTGCATGTCGGTGATGACCGCCTGCCGCGGCTGGAATTTCTCAATCCAGTCAAGCGTTTCCGGCAGGCTGAGGTGACTGGGATGCGGCGTCGGGCGCAGGGCGTCGATGACCCAGAGGTCCAGATTGTGGAGCGCGGGGAAGGACTTGTCGGGAAATCCGGAGAGATCGACGGAGTAGGCGAAGTCGCCGACGCGGAAACCGAGCGAGGTGATCTTGCCGTGCAATTGCTCGAAAACCTGCAGCGAAATCGTGCCGCCGGGGCCATGAACTGACAGTGTTTCGTTACCGCTGATCTCGTGACCGGTGAGGATTGGGGGATAATCGCTACCGGGTGGCGTCACGAAGCAATAGCTGAACGCTTCGTGGAGCCGTTGGCCGGTCTCGCGGTCGAAATAGACGTCGACGCGCTTGCGGTTGTGCAGGGCCAGCACGCGCAGATCGTCGATGCCGTGGATGTGGTCGGCATGGGCGTGGGTGTAGAGCACGGCGTCGACACGATCGACATGGGCGTCGAGCAGTTGCTCGCGCAGGTCGGGTCCCGTGTCGATGAGGACGCGCGTCGGCTCGGGCTCGTCACCGCTCCAAGCTTCGATCAGCAGCGAGCAGCGGCGGCGGCGGTTGCGCGGATTGTTCGGATCACAGGCGCCCCAGACATTGCCGATGCGCGGCACGCCACCGGACGAGCCGCAGCCGAGAATGGTCGCGACGATCCTGTCCGGCATGGGCATGGATCAGGCCAGCCCGGTCTTGTTGAACAGGCGGGCAAAATTGGCAGTGGTTTCGGTGCCGACCTGCTCCAGCGTCACCCCGCGGAGTTCGGCGAGCTTCTGGGCCGTATGGATGACGAAGCTCGGCTCGTTTGACTGCCCACGATGCGGGATTGGCGCGAGGTACGGCGCGTCGGTCTCGACCAGGTAGCGGTCGGCCGGCACGAAGGCGGCGACCTCCTGGATCTCCCTGGCATTGCGGAAGGTGACGATGCCGGAAAAGGAAATGTAGCCGCCGAGCGCCAGAGCCCGGCGGGCGAGGTCGGCGCCGCCGGTGAAGCAGTGGAGGAGGAAGGGGAAACTCCCCTGCCCCGACTCTTCCTCGAGCATGGCCGCCATGTCTTCGTCGGCCTGCCGGCTGTGGATAACCAGTGGAAGACCGGTGAACCGGGCCGCGGCGATGTGGCGGCGGAGGCCCGTCGCCTGCGCGTCGCGTGGAGCGTTGTCGTAGAAGTAGTCGAGACCAGCTTCGCCGATGGCAACGCAGCGCGGATGGGCACTTAGCCGAACCAGGTCGTCGGTGGTGATATGCAGTTCTTCATGGGCGTTGTGCGGGTGGGTGCCCACGGAGCACCAGATGTTCCCGTGCTGTTCTGCGATTCGCGCGTAGGTGGAAAAGTTCTCCACACGTGTGGAAATCGTCACCATGCCACTGACGCCGGCAGAGGCCGCCCGGGCGAGCACGCCGTCGAGATCGGCAGACAGCTCCGGGAAGTCCAGGTGGCAATGGCTGTCGATCAGCATGGCTATTCCGCCTTGCGCTCGATGCGGGCGAAGACGCCCTGCGGCGCGGGAAGTTCGGTGCCGGGCACGAGACGATCGCGAACCAGCGCCAGCGCCAGCAGCCGGTCGTGCTCGGGCACGGCGAGTTGGTCCAGCAGTCTGGCGGCCGACGCCGGCACGAAGGCGAGCATCGGAATGGCCAGGCGACGCACCGTGTCGGCCGTGCGATAGAGGACGGTCGCCATGCGTTCCGGATCAGTCTTCTTGAGCGCCCACGGCTCCTGCGCCGCGAAGTAGTTGTTGGCAGAGCTCAAGGCACCGATGATGGCGCCGATGGCGTCATGGATCAGCTGCTGCTCCATCAGGGATTGAGCAGCCTGGATGGCTTCGCCCACTTCCTGATCGAGCTGCTCGTCGGCCGGAGTGGCATGGCCGAACTGCGGGACCTTGCCGTCGCAGTTCTTGTTGATCATCGACAGCGAGCGTTGCGCCAGGTTGCCGAGGTTGTTGGCAAGATCGGCGTTGACGCGGTTGGTGAGCTTCTCGCGGCTGTAGTCGCCATCCTGCCCGAACGATACCTCGCGCAGGAAGAAGTAGCGCACCGCGTCGGCGCCGAACTCCTCCACCAGATCGAACGGGTCGATGACGTTGCCGAGCGACTTAGACATCTTCTGCCCGTCAACGGTGAGGAATCCGTGGGCAAAGACGCGGTGCTGCACCGGCAGGCCGGCACTCATCAGAAAGGCCGGCCAATAGACGGTGTGGAAGCGGATGATGTCCTTGCCGATGACGTGGAGGTCTGCCGGCCAAAACTTCTGCCACAGCTCGCTCTGCTCGTCCGGAAAGCCGACGCCGGTGATGTAGTTGGTGAGGGCGTCCACCCAGACATACATGACGTGCCCGGGCGCATCCGGCACCGGAATGCCCCAGTCAAAGGTGGTGCGGGAAATCGAGAGGTCCTGCAGCCCGCTTCTGACAAAGGAGATGATCTCGTTCCGCCGCTCCCTGGGAGCGATGAAGTCGGGATTGCTCTCGTAGAGCTCGAGCAGTCGGTCCTGATAGGCCGACAGACGGAAGAAGTAGGTCGGCTCCTCGACCCAGTTCACCTCGGCGCCAGAGGGCGCGAAGCGCTTGCCGTCGCGCTCGGTGAGTTCGTCCTCGTCGAAATAGGCTTCGTCGCGAACCGAGTACCAGCCCTTGTAGGTGGACTGGAAGATGTCGCTGTTGTTGTTGGCGGCCATGCGGCGCCAGATTTCCTGCGAGGCCTGGTGGTGGCGCGGCTCGGTGGTGCGGATGAAGTCGTCATTGGAGACGTTGAGCACACCGGCAAGGCGCTGGAACTCGGCCGCGTTGCGGTCCGCAAGCTCGCGCGGCGTCACACCGGCCGTGGCGGCGGTCTGCACCATCTTGATGCCGTGCTCATCGGTGCCGGTCAGAAAATAGGTCTCCCGACCCGCCAGGCGCTGGAAACGCGCGATGGCGTCGGTCGCGATCATCTCATAGGCGTGCCCGATATGGGGGGCGCCATTGGGGTAGGCGATCGCGGTGGTGACGTAGAACGGCTTGGGGGTCATTGTGGCTCGGCGGCGGGCTGAGTGAGGGCGACGTGCCGGCTGATCGCGTCGAACAGGGCGGCGAGGGTCTGTTTCATATCCAGATTGATCTCGTCGGCCTCGGCGAAGAGGGCGTTTGCCTTCTCCCATAGCTCGGTGGCCGAGGCAAGGCGCGCGCGGTTCAGCGGCGGCAGTGCGGCGTTGCGGGCTTCTTCGGCCAGCCAGTCGAACAGCATCTCGCGGGCGAAGGAGAGTTCGGGCCCCTGCGCGCTTGCGCCGAGCGCGTCGGCGAGGCTGAGAGGAACTGCGGTCGGGTGGGCGAGGGGGTTGGTGAGCCACCCCTGCAGGGCGCCCAGGGCTGAATCCGGCGCCAAAGCCAGCGTCTCGAAGGCGCGGCGCGGGCGACCACCAGCAAGCGCGACGGCACGCTGCAGCTCTGCCTGACCGAGCGCAGAGTCATGCTCGCGCAGCACGGCTTCCACGTCAGCATCGGCAATCGGGCGCAGCGCCAGATTGTGGCAGCGCGAGCGGATGGTGGGCAGCAATTGCCCCGGCCGTTGCGAGATCAGGAAGAATGTCGTGTCTGCTGGCGGCTCTTCCAGCGTCTTCAAGAGCGCATTGGCAGCGGAGGGATTGCAGTCGTCGATGGCGTCGATGACCACCACTCGATGACCGGACCGGCCGCGGGTGTGGTGCAGTCCGTCGCGCACCTGGCGAACTTCCTCGACCCGGATCACGGTGTAGTAGCCCTTGCTGTCCTTGGGGCTGCGGCGCAGCAGGAACAGGTTGGGGTGGGAGAGCGCCGCGACCTGCTCGGCGACCCGGTGCTCCGGCTCATCGCCGGTGGCCGTCAGCAGCGCCACCGCCAGCTCGAAGGCGAAGGTGGCCTTTCCGATCCCCTGCGGACCGTGGAGCATGATGGCGCCGGGCAGGCGACCGGCGGCAAGGGTCCCGAGCACCGCCTGCCGGGCCTCGTCGTGACCGCGGGCGCGCTGCCGGCGCTCGGGCTCCGGCACGCCGTCGATGGCATCGGGATCGGTCACGCCTCGGCGCCTGCCGCAAGTTCAGGGAAACGGGCGGAAACGGTGGCCCAGATCACCCGCTCCAGCTCGTCCTCGTCGCGGTCGGCATCAAGGACGACGCAGCGCTCGGGGTTGGCATTGGCGATGGCGAGGAAGCCGTCGCGCAGGGTGCGATGCCAGTCGAGTTCTTCCTTTTCAAAGCGATCGCCGGTGACCTTCAAGCCATCTTCCAACTGGCGCTGCGCGACGCGGCGGAAGGCGACCTCCGGATCCATGTCCAGAACGATGGTCAGATCGGGGACATGGCCGTCGAGGGCCAGAGTCTCGAGTTCGCCGATCAGCCGCTCGTCGACGCCGCCGGTCAGGCCCTGATAGGCGCGGGTGGAATCGTGGAAGCGGTCGCACAGCACCCAGGTGCCGGCGGCGAGATTGGGGGCAATGAGCTGACGGACATGGTCGAGCCGCGCCGAAGCGAACAGTACGGCTTCTGCGCCGGCGCCCCAGCTTTCTGAACGACCCTGCAGGATAAATGAACGGATGGCTTCGGCCTTGGCGGTGCCACCCGGCTCGCGGGTGCGTACGGCATCGATGCCGTTCTGCTGAAGATGAACGAGCAGCCGCTTGACCTGCGTGGACTTGCCGACCCCCTCCCCACCTTCGAAGGTGATGAACCGGGCGGGGCTGGTGGCTGAGGAAGCTTCGGACATGAGGCCGTTTTACCCGACTCGGGCGGCGAATACAGTGCCTTCACGCGTCCCTACGGCAGCCAGCCGAGAGCGATCTGCTTGAGGGCGTCGGTTGCCTTGCGGGTGATGCCGCCGTCTTCCACCGTCTCGGCGGCGTAGAGCGGCGCGGTCTGCACCAGGCGGTCCTCGCAGAAGACGCGGAGTTCAGCGATTTCCTCGCCCTGCGCCACCGGCGGCATCAGCGGGCCGGTATAGACGACCTGCGCGTTGAGGCAGCGGCGCGAGCCACGCGGCAGATAGAGCGCCACCTCGCCCTCGCCGACGAGGCCGACCGACGGCGCTTCGCCGCCATAGACGTCGGCGGTAGCGATGACGGTGCCTTCCGGATAGGCGGCGACGCGCTCGAAGGCGCGGGCACCCCAGGTGATGAGCTTGCGCCCTTCTTCGTTGCGCTGCGCCATGGAGGTGAGCCCGTGCACCACGGCGATCAGCCGGCGATCGCCGGCGTCGCTGGAGATCACCGAGCCATAACCGGCGGCCTCGGTGTGGCCGGTCTTGAGTCCGTCGACGCCGATGCCCTGCTCGACCAGCGAGTTGCGGTTGGGCTGGCGGATGCCGTTCCACTCCATCGCCGGCTCGGAGAAGTAGTGGTAGTAGTCCGGATAGTCGCGGATCAGGTAGCGCGCCAGCGTCGCCAGATCGCGGGCCGTCACGTACATGTTCGGATCGGGCAGGCCGGTCGGGTTGGTGAAGTTCGAGCCGGTGAGGCCGATGTCGTCGGCCAGTTCGTTCATCATCAGGGCAAAGGTGCTCTCCGAACCGGCGATGCCCTCGGCCAGCACGATGGCGGCATCATTGCCGGACTGGATGATGACCGAACGAACCAGGTCCTCGACCCGGATCTGGGAGTTCAGTTCGGCAAACATGGTCGAGCCGTCGGACATGGCCCCGCCGGTCCGCCAGGCATGCTCGGACACAAAGAAATGGTCGTCCATCGACAGCCGGCCGTTCTTGATCTCGTCGAACACGACGGCCAGCGTCATGAGCTTGGCCATGCTGGCCGGCTCCATGGCCTGATCGGCGTCCTTCTGGAAAATCACCGTGCCGGACTCGAAATCTGTGAGAACGGCGAACTTCGCCTGCGTCTCGAAATCGACCTGCCCCAGCGCCGGAGAGACGAATGCCAGCACAGCCAGTGCCAGAATGCCGAACCGCTTCATCGTCGCCTCCCCCATAGTCATGACTGATCAATAGAGCCTGGCGTCACCCAGGCCAAGCGACTGTGCCAGAGCCTCGACATCACTTCTCGTCGCACCGGGCTTCAATTGGGTCAGGGTGAGTTGCGTTGCCTGCCGGCCGTTGATCTCGACCAGTTCTTCAGAGACCGATCCGAGCAGGGCAAACTGCTGGGCCAGCCCAGCCGCATGTTCGGCGCTGGCGAAGACGCCCAGCGGCAGGTCCAGCCTGCCCAGGGCAGCGTCGCCGCTCGCCATCGCGTTGACGGCGGCCTGAGCGCTGCCGATGCCCGCGCCACCCTGAACCGGGGTGCTGTCGGCATAGGAGAACAGCCCGCCGACGAAGTTGCCGGCGATATCGGCCAGGCTGTTGGTGTTGTCGGCCGTGCGGTAGGCGGCACCGGTGTCGAAATCGGCCGGCCCGCTATAGCTCGCCATCAGCATGCGGGTGTCGTCGCCCTCGAGCGGCGCCGGACCAACATACTCGGCCTTGATGCTGGTCGAACCCCTGGTGACATAGCCGAGCATGGCGGCCGCCCGGTAGGACAGGTCCATGATGCGTCCGGGCATATAGGGTCCGCGATCGTTCACGCGCACGATAATGGAGCGGCCGTTATCCTGGTTCGTGACCCGAACATAGGATGGCAGCGGCAGGGTGGGATGGGCGCCGGTGAGCGCGTTGGCCGAGAAGATCTCGCCATTGGCCGTGCGGCGGCCATGGAAATCGGCGCCATACCAGGAGGCGCTGCCAGTCCCCACATAGTCGGGGTCCTCCTGCGGCACATAGGTGCGACCGGCCACGGTGTAGGGCTTGCCGACCTGATAGCGGCCGCCGCCCTTGGGCGGATTGGGATTGTTGGTGACGCGCGGAGAAGCGGAACCATACTCGGAACCGAAGGCGGCGCGGTTCACTTTGGGTCCAAGACCGCCCGCACTACAGGCCGCGACGATCGGAGCTAGGAGCCCGGCAAGGGCGAGCAGGCGGGCGGCACGGCGCCAGGATGCTGTCACGGCAGGCAATCTCTTTTTGTACGCAATACTGGATCCGCTCCCACCATAGCCGAGACCGGTGGATGGCGCTGCACAGGAACAAGTTTCTGGTTTCGATGCGGTTAAGGCGAACGAATGGTTAGCACCGCCGCTGGCATTTGGACGGGATTGTCGGCACAAGCTCGATCCCGAGGTTTTCCGGCATCCGCCTTGAACATGTGCGGATATAAAGATATCTTTATACGACCTCGAAGCAGGACGTTTGCATCATGACCACCCCTACCCTTCCCGACTGGACCGAAGTTCGTGCCGCCCTGGCGAAGGCCATGGGTGAGCGCATCCTTGTCCTCGATGGGGCAATGGGCACCATGCTGCAGCGGCTGAAGCTCGGGGAGGACGATTTCCGCGGCGAGCGCTTTCGCGACTGGAACCGGCCACTGCAGGGCAACAACGACCTGCTGGTGCTGACCCGGCCGGAGGCGGTGGAAGAGATCCACTTCCAGTACTTCATGGCCGGTGCCGACATCGTCGAGACCAACACCTTCTCTGCGACCTCGGTGGCGCAGGCCGACTACGGCACCGAGTCGGCAGTCTACGACATCAACTACCAGGGCGTGGTGGTGGCGCGGCGGGCGGCACTGCGCGCCGAGGCGGAGGATGGCCGCCGCCGGTTCGTGGCGGGTGCGCTGGGGCCGACCAACAAGACCTCGTCCATGTCCACGGACGTCAACAACCCCGGCCACCGCTCGATCAGCTTCGATGAGCTGGTGGAAGCCTATGGCGAGGCCATTCGCGGGCTGGTGGATGCGGGCGCCGACCTGCTGCTGTTCGAGACCATCACCGACACGCTGAACACCAAGGCGGGCATCTTCGCCGCGCGCCGGCTGTTCGACGAGCGCGGCATCGACGTGCCCATCATGATCTCGGGCACCATCACCGACCTCTCCGGCCGCACGCTGTCGGGGCAGACACCCACCGCGTTCTGGTACGCGGTACGCCACGCCAGGCCGCTGACCATCGGGCTCAACTGTGCGCTGGGCGCCGACCTGATGCGGGCCCACATCACCGAGCTGTCGGGTGTCGCCGCCACCTTCATCTGCGCCTACCCCAATGCGGGCCTGCCCAACGAGATGGGGGCCTACGACCAGACGCCGGAATCCATGGCCGCGCAGCTGGAGGATTTTGCCCGCGAGGGGTTGCTCAACATCGTCGGCGGCTGCTGCGGCTCGACGCCGGATCACATCCGGGCTGTGGCCGAGGCGGTCGGCAAGCACAAGCCCCGGGCGGTGCCCAGGCCCGAGCGGCTGCTGCGGCTGTCGGGCCTCGAGCCGTTCACGCTGACCAGCGATATTCCGTTCGTGAACGTGGGCGAGCGCACCAACGTCACCGGCTCGGCCCGCTTCCGCAAGCTGATCACCGCCGGGGACTTCACCGCGGCGCTCGACGTGGCGCGCGACCAGGTGATCAACGGCGCCCAGATCATCGACATCAACATGGACGAGGGCCTGATCGACTCCAAGCAAGTAATGGTCGACTTCCTCAACCTGCTGGCGGCCGAGCCCGACATCGCCAAGGTGCCGCTGATGATCGACTCCTCCAAGTGGGAGGTGATCGAGGCCGGGCTGAAATGCGTCCAGGGCAAGGCGCTGGTGAACTCCATCTCGCTCAAGGAAGGCGAGGAGCAGTTCCTGCACCAGGCGCGGCTGGTACGCGCCTATGGCGCAGCCGTGGTGGTGATGGCGTTCGACGAGCAGGGCCAGGCCGACACGCTGGCCCGCAAGGTCGAGATCTGCACCCGCGCCTACAAGCTGCTGACGGAGGTGGTCGGTTTCCCGCCCGAAGACATCATCTTCGACCCCAACGTGTTCGCGATCGCCACCGGCATCGAGGAGCACAACAACTACGGCGTCGACTTCATCGAGGCGACCAAGCGCATCACCGAGACGCTGCCGCACGTCCATATCTCGGGCGGCATCTCGAACCTGAGCTTCTCGTTCCGCGGCAACGAGCCGGTGCGCGAGGCCATGCACGCGGTGTTTCTGTACTATGCCATCCAGAACGGCATGGACATGGGCATCGTCAATGCCGGCCAGCTGGCGGTCTACGAGTCGATCGATCCGGAACTGCGCGAGGCCTGCGAGGACGTTATCCTCAACCGCCGGCCCGACGCCACCGACCGCATGCTCGAAATTGCCGAGCGCTATCGCGGCCAGGCCGGCGGCGAGGCCAAGGGCAAGGACCTGAGCTGGCGCGAAAAGCCGGTCAACGAGCGCATCAGCCATGCGCTGGTGAACGGCATCACCGAGTTCATCGAGGCCGACACCGAGGAAGCTCGCCACCAGGCGGAGCGGCCGCTGCATGTCATCGAAGGTCCGCTGATGGCCGGCATGAACGTGGTGGGCGACCTGTTCGGCTCGGGCAAGATGTTCCTGCCACAGGTGGTGAAATCCGCCCGCGTGATGAAGCAGGCGGTGGCCTATCTCCTGCCCTACATGGAGGAGGAGAAGCGCCTCACCGGCGGCGAGCAGCGCCAGAGTGCCGGCAAGGTGCTGATGGCGACGGTGAAGGGCGACGTCCACGATATCGGCAAGAACATCGTCGGTGTCGTGCTGGCCTGCAACAACTACGAGATCATCGACCTCGGCGTGATGGTGCCGGCCCAGACCATCCTGGAAACGGCGCGGCGCGAGAACGTCGACATCATCGGCCTGTCGGGGCTGATCACCCCCTCGCTGGACGAGATGGCGCACGTCGCCGCCGAAATGGAGCGCGAAGGCTTCGACATCCCGCTGCTGATCGGCGGGGCGACGACCAGCCGAGTGCATACAGCGGTCAAGATCCACCCGCGCTACAACCAGGGCCAGGCCGTCCACGTCAACGATGCCAGCCGGGCGGTGGGCGTGGTCTCGAACCTGCTGTCGCCGGACACCAAGATCACCTTCATCGAGCAGGTGCGGGCTGAGTACGCCAAGGCGGCGGCGGCGCATGAGCGGGCGGAGGCCGAGAAGAAGCGCCTGCCGCTCGAGCGGGCCCGTGCCAACAGCTTCAAGCCCGACTGGGTCGGCTACGAGCCGCCAAAACCCAGCTTCTTCGGCACCCGGGTGTTCGACGCCAACGACTTTTCGCTCGAATACCTTGCCCGCTACATCGACTGGACGCCGTTCTTCCAGACCTGGGAACTGAAGGGACGCTACCCGGCCATTCTCGAGGACAAGAAGCAGGGCGAGGCGGCCCGGCAGTTGTTCGAGGATGCGCAGCGCATGCTCGGCCAGATCATCGCCGAGAAGTGGTTTGCGCCGCGCGCCGTGGTCGGGTTCTGGCCGGCCAATGCCGTGGGTGACGACATCCGGCTGTTCACCGATGAAGGGCGGCAGGAGGAACTGGCGACGCTGTTCACGCTGCGCCAGCAACTCTCCAAGCGTGACGGCAAGCCGAACATGGCGCTGAGCGACTTCGTGGCGCCGCTTGAAAGCGGCAAGCCGGACTATCTCGGCGGGTTCGTCGTCACCGCCGGCATCGAGGAAGTGGCGATAGCCGAGCGTTTCGAACGGGCCAACGACGACTATTCCTCGATCCTGGTGAAGGCGCTGGCCGACCGTTTCGCCGAAGCCTTTGCCGAGGCGATGCACGAGCGGGTGCGCAAGGAGTTCTGGGGCTATGCCGCCGACGAGGCGCAAAGCCCCGAGGAACTGATCCTCGAGAAGTATCGCGGCATCCGCCCTGCCCCCGGCTACCCGGCTCAGCCCGACCATACCGAAAAGACGACCCTGTTCCGCCTGCTCGACGCCGAGAAGCAGGCTGGGGTGCGGCTGACCGAGGGGTTTGCCATGTGGCCCGGCTCGTCGGTCTCGGGGCTCTACTTCTCCCACCCCGACGCCTACTATTTCGGCGTTGCCAAGGTGGAGCGGGACCAGGTCATCGACTATGCCCAGCGCAAGGGCATGGAGGTGGAGGAGGTGGAACGCTGGCTGAGCCCCATCCTCAACTACATCCCCGGCCCGGCGATCGTGGCGGCGGAGTAGCAACGGTGTGCGTGGCTCCACCCCACCCTCATTCCCTCCCCATCAAGGGGAGGGAGGCGCAGGAGCCGAGGCGCCGATGTTCATCGTCTCCCTCTCCGAAGGAACTGCAACTCTGAACCCCTTACCCGCCGCTCCGCGGCGACCTCGCCCCTGAGGGGAGAGGTGAGAACCGGCATAGAGCCCTCCACCATGTCTCGCGTCGAACCCATCGCCGTCACGCTGATCACCGAGCCGGCAAAGCTCCTGCCGCTCGACCGTGACACTGTGCTGCTGCGCCTGTCCGCCAATAGCTGGCATGGACACGCAGATGGGGACACCTGCCCGGCCTGTGCGGCGCTGACCGATGTTCGTGCCCTGCTCTACAACCTGCTGGAGCAAGCAAAACAGGGGACACGGCCACCGTTCCGGAAGGTGCTGGTCGACGCCAGCGCCGTGGCCGATCAGGCGCGCGTCATCGACGCCCTGACCGGCCGCCTGCCGGCCCAGGCACTGCGGGATCATGCCGTCGCCCGTCTTTTCTACCTTGCCGGCGCCGCCTGACCCTTCCATCCGGCCGGGGCAATATCCATATGACCTGTGTTCCCGCAGCAGAGATGCGCGGGAACTCCTCCTAACTCAGACAGATTTCAGTTGGGCACCTGCCGATTTCTTCGGCGGGCGAACTCGACTACAAGCAAGGCCTGATGGCAAAAATCACCAAAACCAAAAACAAGAACACCTCCGGACCGAAGCGGTCGCTGCATCCGCGCGCCGATGCGCTGCCGACGCGCGAGCAACTGCTCGAAGCGCTGGCGCAGGAGCCGGATCTCAAGGGCAAGCGCGACCTCGCCAAGGTGTTCGGCATTCGCGGCGACATGCGCCGCCCGTTCAAGGCGATGCTCGCCGAACTCGAGGGCGATGGCCTGATCACCCGTACCCGCAAGGCGCTGCGCCGCACCGCCGCCCTGCCCTCGGTGACGGTGCTCGACATCCCCGCCGATGCCGATCCGGACAATCTCCACGCCTTCCCGGCGCAGTGGAACGACGAAGAAGGCGAAAAGCCCCGCGTGGCCGTGCTCGGCGGGCGCAATGCCCGCGTGGTGCCGGCGCCGGGTGACCGCATTCTTGGCCGCATCGAGAGCGGTGACGGGCCGGTGCCGGAATACACCGCCAAGCCGATGAAGATCCTCGACAAGCCGCGCCGGGCCCATATCGGCATCGTGCGCCGCGACGAGGATGGCGCGCGGCTGATTCCGGTGGACCGCAAGCAGAAGGAAATGCGCATCCCCATGGGCGACCTGGGGGAAGCGCAGGACGGCGACCTGGTGGAGGTCGAGGTCAAGCTGTCGGGGCGGCTGATGATCCCGCGGGCGCGGGTGACCAACGTCATCGGCAATCCGAGTTCCGAGGGTGCGATCAGCATGATCGCCATCCACAACCTCGAGATCCCCTACATCTTCCCCAACTCGGTGATCCGCGAAGCCGACGAGGCGAAGGAAGCAACGCTGAAGGGCCGCGAGGACTGGCGCGAACTGCCGCTGATCACCATCGATCCGGCCGACGCCAAGGACCACGACGACGCCGTCCATGCCGAGGCGGATACCGACGAGAAGAACGCCGGCGGCGTCATCGTCACCGTCGCCATCGCCGATGTCGCGGCCTATGTGCGGCCGGGGACGGCGCTCGACCGCGAGGCCTATCTGCGCGGCAACTCGGTTTACTTCCCCGACCGCGTCGTGCCGATGCTGCCCGAGCGCATCTCCAACGAGCTGTGCTCGCTCAAGGAAGGCGAGCCGCGCGCGGCGATGGCGGTGCGCATGGTGCTCGGCGCCGATGGCCGGAAGCGTTCGCACAGCTTCCACCGCATCCTGATGCGTTCGGCGGCCAAGCTCAGCTACCAGCAGGCGCAGGCTGCGATCGACGGCAAGCCGGACGACCAGACCGGACCGCTGCTCGAGCCGATCCTGAAGCCGCTCTGGGCCGCTTATGCGGCGATGACCAAGGCGCGCGACCAGCGTGGTCCGCTCGACCTCGACCTGCCCGAGCGCAAGATCCTGCTCGACGACCATGGCATGGTGCGGGACATTTTCGTGCCCGAGCGCCTCGAAGCCCACCGGCTGATCGAGGAGATGATGATCGCGGCCAACGTCGCGGCGGCCGAGACGCTGGAGCAGAAGCGTTCGCCGGTGATGTACCGGGTGCACGACGAGCCCTCGGGCGAGAAGCTGACCGCACTACGGGAGTTCCTCGGCTCTCTCGACATCGGCATGAAGAAGTCGGACGCCGTTCGCGCTTCGGACTTCAACGGCATCCTCGCCCAGGCGCGGCGCGCCGGCAATGTCGAGCGGGTCAGCGAAATGGTGCTGCGCTCGCAGGCGCAGGCGGTGTATGCGCCTGAAAACCTTGGTCACTTCGGCCTCAATCTCGACCGCTATGCCCACTTCACCTCGCCGATCCGTCGCTATGCCGACCTGCTGGTGCACCGGGCGCTGATCTCGGCGCTGGGTTTCGGCGACGACGGGCTGACCGAGGCGGAGTCGCTGCGGCTCGAAGGCATCGCCCAGCACATTTCCGCCACCGAGCGGCGGGCGATGCTGGCGGAGCGCGAAACCTCCGACCGCCTGCTGGCGCAGTTCCTGTCGAGCAAGATCGGCGCCAAGTTCGAGGGGCGGGTCTCGGGCGTCACCAAGTCGGGGCTGTTCGTGCGGCTGCTGGAGACCGGAGCGGACGGGTTCATCCCGGCATCCACCGTGGGCGCGGACTTCTACCGCTATCGTGAGGACATGCAGGCGCTGGTCGGTGACCGCACCGGCGAGAAGTTCGGCCTCGGCGATCGTGTCACCGTGCGGCTGATGGAGGCCGCTCCGGTGGCAGGGAGCATGCGGTTCGAACTGCTGTCGGAGGGGGAACGCGTCAATCCGTCGTCTGTTAAACGCGGACAGAAGCGTCCATCTAAAAGCTACGGCCCCAAGGGTCGAAGGAAGCGATAGCCATGACCCACTCGTCACCAGCCCTCGATGAACGCAGAACCAGCCAGGCGATGTTGCGCGGCGCAGTCTGCAAGTGCCCGCACTGTGGCAAGGGCAAGCTGTTCCGGTCATACCTGAAGGTCGTGGACCACTGCGACGTGTGTGGCGAACAGCTGAACCTGCACCGTGCCGACGATTTCCCGCCCTACATCGCCATCATGATCGTCGGGCACCTGCTGGTCGCGATCATGTTGCACATCGAGATGTCCTATCAGGTCAACCCGATGATCTACGTCTACACCATGGTGCCTCTGGCCATCCTGATGCCGCTGGCGATGCTGCCCTCGATCAAGGGCGCAATCGTGGGCATGCAGTGGGCCAACCGCATGCACGGCTTCGGAACCGGCAAGCGGGCGTAGCGGCCGGCTCGTAGCACGCCAAAGCGGTACCGTTTGTAGACCTCATGGTGAGCTTGTCGAACCACGAGGTCGGTACCTCAGTGGCCGCGACCTCGTCCTTTGACAAGCTCAGGATGAGGTCTATGATAATGTGCGCCCTACTCCACCGTCACCGACTTGGCGAGGTTGCGCGGCTGGTCGACGTCGGTGCCCATGAACACGGCCGTGTGGTAGGCCAGTAGCTGCACCGGGATGGTGGCGAGGATCGGGGCGACGAAGCTCGACACTTCCGGGATGAGGATGATGTCAGACACATCCTGCCCGACGGTATCGGCACCCTTCTGGTCGGTGATCAGGATGATCTTGCCGCCGCGCGCCGCCACTTCCTGCATGTTGCTGAGGGTCTTGTCGACCAGTTCGTCCGAAGGGGCGACGACGATCACCGGCATGTCTTCGTCGACAAGCGCGATGGGACCATGCTTCAGCTCACCTGCCGCATAACCTTCGGCGTGGATATAGCTGATTTCCTTGAGCTTCAGGGCACCCTCAAGCGCAATCGGATACATCGGGCCACGGCCGAGATAGAGCACGTCCTTGGCCTTGGACAGGCGCTTGGCGATGTCCATGATCTGCTCTTCGGTGCCGAGCGCCTCCGACACGGCGGTCGGCAGGCGCACCAGTTCGCGCACCAGTTCGGCTTCCTGCTCTTCGGTCAGCACCCCACGGGCCCGGCCGGCGGCAATGGCGAGGCTGGCAAGCGACGTCAGCTGCGCCGTCAGCGCCTTGGTCGAAGCGACCCCGATCTCCGGACCGCACAGGATCGGGAACACAACGCCCGACTCGCGGGCGATAGTGGATTCGAGCGTGTTGACGAGGCTGGCAACGTGCTGCCCCTGCGCCGCGCAGTAGCGCAGTGCCGCGAGGGTGTCCGCGGTCTCGCCGGACTGGGAGATGAACAGCGACAGGCCGCCGGGCACGAGCGGTGGTTCGCGGTAGCGAAACTCGGAGGCCACGTCGATATCGACCGGCAGCCGGGCATAGCGCTCGAACCAGTATTTGGCGACGGCGCCGGCATAGTAGGCGGTGCCGCAGGCGCTCATGGTGAGGCGGGTGAGATCGGCGAAGTTGAACGGCAACGCCTCGCGGATGGCGACGCGCTCAGCGCCCATGTCCACATAATGGCTGAGCGTGTGCGAGATGGTCTCGGGCTGCTCGTAGATTTCCTTGGCCATGAAATGGCGGTGGTTGCCCTTGTCGACGAGCAGGGCCGAGGCCTGCGAAACCTGCTGCTCGCGCTGGACGATGGCGTCGCGCCCGTCGCGGATGGTCACGCCCTTGTGGGTGATCACCGCCCAGTCGCCGTCTTCGAGATAGGTCAGCCGCGAGGTGAACGGGGCCAGCGCCATGGCGTCGGAGCCGAGATACATCTCGGTTGCGCCGTACCCGATGGCGAGCGGCGCGCCGTGCCGCGCTGCGATCAGCAGGCCATCGTGGTCGCGGAACATGAAGGCGAGGGCGAAGGCGCCCTTGAGCTGCTTCAGCGTGCTCGCGACGGCCAGTTCAGGATCGGCACCGCGGGCCAGCTCGCGCGTAACCCACAGGGCGACGGATTCGGTGTCGGTCTGGGTCTGCGGCAGATACCCGTCCTTGGCGAGGTCGGCCAGCAGCTCGCGGAAGTTCTCGATGATGCCGTTGTGGACGATAGCAACGCGGTCGGTGGCGTGCGGGTGGGCGTTGCGCTCGGTGGGGGCGCCGTGGGTGGCCCAGCGCGTGTGACCGATGCCGATCCGCCCGTCCAGCGGCTCGAAGGCGAGCTTCTGCGCCAGGTTGCCGAGCTTGCCCTCGGCGCGGCGCCGGGTGATGCTGCCGTCCTCGAGCGTGGCGACGCCGGCGCTGTCATAGCCGCGATATTCCAGGCGCTTCAATGCATCGACAAGGCGACCCGCAACGGGTTCAGTGCCAACGATACCGACGATACCGCACATCCTATTTCCCCTTCGACGCCTTCTTGGCGAGTGCCTTCGCGCGCAGTTTCGGCGCATAGCCCAGCTTGCTTTCCTGACGCGCGCGACCGAGCGCGAGCGCATCTGCCGGCACATCTTCTGTAATCACGCTGCCTGACGCCGTATAGGCCCCATCACCAATAGTTATCGGCGCCACAAGCGAGGCGTTGGACCCGATGAAGACATTGCTGCCGATCACCGTCTTATCCTTGTTCACCCCGTCGTAGTTGCAGGTGATGGTCCCCGCACCGATGTTGGTCTTCTCGCCGATCTCGGCATCGCCGAGGTAACTGAGATGACCGGCCTTGGTGCCGGCGCCGATCCTCGACTTCTTCACCTCGACGAAATTGCCGAGGTGGACGTCCGGCCCGAGTTCGGCACCGCCGCGGATGCGCGCGAACGGACCGATGCTGGCGCCCTCCCCGATCACGGCATCCTCGATGTCGCAGAAGGCGCGGATCTCGACATTGTCGGCGATCTTGACGCCAGGGCCGAAGACGACGTTCGGGAAAATAGTGACGTCGCGGCCGATCTCGGTGTCCCAGGAGAACCAGACGCTGTCGGGGTCCTTCAGGGACACGCCGTTCTGCATGAACTCGGCGCGCCGGAAGCGCTGGAACGTGGCCTCAGCCTGCGCCAGCTTGGTGCGGTCGTCCACACCGATCAATTCATCGGCATCGGCTTCGACATAGTCGATGCGACGTCCGTCGGCAGATGCCAGTTCCACGGCATCGGTGAGGTAGTACTCGCCCTTGGCGTTGCTGTTGCCGATGCGATCGATCACCGATCGCAGGGTATCGCCGCGGAAGCCAATGATGCCGGAATTGCAGAGGCCGATGCGGCGCTCCTCCTCGGTGGCATCGCGATGCTCGCGAATGGCGCGCACCTGGCCATCTTCTGTGATCAGGCGGCCGTAGCCGGTCGGGTTGGCGGGCCGGAAACCCACCACCACCATATCGGCGCCGGCATCGAGCCGCGAGACGATGCCGGCAACGGTGGCGGCGGTCACCAGCGGCGTGTCGGCATAAAGAACCAGCACGTGCCCTGTGGCAGCTTCATATGCGGCGCTCGCCTGCTGAACGGCGTGCGCGGTGCCCAACCGCTGCTCCTGGCGCGAGATATGGACGTCCGGGGCCCACCGGCTCACCGCAGCCTCGACGGCGGAATGATCCGGCCCCACGACCACCGCCAGGCGGGAACTGGCGGCCTGCGCGGTGCGCAGCACGTGGCTCACCACCGGCAGCCCGCCGACGGGGTGCAGCACCTTCGGCGTTGCCGATTTCATGCGCGTGCCTTCGCCCGCGGCAAGTATGATCGACAGCAGTTCGGCCATGGGTCCCTCCGCACGCTGCGTATCGGCGCGCATATACACAAATTTATGGCGGCACATGGTTGGCGAAGCCCTAACCGCGGCCGCATTGTCTCTCCGATAGGCCCGATTCGGCCGCGTTGAGAGCAGCACCTTGGCTAAGGCATCCGAGCAGTTCCGGCAATCGGACGTGGTCCTTTGGGGAACAGTCGCGCTTGTCATCGGCGCGGTGGCGGTCATCGGCGCCAATGTTTCCGCACTGCTGCCGCACAGCACGCTCGACCTGCTGCACAAGTCGCGCCTGCAGGGCCCGACACTGGACCAGCTGCGCGCGCAGGTCACCGAGTTGCGCGAACAGACGGTGGCCCTCAAGCGCGAGAACGGCGTCCTCGCCGCGCGCTTTGCCCTCAACGAACAACAAGGCAGCGACGTGTTGCGTCGTGTCGGTGCGCTGGAAGTCAGCATGCCGAAGCTGCTCGAGGCGGTGCCGGACAGCGTCCTCATCGACCGCAGCAACGTCACGGCCGCAATTGGCCGGGAGCCGGCCACCGTCTACGAAGCCGACGGTGGTACCGTGGTGGTGCGCCAAAGACCGATGGCGGAAGCCTCTCCGCCGCAACCCACGCAACCATTGCCGAAGCCGGCGGCAGAAGTGGCAACGCTGGCCCCTCCCGACCAGACACCCCATGGCGTTGCCATCGGGCCGGCGGTGAGTGCCGCCGAGGCCCTCGCTACCTGGCAGGACCTGTCGCTCAAGCTGGGGCCGGTATTGCTCGGCCTGTCGCCCGTCCTCGCGGGAGAGGGCGAGCGCCAGCGCATCGTCGTCGGACCTGTTGCCGAGCTTGGGGGAGCCTCCGCGCTCTGCCAGCGCCTTGAGCGGGTGGCGATCGCCTGCACGCCGCAGCCATATGCCGGCGCTCCTCTCGACGTGGAGTGAACCGGCGCTATAGCGGTTGACTCGACCGGCGTTGGAGAAGATATGTTCCGCCGCGACGCCGAGGCGTCCAACAGGCGCCGGTAGCTCAGTGGTAGAGCATTCGACTTTTAATCGAATGGTCGCGGGTTCGACCCCCGCCCGGCGTACCACTCCATTTCCACCACATCCGCTGCCGGTCCGACAATGCAAGGCTGCTGCCCAGGCGGATTGCTTGACGGCGCGACCGGCAATCGCCGATACGCAGCGTTCGTCCCTCGCCGAAGTTTCATGCCGCAGACTTGTCACGACCCCGACCCTTATGCCGAGCTCGACTACCGGGCTGATGCCGGCGAACTCTCCGAAGAGTTCCGCAAGCCCGTGCGCGTGCGCCGCAGCATCGGCGTCGGTCAGCGCCCGCGCAGCAGCGCTCCGTTTGGCCCACGCTAGGAGAATCGCTGCACCGCAGCCATAAGTGCGGCGGAGGGAACTGGCGTACGGGGACGCAGCCTGTGTCACAGGATACGATAGACCTGCTGAAGGTGCTCGTCGCGACGGCACTGGTCTTTGCCGCCGGCACGCTGGTCATGCTCTACGTCATCTTCCTGTTGGCCCAGTACGGGGCCAACCTGCCGATGATCGGTGCCCTGCCCCTGCAGGCGCCGCCCGAACTGGTGCCGGCGCTGATCGACAGCCGCGTGTTCCCCACCCTGTCCGCCGTCCATGTCACAGCCACGGGCATCGCGTTGCTGCTGGCCAGCCACACCATCGACAGTGCACTGCTGATCGCGGCCAAGGCCGTGACCGTGGTGATCACCGCCCTGATCGGCTTTGCCGGCGGGCACATGATCTACCTGCAGCTCAACGAGAACACGCCCATCGTGCTGAACGCACTGGCCCCGGCGCTGATCGCGCTGGCCGGCTTCGTCGTGCTGTCCACCTGGCTCAGCGTCGGCAGCCTGCGCCAGCTCGGTAATCTGCGGTTCGTCGTCGGCGTGGCGGCGGTCCTGCTCGGGCCGGTGCTGCTGGTCTGGCTCTAGGCCGCCGCCAGCGTCACCACCACGGCGCCGCGGGGCGTTGCCACCACCGTGTGCTCGTACTGCACGCACGGGGCCGGCGGCCGGCTCACCAGCGTCCACTCGTCGTCGTCCGACTTCTGGTCGGCCATGCGGCCGCCCATCGACAGGAACGGCTCGATGGTGAACACCAGCCCGTTGTCGATGCGCCGGCGCTCGGACCGGTCCGGCCAGGTCGGGATCTCGCCCGGCTCGTCGTGGAGGCTGTCGCCGACGCCATGGCTGGCGAGATTGCGGATCAGCGTATAGCCGCCCTTCTTTGCGACCTTGCCGATGGCGTCGCCGATGTCGGCGAAGGGTGCGCCGGCCTTCACGGCGCGGATGCCGGCCCACATCGCCTTCTTGCCATCGCGGCAGAGCGCTTCGAGCCGTCCGTTGCCGCCTCCGAGCACAAAGGAAGCGCCGGTGTCGGCAAACACGCCATCCTTTTCGGCAGAAACGTCGATGTTGACGAGATCGCCGGCCGCGAGCACGCGGTCGCCCGGTATGCCGTGCGCGATCTCCTCGTTCACCGAGATGCAGGTGTGCCCGGGAAAGTCATAGGTGAGGATCGGCGCCGAGCGCGCGCCGTGCTGCTCGAGCAGCACGCGTCCGAGGTCGTCCAGCTCCGCCGTGGTCATGCCCGGGCGCATGGCTTCGGCCATCGCATCGCGCACGATGGCGCAGATGCGGCCGATGGCCTTGAGCTTTTCGAGTTGTTCCTCGGTGGTGATTGTCACGCCGCCGGTCCCCTGTTGGCAAGGTAGTAGCCGACCAGCCCCCGGGTGGAGCTGTCGTGCCCTTCGGTGCCGGATTCGCCCTGAACCTTGGGGAGCAGCGCCTTGGCCAACTGCTTGCCGAGCTCAACGCCCCACTGGTCGTAGGAGTTCACGTTCCAGATGACGCCCTGCACGAACACCTTATGCTCGTAGAGCGCCACCAGCGAGCCGAGCGTCTCGGGGGTGAGCTGCGGGTAGAACAGCGTGTTGGACGGACGGTTGCCGGGGAACACCTTGTGCGGCGCCAGTTCCTTGATCTCGTCCTTGCCGAGGCCCTGCGCCTTCAGTTCCTCGACCACTTCGGCCTTGGTCTTGCCCAGCATCAGCGCCTCGGACTGCGCCAGCACGTTGGCGACCAGCTTGTCGTGGTGCGGCGGCAGGTTCTCGTGCGGGCGGGCGGCGATCAGGAAATCGCAGGGGATGACGTCGGTGCCCTGGTGGATCAGCTGATAGAAGGCGTGCTGGCCATTGGTGCCCGGCTCGCCCCAGACGATCGGCCCGGTCGACCATTCGACGGCCTTGCCGCCCAGCGTCACCGACTTGCCGTTGGATTCCATGTCCTGCTGCTGCAGGTAGGCCGCGAAGCGGCTGAGGCGCTGGTCGTAGGGCAGCACCGCGTGAGTGGAGAAGCCCCAGGCGTTGCGGTACCAGACGCCGAGCAGCGCCATGATCACCGGCAGATTGTCTTCCAGCGGGGTCTCGAGGAAGTGCCGATCCATGGCATCGGCACCGCGCAGGAAGGCGGCGAAGTTGTCGTAGCCGACCGCCAGCGCCACCGGCAGGCCGATGGCCGACCACACCGAATAGCGGCCGCCGACCCAGTCCCAGAAGCCGAAGATGCGGTCTTCGCGGATGCCGAACTGGGCGCAGGCGGCGATATTGGTCGACACTGCCGCGAAGTGGCTCGGCACCGCCTCCTCACCCACCGCGTCGGCCAGCCACTTCCGCGCCGAGTGGGCGTTGGTCATGGTCTCGTCGGTGGTGAAGGTCTTGGAGGCGACGATGAACAGCGTCCGCCTTGGGTCGAGGCGCTTGAGGATGTCGTGGATGTGCGCGCCATCGACGTTCGACACGTAGTGCGCGCGCAGGTCCGGGCGGGTGTAGGGCTCGAGCGCCAGCGTCACCATCACCGGACCGAGGTCGGAGCCGCCGATGCCGATATTGACGATGTCGGTGAAAGTCTCGCCGGTGTGGGTGCGGATGGAGCCGTCGCGGACGCCGTTCGAGTAGGCCTCGATGGCGGCTAGCACGCCGCGGACGTCCGGCATCACGTCCTTGCCGTCGACGGTGACCGGCTTGTCGCCCTGGTAGCGCAGCGCCATGTGCATCACCGCGCGATCCTCGGTGATGTTGATGTGCTCGCCTTCGCACATCTGCACCCGCCGCTCCTCGACACCGGCGGCGCGCGCCAACTCGAACAGCGCTTCCATGACGTCTTCGTCGATGCGGTTCTTGCTGTAGTCGAGCAGGATCCCGGCGCCGGTGGCCGAGAACCGCTGGAAGCGGTTCGGGTCGAGCGCGAACATTTCGCGCATGGTGATGTCGCTGATGCGCTTGCGATGCTTGGTCAGCGGGTTGAGCACCTCCCCGCGCGAGCCCTTGGCCATGACGTCTTCCCTCTTACAGCGCAGGCAGGTCGCCGGCGGCCCATGCCGACCGCGTCTCTGCCGCAAAATCGTTGATCCGGCCTGCCTCGATGGCGGCACGCGCCCCAGCCGTCAGCTCTTGATAATAGCTGAGGTTGATCTGCGAAAGCACCATGGCCCCCAATATCTCCTCGCTTTTGACGAGATGATGAAGGTAGGCGCGGCTCCAGCGCCGGCAGTTCGGGTTCGGCGACTCCGCGTCAAGCGGGCGATGGTCGTCCCTGTGACGGGCATTCTTGAGGTTGATGACCCCGAAGCGGGTATAGGCATGGCCATGCCGCCCGGCGCGGGTCGGATGCACGCAGTCGAACATGTCGATGCCGCGCTCGATCCCGCCGAGGATGTCATCCGGCTTGCCCACGCCCATCAGGTAGCGGGGACGGTCCTGCGGCAGCTCCGGCGTGATCTCCGACAACACCCGGAACATCACCTCCTGCGGCTCGCCAACGGCAAGGCCGCCCACGGCATAGCCATCAAAGCCGATGGACTTGAGTCCCGCTGCCGACCGGGCCCGCAATTCCGGGTCGTCGCCGCCCTGGACGATGCCGAACACGGCGCGGTTCGGCTGGTTGTTGAACGCCGTCCTGGAGCGGTCGGCCCAGCGCAGCGACAGCTCCATCGCCCGCTCCATCTCCTTGCGCTCGGCTGGCAAGGCGATGCACTCGTCGAGCTGCATGATTATGTCGCTGTCGAGCAGCGTCTGGATCTCGATCGAACGTTCCGGCGTCAGCTCATAGGCCGAGCCGTCGATGTGTGACTTGAAGGTGACACCCTTCTCGGTGAGCTTGCGGAGCTTGGCGAGCGACATCACCTGGAAGCCGCCGCTGTCGGTGAGGATCGGGCGCTCCCAGTTCATGAAGGTATGGAGGCCGCCCAGCGAGGCCACCCGCTCGGCACCGGGCCGCAGCATCAGGTGATAGGTGTTGCCGAGCAGGATATCCGCACCGGTCTCGCGCACCTGTTCGGGATACATCGCCTTGACCGTGCCGGCGGTGCCGACGGGCATGAAGGCCGGCGTGTTGATCTCGCCGCGCGGCGTGTCGATGCGGCCACGACGCGCCATGCCGTCAGTGGCGGAAAGGGTGAAGGCGACTTGTTTCATGGCCGGGGTTGTAGTGGGTGGGCTGCCGCCAGCGCAAGGGCTGCCGTCGCCCCTAGTCCTGCTCCGCCCGGATCAGCAGGGAAGAGTCGCCATAGGAATAGAACCGGTAACCCTCGCGTATCGCGTGGGCGTAGGCGTTCTTCATGACCTCAAGGCCTGAAAAGGCGCTGACCAGCATGAACAGCGTCGACTTCGGCAGGTGGAAGTTGGTCATCAACAGGTCGGCGGTGCGGAAGCGGAAGCCGGGGGTGATGAAGATGTCGGTGTCCCCGACAAAGGGTTCGAGCGTGCCGGTGGTGCGGGAGGCGGTTTCGAGCAGGCGCAGGCTGGTGGTGCCCACGGCAACGACGCGCCCGCCGGCGGCGCGGCGGGCATTGATGCGCTCCACCGTCGCCTGGTCGATCTCGCCCCATTCCGAATGCATGATGTGGTCTTCGGTGTCGTCCACCTTCATCGGCAGGAAGGTCCCTGCCCCCACATGCAGCGTCACCCGCTCGATGGCGACCTCCATGTCGCTGAGCTCCTGCAGCAGCCGTTCGGTGAAATGCAGCCCGGCGGTGGGCGCTGCAACGGCGCCGTCCTCGGCGGCGTAGACCGTCTGGTAGTCGGTCTTGTCGCGCTCTTCGATGCCGCGCTTGGCCCCGATATAGGGCGGCAGCGGCATGGCGCCATGGGCCTTGATCGCCTCGTCGAGCTGGGCGCCCCCGAGCTCGAACTCGAGGGTCACCTCGCCGGTCTCGCCCTTGCCGGCGACCCGCGCCTTGAGCGGCTCGCCATGGGTGCCGCCGAGTTCGAGATCGTCGAGCACGTGCAGCTTCTTGGCCGGGCGGGCGAAAGCGCGCCAGGTATGGGCGTCGACGCGCTTGTGGAGGTTGAACGAAACGCCGGCGCGGATCTCGCCGCGGATGCGGGTGCCGCTCAGTTCCGCCGGCAACACGCGGGTGTCGTTGACCACCAGCACGTCACCGGGGCGCAGCAGGGTCTTCAGGTCCGGAATATGCCCGTCGGACAGCCCCTTGACCGGATCGACCACCAGCAGGCGCGCGGAATCGCGCGGCTCGGCCGGGTGCAGGGCAATGAGGCTCTCGGGAAGTTCGAAGTCGAATTCGGAAACACGCATGGCTGCTGGTTAGCACTTCCCCCGCCCCGCAGGAACCGACTCCTGCGGGGCCCGGCCATGCGGGAACGCCCGAGGCGCGGCGGCATTCCTGCCCGACGGAGACAATCATGGACCATTCGCCGCTTCGGCTCGGGGTGCCAGTCAAGATCCTGGGCAACCCGGACCTCAAGAGCAACGACGCCCGCCGCGCCACGAGCAAGCCGCACCTCAAGGTGTCGCTCGGCTATCTCGACGCCATCTTCGACTACCTGGCGGCGCACCGGATCAACATGTACCGCATGTCGTCGGACCTGGCGCCCTACGCCACCCACCCGGACATGCCGGAATTCCACGGCATGGTGCGGGAGAGCGCATCCGAACTCGCCGCCATCGGTGCACGTGCCCGGCAGCAGGGCCTGCGGCTCTCCTTCCACCCCAGCCAGTTCATCGTGCTCAACAGCCCCGATCCGGTGCTGGTGAAGAAGAGCATCTGGGACCTGACCTCGCAGTCCGAGATGCTCGACCTGATGGGGCTGGGTCCGGAAGCTGTGGTGGTGACCCATGTGGGCGGGGTCTACGACGATCGCGACGCCGCACGGCGGCGCTGGGTCGAGACCTGGGCAACCCTGCCCGAACCGGTGCGGCGCCGACTGGTGCTGGAACACGACGATCTGCGCTTCTCCGCAGCCGATGTGCTGTGGATCCACCAGCACACCGGCGTGCGGCTGATCTTCGATCACCAGCACTTCTGGTGCTTCAACCCCGAACAGGCCAAACTGCGCCCTACCCTTGAGGCAATCCTTGCCACCTGGCCGGACGATGTCCGTCCGAAGGTGCACTTCTCCTCGCCGCGTACCGAACTCCGCCAGTTGGTCCGCAAGGACCGCAAGACCTGCAAGGCGGTGACGGTGAATGCCGCCCCGGTATGGACCGGTCACGCCGACTTCGTGCAGCCCTTCGAGTTCATCGGCTTCATGCGCCAGGCGGAGGGGCTAGTGTTCGACGTGATGCTCGAAGCCAAGGTCAAGGATCTGGCGCTGATCAAGCTCAGGCCCGACCTGGTGCGCTATGCCCCGGACATTGCCGCACGCTTCGGGCTCGGGGTGGCGGCGCAGGCGCAACTGGAGGCCGAGGAGGCCGGGTTGCTGGCAGCGGAGTAGAACCCGACACCGCGGAAGACCTCATCCTGAGCCTGTCGAAGGAGGAGGTCGCGGCCACCGTGTTACCGACCTGGTGGTTCGACAAGCTCACCATGAGGTCTATGAAGCACCAAGGAAAAGGCCGGCGTCACCGCCGGCCCTTGAACTTACTCGGCGATGTCCGCCGCTACCTTCACCGACACCATCTTGTCGGGATTGACCACCGGCTCGCCGCGCTTGATCTGGTCGACATTCTCCATGCCCTCGGTCACCTTGCCCCACACCGTGTACTGGCGATCCAGGAACCGGGCGTCTTCGAAGCAGATGAAGAACTGCGAGTTGGCGCTGTTCGGGTTCTGCGCGCGGGCCATGGAGGCGGTACCGCGCACATGCGGCTCGGCACTGAATTCCTGGGCCAGATCGTCGTACTTGGAGCCGCCGGTGCCGGCGCGACCCGGGTTGAACTCGGGCAGGTTGGAATTGCCGAACTTCACGTCGCCGGTCTGGGCCATGAAGCCGTCGATCACGCGATGGAACACCACGCCGTCATAGGCGCCTTCGCGGGCCAGCTTCTTGATGTGCGCGACATGGTTCGGCGCCAGGTCGGGGCGCATCTCGATGACGACGCGGCCCTTGGTGGTCTCGATGACGAGGGTGTTCTCGGGATCGGCATAGGCCATGGCTGAGGTCTTTCGCTTGAGGAAGATCGGGCGGATGTAAGGGGATCGGCGGAGCGGCGCAAGTCAAAGCGCCGCCTGGCGGCAGGTCAGCGGTATTCGATCCGCGCCGACTGGATGGCGCCGGGATTCTCCACCGCGCCGTTGTTACCCTTGGAGCCCTTGGGCAGCGCGTCGACCGCTTCCATGCCTGAGACAACCTTGCCGAACACGGTGTACTGGCCGTCCAGGAAGCTGGCATCCGCGGTGGTGATGAAGAACTGCGAGTTGAAGCTGTTGGGGTTTTGCGACCGGGCCGCGCCGAGGACGCCGCGCTGGAAGCTCTCGCTGTTGAACTCGGCCTCGACGTCGGGCAGGTCGGAGCCACCGGTGCCGGCGCGGGCCAGGTTGAACTCGGGCGAACCGCTCTTGCCGTACGCCACGTCGCCGGTCTGAGCCATAAAGCCTTCGATCACGCGGTGGAACACCACGCCGTCATAGGCGCCCTGCTCCGTCAGCGTCACGACGCGCTCGACGTGCTTGGGCGCAAGCTGCGGCAGCAGTTCGATGACCACCTCGCCCTCAGGCAGGGTCAGGATCAGGTGCGGCTTGCCCTCCTGCGCGGTTGCGATGGTGGAAGAAGCGGCAAGCGCAGCGGCGCCCACGACGAGGGTGTTGAACAGACGGCGGGTAATCACGGTCATTTTCCGGAACTGAGAGCCTTGAGCACGATCGGTGGAACGAAGGCGGAGATGTCGCCGCCCATTTCCGCGATCTGCCGCACCAATGTGGCCGAGATATGCCGCACCGGCGGGCTCGAGGGCAGAAACACCGTCTGCAGGTCCGGTGCCATCTGGGCGTTCATGCCCACCATCTGCATCTCGTAATTGTAGTCGGTGGTGTCCCTGAGACCGCGGATGATCAGCTTGGCGCCATGCTCGCGCGCCGCCGCCACCATCAGGCCCGAGAAATCGACGATCCGGAACTCGGTCTCGGTGCGCTTGCCGATCGCCGGCAGCACCTGGTTGAGGATCGCGATGCGGTCTTCGTGGCTGAACAGCGCATTCTTCTTGGTGGCGTTGATCCCGACCGCCACCACCAGCGTGTCCACCAGCTTGCAGGCGCGCTCGATGACGTCGAGATGGCCGTTGGTGAGCGGGTCGAACGACCCCGGATAAAAGCCGACGAGCCGTGTCATGCCTGCCTCCCCATTGTTCTTGCAGACGTTCTTGTCACGGCCACCGGCACGGTGCAACCCGGCTAGACGTCGACCTTGAACCCCAGCTCGATCTCGCTGGCGGGCAGCCCGCGCAGCCCCCAGTTCTCGCGAGCCACCTCCACCAGGATGGTCTTGATGTCGCGTGCTTCGAGCCCGAACGGCGCCAGTTCCTCCGCGAGCGCGGCATAGAGCCGGCGCTTGGCCTCGATGCTGCGGCCGGCAAACAGCGTGATCTCGATCACCGTGTAGCGCGGCCCGGCCTGGGGCGGCGTGATGATCGCTTCCTCGTCCACCTCGAACAGCCGGATGGAACGATCACCCTCCGGGATGAGGATGCCGCGCACCAGCGCCCGCTGCACCGCCTCGACGAAGTCCCGGCGCCGCTCTCCCAGCCAGCCGCTGGGCGTTTCAATGCGTGTGGATGGCATGAGTCCTCCCCTCCCCGACACACGAGCAAGCCACCGGGCGCCGGAAATGACAAGGGGCGCCGCAGCGCCCCCTTTCTTATTCTCCGCTGCCCGTGGTGATCGGGCCGCTTTCGTCCATCTCCGGCGGCTCCTCGCCCTCCGGCTCGCTGATGTGCTCGACAGAGACCACCTTCTCGTCCTCGGCGGTGTCGAACACGATCACCCCCTGCGAGCCGCGTGAGACGATGCGGATTGGCTTGTCGCCGCCCACCGGCAGCCGGATGGTCTGGCCGCCATCGCTGATCAGCATGATCTGGTCGTCCTCGGCCACGGGGAAGCTGGCGACGAGATTGCCGTTGCGCTTGTTCACCGCCATGGCGACGATGCCCTTACCGCCACGGCCGGTGATCCGGTATTCGTGGCTCGAGGTACGCTTGCCGTAGCCGTTCTCCGAAATGGTGAGGATGAACTGCTCGGTGGCGCTCATGGTGGCATAGCGCTCCTGGCTGAGTTCGCCGGCCACCACGTCGGCTTCGTCGGTGCCGCTGTCCTCGCCTTCGCCCTCGCCACGAACCGCCCGGCTCATCTTGAGATAGGCCGCGCGTTCCTCCGCGGTAGCGTCGGAGTGGTTGATCACCGCCATCGAGATGATCTTGTCGCCCTCGGCCAGGGCAATGCCGCGCACGCCCATGGAATCGCGGCCCTTGAAGCGGCGGACGTCCTCGACCGGGAAGCGGATGGCCTGGCCGAGCGCGGTGGTCAGCAGCACGTCGTTGTTGGTCGTGCAGGTCTCGACGCCGACGATCTGGTCGCCCTCGTCGAGCTTCATGGCGATCTTGCCGTTCTGGCGCACCTCGACGAAGTCCGCCAGCGAGTTCCGGCGCACCGTGCCGCGGGTCGTTGCGAACATGATGTCGAGATTGCCCCAGCTCGCCTCGTCCTCGGGCAGCGGCATGATGGTGGTCAGCCGCTCGCCCTGCTCGAGCGGCAGGATGTTGATCAGCGCCTTGCCGCGGGCATTGGCGGCCGCGAGCGGCAGGCGCCATACCTTGAGCTTGTAGGCGATGCCACGGTCGGTGAAGAACAGCACCGGCGTGTGGGTATTGGCGACGAACAGGCGGGAGACGAAATCTTCCTCGCGCGTCGCCATGCCCGAGCGGCCCTTGCCGCCGCGGTTCTGCGCCCGATAGGTCGAGAGCGGCACCCGCTTGATGTAGCCCTCGTGCGACACGGTCACCACCATGTCCTCGCGGGCGATGAGGTCCTCGTCCTCGAAGTCGGCGGCGGAGTCGCTGATCTCGGTGCGCCGCGGCGTGCCGAACTGTTCCTTGATCTCGATGAGCTCGTTGCGGACCATGTCGATCACGCGCTCGCGGCTGCGCAGGATATCGAGATAGTCCTCGATCTCGGTGCCGAGGCCGTTGAGTTCGTCGCCGATTTCATCACGGCCGAGTGCGGTCAGGCGGGCGAGGCGCAGTTCGAGAATGGCTCGGGCCTGCTCATCGGAGAGGTTGAAGGTACCGTCGTCATTGATGCGGTGGCGCGGATCGTCGATCAGCTTGATCAGCGGCTCGACGTCGGCGGCCGGCCAGCGGCGGGTCATCAGCTGCTCGCGCGCCGTCGCCGGATCGGGCGCGGTGCGGATCAGGGCGATGACCTCGTCGATATTGGCGACCGCCACGGCAAGGCCGACCAGGATATGGGCGCGGTCGCGGGCCTTGTTGAGCAGGAACCTGGCGCGGCGGGTCACCACTTCCTGGCGGAAATCGATGAACGCCTGCAGGATCTGCTTGAGGCTCATCAGCTCCGGCTTGCCGCCGTTGAGCGCCACGAAGTTGCAGCCGAACGAGGATTGCAGCGCGGTGAACCGGTAGAGCTGGTTGAGCACCACGTCCGGCAGTGCGTCGCGCTTGACCTCGATCACCACGCGCATGCCCTCGCGCGAAGATTCGTCGCGCATGTCGGCGATGCCCTCGATGCGCTTGTCGCGCACCAGTTCGGCGATCTTTTCGACCAGCACCGCCTTGTTCACCTGGTAGGGCAACTCGGTGATGATGATCGCTTCGCGCTCCTTGCGCACCTCCTCGATGCTGACGCGGCCGCGCACCATGACCGAGCCGCGCCCGGTCTCATAGGCGGAGCGGATGCCTGCACGACCAAGGATAATGCCGCCGGTCGGGAAATCGGGGCCCGGCAGGACTTCCATCAGCTCTTCGGTCAGCGCATCGGGATTGTCGAGCATCAGCACCGCGGCGTCGATGGTCTCGGAAAGGTTGTGCGTCGGGATGTTGGTGGCCATGCCCACGGCGATGCCGCCGCCGCCATTGACCAGCATGTTGGGGAAGCGCGCCGGCAGCACCGTCGGCTCGCGCTCCGAGCCGTCATAGTTCGGCTTGAAGTCGACCGTGTCCTTGTCGAGATCGTCCAACATGGAGTTGGTGATCTTCTGCATGCGCACTTCGGTATAGCGCATGGCCGCCGGCATATCGCCGTCGACCGAGCCGAAATTGCCCTGGCCCTCCACCAGCATCTGGCCCATGGAAAAATCCTGGGCCATGCGGACCAGCGCCATGTAGACGGCGCCGTCGCCATGCGGATGGTACTTACCGATCACGTCGCCGACGACGCGAGCCGACTTGCGGAACGGCTTGTTGTACTCGTAGCCGTTCTCGCTCATCGAGAAGAGGATGCGCCGGTGCACCGGCTTGAGGCCATCGCGCACATCCGGCAGCGCGCGGCTGACGATCACGCTCATGGCGTAATCGAGATAGCTCTTGCGCATCTCGTCGGTGATGGAAATCGGCGCGATATCGGAAGGCAGAGCGCCGCCGTCCGTATTGTCTGGCGTATCGGTCACTGAGGTGATTCTGCTTTGTTCTGACTACCACCTAGATAGGTGATCCGGCCCCGAATTGCGAGGATTTCGGCTGCTTCAGCTGTGGAGAGCCGCAGGCCGCCCAAAGCATGAATGTCGCAGGATGGGGCGGAGCCGGGAGTGCCGGCTCCGCCCTTGTTGATCAGGCGCTTAGTCGGGCAGCGCGTAGGCCAGCAGGTAGGCCCCGGGATTGCCGTAGATTTCGGTGGCGCCGGAGGCGGCGATGACGATGAACTGCTTGCCCGACGGGCTCACACAGCTCATCGGCGTCGCCGAAGCGCCGTTCGGCATCTGGTGCGACCAAAGTTCCCTGCCGGTCTGCATGTCGACGGCGCGGATATAGCCGTCCTGCGAGCCGCCGAAGAACACGACGCCCGTCTTGGTGACCAGCGTGCCGCCGGTCATCGGCGCCGAGCTGCCAGGTCAGACCCGACTTGATGCCGAGCGGACCGGAGTTGGCAGCGGTGCCCACCGGCTGCTCCCACAGCACTTCGAACGTGTCGAGATCGACTGCGGTCAGCATGCCGTAAGGCGGACGCTGGCAGGGCACGCCGAGCGGCGACATGAGGGGCTGGTTGGTGACGGCGAAGGGCGTTCCCATCTGCGGGGCGGCGAGCGCCATCGAGACGGTGTAGTAGAGGCCAATCACCAGCGGCCCAACGAGCCGTGGCATCAGCGACCAGCCGTCGAAACCCACTTCCCAGATCGACCAGACCAGCGTCCAGGCGAGCATGGCAGCGAAGATCCAGACGCCGAGGCGGCTGCCGGTGAAGATGAACCAGGCGCTGGCCAGGCAGGCCAGCCCGGTGATGAGATAGTAGAAGGAGCCGCCGAGGGCGACGAGCTGGATGCCACCAAAGGTGAGCGCAAGGCCCACAAGGGCGATGAACACCGCAAGGATGCGCGGTGCAAGCGACCTGACCACGGCGGAGACGGTGGATGTCGCCGTGCGGATGATGTCCGGTGCTCTGGACGGCCTCGCCTTCGCCGCCCGGCGCGAGACCGCGGCCATGGCCTTCGATCTCTGCCTCACCGCCCTTGGCTTCAGGAAGGGCTAGCCCGTCGAACGGCTGCGGCTCAGGCCGCGGCGTCGAACTTCTCGCGGGCCGCAGCGATCTCGCCATAACTCTCGCTGGCCCAGCGGATCAGGTGGCCGAGCGGCACGATCATGGACTGGCCGAGTTCGGTCAGCCGGTATTCCACTGACGGCGGGTTGGTGTCGAACACGGTGCGGCTGACCAGCCCGAAGCGCTGCAGGTCGCGCAGGGTCTGGGTCAGCATCTTCTGCGAGATGTCCGGAACCTGTCGCCGCAACTCGTTGAAGCGGCGCGGCCCGCTCGACAGCGTCATCACCAGCAGGACGCTCCACTTCTCCCCCACCTTGTCGAGCACCTGACGCACCGGGCAGCCGTCAGTGGTGTCGGTCGGGGCGGCGTTCCAGCGCTCCACGAACACTGCCGCCTCGTCATTGGGTCCGAGCATCGGGTTACCTCCGGGTGACCTGAGAGAAAGAAAGTGCCTCCTTCCCCATCCAGCTTTTGCCGCTTAGGTAGCACTCTCCAACAGAGACTTACTCTCTACGTGAACGTGCATCAAGATTGGCATAGGAGAATGCGATGACTGACTTCAGCAACCAGACCCTGCTGGTAACCGGCGCCGGCGGGCATCTCGGACGCATTGCTGTGGAGGAACTCCTGGCGCGCGGAGCAACCCGGGTCATTGCCGGCACGCGCGACACCGCTGCCGTGGCCGATCTCGCTGCCAAGGGGGCGGAAGTCCGGGTGGTCGACTTCGACGCAGCCGACCTCGCCACGGCCCTCGCCGGCGTCGACCGGATGCTGCTGATCAGCACCGTCGCACCGAACCGCCGCGAGCACCAGGCGCACGCCGTTGCCGCGGCGCGGGAGGCTGGGGTCAGGCACATCGTCTACACCTCGTCCCCCAACCCGCGGCCGAACGGGAGCGTCGGCGGCATTGCGGACCACTATTGGACCGAAGTGGCGATCGCTGCGTCCGGCGTGGACTTCACCATCCTGCGCAACCACATCTATGCCGATGTCACCATTGACGCCGCGGCCCCTGCCCTCGCCAGCGGCCAGATGTTCGACGCTACCGGCAGTCGCGGCCGCAACTACGTCACGCGCGCCGATGCTGCCCGTACCGCCGCGGGCGCCCTGCTGACCGCCACAGGCAAGGAAGTGCTCGACGTCACCGGCCCTGCCCCGGTCCTGCAGGAGGAGGTCGCCCGACTCGTCTCCGACCTCGCGGGCAAGCCGGTTCAGCGGGTCGGCCTCAGCGGCGAGCAACTGCTTGGCGGCCTCACCGCCGCTGGTCTGCCGCCCTTCATGGCGCAGTTGCTGGTCGCCTTCGACCTCGATGCCGCCGCCGGCCACCACGACATCGTCACAGACACGGTGGAGCGCTTCACCGACCGCAAGCCCCAGGCGCTCGCCGATTTTCTCGCCGCCAATGCGGGTCGCCTGAAAGGCTGATCGCGCTACCGACGCGCGTCCGGCGGCACCGCGCACCTGCGACCGCTGGACGCAGTCCCCACAAACCCGTAGAAACCGCGGCATTTGTCGGTGTGACGGGGGAGTCGGGGCAGAGTGGCTGAGGGGTCTATCGTCAAGCGCCTGTGGGCGCACTTCGTCCATGACCGCTCGATCGGCTTCGGCCTCGAACATATCGGCCTCACCACGCTGCGCTTCCCGCGCCTGGTGGCGATCCTCGTCCTCCTGTTCAGCATCCTCTGCTTCACCCAGGTTCCGCGCGCCAATGTCGACGGCGACCTGCTGCGCGTCTACGCCCATTCCGGGCAGTACTACGACGCCTACGAGCACCTGTCGGAAACCTTCGGCACCTTCGAAAACGACATCTACGTCCTCGTCAGTTCGCCCCGCCTGACCGACCCGGCAGTGCTGGAGCAGATCCGCGAACTCGCCTTCGAGCTCGAGCTCAACGAGTTCGCCGTCGGCACCATGTCGCCCTTCACCCTGCGCAAGCCGACGGAAGACGGCGGCTCCGTCCCCGCCGTGCCCGAGGGCATGCAGGACTTCGCCGAGGTGGCGCTGGCGCTGTCGGACCTGCAGCAGAACGACCCGATGATGCGCAACCTCATTACCCCGGACCTCACCGGCGTGGTGCTGATCATGTTCCCCAATCAGGAACTGGTGCGCGAACAGGGCGCCAAGGCGATGATCGCCAGCCTGCGCAACACCATCGCCCCGTTCCAGAACGCGGACGTCGCCATCGAGATCACCGGCCCGCCGGTGTGGACCTCGGAGATGCTCAACGCCGCGGTCGACGACCAGGTGAAGTTCACCGTCTGGGGCTTCGGGCTCGGCGCCATCATCGCGCTGTTTGCGCTGCGCTCGTTCTGGGGCGCGCTCATCGTGGCGGCGACGCCGTTCCTGGCTGTGATGTGGTCGATGGGCATCATCCTGCTGCTGTTCGGCTCATTCAGCTTCCTCACCATCATCGTCACCACACTGGTGCTGGTGATCTCGTTTGCCGAGTCGATGTTCTTCGTCTTCAACTGGCTGGCCTACTGGCGCGACGGCATGGAGCCGAACAAGGCGGTGGACGCCACCGTCAAGCTGGTCGGACCTGCCGCGGCGCTGACCATGCTGACCACCTTCGTCAGCTTCGCCTCGCTGGCGCTGACCCCGGGCCAGGGCGTGCGCGAATTTTCGGCCGCCGGCGCCATCGGCACCTTCCTGCTGTTTGTCTGCCTGATGACCTTCCTGCCGCTGCTGCTGAAGTTCGCCGTGCGGCTCGGCTTCAAGGCGCCGAAGCGTTCGAGCCTGGTGCTGACGGCGCCGCTGCCGCTGAGCTGGTTCCTCGCCAGCCGCTTCGGCCGTCCGCTCTCGATCGCCGCGATCGTCGTCACCATCCTGCTGTTCATCCCCTACGGGCTGATCAAGCCGCATTTCTCGTTCGAGGATTTCGTCGCGAAGGACTCCACGGCTCTGACCGCTGCCGAGCAGATCGACAGCGGCGTCGGGGGCGTGGCGCCGCTCTATATCCGGGTGCCGCTGGCGGAGATGGATCCCAATGTCGGGCCACAGGACTACGAGAGGATCCGCACCGTCCACCAGGTGCTGGAGTCCTATCTCGGCCAGAACAAGGTCATCTCGGCGGCGAGCATGACCAACTACACCGATGCCGGGTTCACCCGCGAGGAGGTGTTCGAGGCCGTCGGGCCGTTCATGCGCAAGCGCTTCGTTACCGATGACGGCTCGCAGGCGCTGATCACCGGCTTCATGCCGACCATCGTCGAATCCGACGCGCTCAAGAACATGGTGAGAGACCTCGAGGCCGATCTCGCCGCCGCGGGCATTCCCGATGCCGAAGTGGGTGGTTTCCGCATCCTCACCACCTTTGCGACCGACGACATCGTCTGGGGTCTGCAGCTCGACCTCACCATCTCGGTGCTGGTCAACATCGCCCTGATCGGCTTTGCCTTCCAGTCCTACCGGGTAGCGGTTGCGTCGGCGATCCCGAACCTGTTCCCGGTGCTCGGCACCATTGGCTGGCTCTGGTTCACCGGGGCGGGACTGCAGCTCACCACGGTCATCGCGCTGACCATCGCCTTCGGCATCGCCGTCGACGACACGGTACACTTCCTCTCCCACTACCTGCATTCGCGGCGTGAGGAAGGCCGTCCGCATCTTGAGGCCGTCAAGCACACGCTCGAGCGCATCGGCGGCGCCATCGTCGCCACCACCATCATCCTGTGCTCGGGGGTGATCATCGTCACCTTCTCCGAACTGCCGCAGGTGGCGTTGTTCGGCACCCTGTTCGTATCGACACTGGGCTTTGCGGTGATCGGCGATCTGTTCATCCTGCCGGCATTGCTGGCGGCCGGTGGCAAGTTCTTCGCGCCGCTCGGCAAGATCCGCGTGCGCACCGCCGATCACGCGCCCACCCCGGACGATCCGACGGGCGACACCGCGACTGGCGAGGGCGGTACCGATGGAGCGCGGGAGCTTCGCACGTGAGGGTGCCGCTTGCGGCGCTCCTGCGGCGCCGATTACAAGATTGGCTAGGTGATTCTGCAGACACGCAAGGCACTGCCGCCGTTCACGTTATGGCGACGACAGTCGTGGCGCTGATGGTTTCTGCTACCGGTTTCCGGCACGGATCTGCCGGGGGGCATGATTTGGACTGGAGGCCTTTTCCGATGACCCTTTTCCGACCCCTGACGCGGGCTGCCGCGCTTGTCGGTCTGTTGCTGGCCGGCGGCTTCGCCGTGCCCGCCTTTGCCGGCCCTGCCGAGGTCGCGCTGATTCAATCCTATATCGGCGAATGGCGCGGCCGCGGTGTGCTGGTCGGCGCCAATCGCGAGACGGTGGTCTGCCGCCTGAGCCTGACCCAGGGCAACCAGGACAAGGTCAACTACAGCGGCCGTTGCACCCTGGCGGGCAGCCAGCTCTCGATTGCCGGCACCATCGCCTATGTGGAATCCTCCCGCCGTTACGAGGCGGCGATGACGTCCAATGCCACCTTCACCGGCATTGCCGTCGGCCAGAAGCGCGGCAACGGCCTGGTGTTCAACCTGCGCGAACGCGACCAGGATGAAACCGGCAAGGACCTCAACATCAGCGCCCAGATCAACCTCAACGGCAGCGCCATCGACGTCACCTTCGACGTCGTCTACGTCGAAAGCGGCGACAGCCTGCACGCCGAAGTGCCGTTCAGCCGATAGGTCTGGCTCAGGGATGCGTATTCAGGGCGGCTCCGGCCGCCCTTTTTTCGTTCAGGCGCGACGCCGCCAGCATATTGGCGCCGGCTGCCGCTAGACCTCATCCATCGATGCGTCAGTAGACCTCATGCCTCAATGCTTCAGTAGGCCGCATCTACCGATGCATCGGTAGACCTCATCCTGAGCTTGTCGAAGGACGAGGTCGTAAGCACTGCGGCCGCGACCTCGTGGTTCGACAGGCTCACCATGAGGTCCATGAGGGTGAGGGTGCGCCGAGCCCCACGCAAGTGTTTCGCGCCTTGCGGCAGCGACCAGCCGATACCTTGTCTGGGCCAAAAAAGAAGGGCCGCAGCGCGGCCCCTCTAGAATTCCTCAGAACGGGATGTCGTCGTCCATGCCGCCGGGTTCAAACGCCGGCGCGTTGGCGGCCGGGCGACGCCCGCCGCCGCCACCACCACCCTGGTCGCGGACGCCGCGGAAGCCGCCGTCGCCGCCACCACCATAGCCGCCGCCCTCACCCGCACCCTCGCCACGGCCGTCGAGCAGCACCATGGAGGAGTTGAAGTTCTGCAGCACCACTTCGGTGGAGTACTTGTCCTGGCCGGACTGGTCCTGCCACTTGCGGGTCTGCAACTGTCCTTCGATATAGACCTTGGAGCCCTTGCGCAGATACTGCTCGGCGACTCGCGCCAGACCTTCCGAGAAGATCACCACGCGGTGCCACTCGGTCTTCTCGCGCTGTTCGCCGGAGTTGCGGTCCTTCCAGCGCTCCGAGGTCGCCACCGAGAGGTTCACGACCTTGCCGCCGCTCGGCAGGTTGCGCACTTCCGGGTCGTTGCCGAGATTGCCGACCAAAATCACCTTGTTGACGCTGCCTGCCATCGCTTCACCTCTCGCAATTCAGCCCGCGCCGTCTGGGCGGGGGCGCTTCCGTCCGACCCGTTCTACAGCGTCTTTCGGCCCGTGGCGCGGCCAAACTGCGCTTTTGAACAGGTCGAGCACCAGTCGATGTTCACATTATGTTCTCACCGAAAGCCCGTCAAGTCCTGACCCTGCTGACACTGATTGTCAGCAGCACTGCCGCAGTGACAGACCGGCTCGACCTGGCGGCACGACAGAAGGAGCAATCGTGAGCTTAGGGGCTTGACCTACTCCGGCTCGTTCCCACTATGTTCCCGGCACGCGGCTGTGACCGGAACGAACCGCGTTCACGCCGGTACGATGCTTGCACCGGGGGGCCGCGGAGCTTATCTCTGCGTTTCCCTACTCGAATGATTACGCCCCTGACGTCACGATGCTGCCCATGGCACCGAGACGCGGAGCCAATTGCGGACCCGATGATGCCTGCCCAGTCCAGCTTGAACCGTGAAATCGTCGTCCGCGGCGCCCGCGAGCACAATCTCAAGGGCATCGACCTCAAGCTGCCCCGTGACTCCCTGATCGTGATGACCGGCCTCTCGGGCTCCGGCAAGTCGTCTCTGGCGTTCGACACAATCTATGCAGAAGGGCAGCGGCGCTATGTGGAGTCGCTCTCCGCCTATGCGCGCCAGTTTCTCGAGATGATGCAGAAGCCCGATGTCGAGCACATCGAAGGCCTCTCCCCTGCCATCTCGATCGAGCAGAAGACCACCTCGCGTAATCCGCGGTCTACGGTTGGCACCGTCACCGAGATCTACGACTACCTGCGCCTGCTCTTCGCCCGTGTGGGCGTGCCCTACTCCCCCGCCACCGGCCTGCCGATCGAATCCCAGACCGTGTCGCAGATGGTCGATCGTACCCTCGAGCTGCCGGAGGGCACGCGCCTCTATTTGCTGGCCCCGATCGCCCGTGGTCGCAAGGGCGAGTACAAGCGCGAGCTCAACGATCTCATGCGCAAGGGCTTCCAGCGCGTGAAGATCGACGGCGAGTACCACGAGATCGAGGATGCTCCCGCGCTCGACAAGAAGTTCAAGCACGACATCGAAGTGGTGGTCGACCGTGTCGTGGTGGGCCCGGACATCTCGGGGCGCCTCGCCGAGAGCTTCGAGACGGCGCTGAAGCTCGCCGAAGGCATCGCCATCATCGAGTTGGCCGACGAGAAGAACGAGGATGGCACCGCGCGCCAGATCACCTTCTCGGAGAAGTTCGCCTGCCCGGTCTCCGGTTTCACCATTCCCGAGATCGAACCGCGGCTGTTTTCGTTCAACAACCCCTTCGGCGCCTGCCCGGTGTGCGACGGGATCGGCACCGAGCAGAAGATCGACCCCGACCAGGTCGTGCCCGACCCGACCATGTCGCTGCGCGGTGGCGCCATTCTCCCCTGGAGCAAGACCAGCGCGCCCTACTACCAGCAGACCCTCAGCGCCGTGGCGAAGCACTTCGGCGCCTCGACCGGCACTGCCTGGAACGAACTGCCGTTCGAGGTGCAGCATGCGGTGCTCTACGGCACCGGCAAGACCGCCATCAACTTCGTCTATGACGATGGTCTGCGCCAGTACAAGACGGCCAAGCCCTTCGAGGGCGTGATCGGCAACCTCGAGCGTCGCTACCGGGAAACGGAAAGCGCCGGCATGCGAGAGGAGATCGAGCGCTACATGTCGGCCAAGCCCTGCGTCGCCTGTGGCGGCTATCGGCTGAAGCCCGAGTCGCTGGCGGTGAAGCTGAATGGCCTCCATGTCGGGCAGGTGACCGAGAAGTCCATTCGTGCGGCCCACCAGTGGTTCGAGGAACTGCCGAAGACCTTCACCGAGAACCAGAAGCTGATCGGCGAGCGCATCCTAAAGGAGATCCGCGAGCGCCTGATGTTCCTGATCGATGTCGGGCTCGACTATCTCACCATGGCCCGTAACTCCGGGACCCTTTCGGGCGGCGAGTCCCAGCGCATCCGCCTGGCGTCCCAGATCGGCTCAGGCCTGACCGGCGTGCTCTACGTGCTGGACGAACCCTCGATCGGCCTGCATCAGCGGGACAATGCCCGCCTGCTCGATACCCTTCGGCGGCTGCGTGATCTCGGAAACACCGTGATCGTGGTCGAGCACGACGAGGACGCCATTCTGACCGCCGACTACGTGGTGGATATCGGCCCGGGTGCCGGCGTGCATGGCGGCCATATCGTCGCCGAGGGCACGCCGCAGCAGATTCTCGAGCATGCCGACTCGCTGACGGGCAAGTACCTGTCCGGCCGCCTGGGCATCCCCGTTCCGGCCGAGCGCCGCCAGCCCAAGAAGGGCAAGGCGCTCACCGTCAGGGGCGCCACCGGCAACAACCTCAAGAATGTCTCGGTCGACGTGCCGCTGGGCATGTTCGTGGCCATCACCGGCGTGTCGGGCGGCGGCAAGTCGACGCTGATGATCGACACCATGTACCAGGCCATTGCCCGCCGGCTGAATGGTGCGCGCGTGGTCCCTGCCCCGCATGAGGCGCTGACCGGCCTCGAGTTCCTCGACAAGGTCATCGACATCGACCAGTCGCCGATCGGCCGCACCCCGCGGTCGAACCCTGCCACCTATACCGGCGCCTTCACGCCGCTGCGCGAATGGTTTGCCGGCTTGCCGGAGGCCAAGGCCCGCGGCTATGGCCCCGGCCGCTTCAGCTTCAACGTCAAGGGCGGCCGCTGCGAGAAGTGCGAAGGCGATGGCGTGCTGAAGATCGAAATGCACTTCCTGCCGGACGTCTACGTCACCTGTGACGTCTGCAAGGGCAAGCGCTACAACCGCGAAACCCTGGAAGTGCAGTTCAAGGGCAAGTCGATCTCCGACATCCTCGACATGACCATCGACGAGGCGGTGGACTTCTTCTCCGCCGTGCCTACCATTCGCGACAAGTTCCTGACCCTGCAGCGCGTGGGGCTGGGCTACATCAAGGTCGGCCAGCCGGGCACCACCCTGTCGGGCGGCGAGGCGCAGCGTGTCAAGCTATCCAAGGAACTCTCCAAGCGCGCCACCGGCCGCACCCTCTACATGCTCGACGAGCCGACCACGGGTCTGCACTTCCACGACGTGGCCAAGCTCCTCGAGGTGCTGCACGAGCTGGTGGAGGGTGGCAACACCGTAGTGGTGATCGAGCACAACCTCGAGGTCATCAAGACCGCCGACTGGGTGATCGACCTTGGTCCCGAGGGTGGTGACGGAGGTGGTGAGATCGTCGCTATCGGCACGCCCGAAGAGGTGGCGGAGAATCCCCGCTCCCACACCGGTCACTTCCTCAAGGAAGTCATGGAGCGCCGCCCGCACTACGCACCTCGTGCCGCAGAGTAGCAGATTGTCTGCATGGATCTGCAATTCGGCTCCCAGCGGTAACGGAATCCAACCGGATTTCGGCTGCTACTGGAGAGGCACGACGGCTTCTTTATGTCAGTTCCGTTAAATAGCCATGCGCTCGACGCATGTTGCTCTTGACCTGTCAGACATGGCGCAGGGGGTCAAATCAGCCCATCTTCCCGGCATTGCCACCAGCAGCAGGGAAACTGAGCCATGTTCGTACGTGCCGTCTGGCGCATCAGGCGCCTGGTCGACGTCAAGCAGACGCTGCGGGAAATGGACGTTCCGTCCACACGTGATGCCGATCTTCTGGGGATTTCCGGCCCCGACTTCTCCAAGATGACCCGATCGCTCTTTGAGCGCTGAGCCTCTCTTCCGCCTGCAGCGACCCTCGGCCGCCGAATTGCCATCCGGCGGCTTTCGTTTGGCCACCAGCCTTAACCGAACCTGAACGCGCTCGGTTAAAGCCCTGCACGGAACGCATGGCCTGCTTGAGATTTGCCCCACTGCTCAAACCTGCGTCGCTGCCCTAATTATAGCCCTGTAAACGACAGGAGAGATCAAATGGACATTCGCAAGACCTTCAAGAAGTGGGCTGCATACCAGCAGACCGTCCGTGAACTCGCATCGCTCGACAATCGTCAGCTGAACGATCTGGGCATTGCCCGCACGGACATCACCCGCATTGCTCGTGATCATGCCAACACCCTCTAGTCCGGCACTCACGACAACTTCCATCCGAACGCCCGCTTCTTTCTAAGATGCGGGCGTTTCCGTTTTCGACTTCCCACGCCGCCCGTTCATCACGACGACGCTGACCCTCCGAGCGCCAGTTGCGCCCCCCACCGGCGCTTGCTATGCCCGGCCCATGTCCAGAAATTCCATTCATGTCATCGGCGGCGGGCTCGCCGGCTCCGAAGCCGCGTGGCAGGCCGCAGAGGCCGGTGCCCAGGTCATCCTGCACGAGATGCGGCCGGTAAAGCCTACCGACGCGCATGAGACCGACAGCCTTGCCGAACTGGTCTGCTCCAACAGCTTCCGCTCCGACGACCACGAGCAGAACGCCGTTGGGCTGCTGCATGAGGAAATGCGGCGCTGCGGCTCGCTGATCATGCGCGCGGCCGACCAGCACAAGCTGCCGGCCGGCGGTGCGCTGGCGGTAGATCGGCACGGCTTCTCCGCTGCGGTGACCGAGGCGGTGAACAACCACCCCAACATCACCGTCGCTCGTGAAGAGGTGGCCGGCTGGCCGCCCGAGGACTGGCAGAACGTCATCATCGCCACCGGACCGCTGACCTCCCCCGCCCTCGCGGAGGCGATCCTGGCGAAGACGGGCGAGGATTCACTGGCCTTCTTCGATGCCATTGCGCCGATCGTCCACTACGACAGCATCAACCACGAGATCGCCTGGAAGCAGTCGCGCTACGACAAGGCAGGGCCTGGCGGCACCGGCGCCGACTACCTCAACTGCCCGATGGACCGCGACCAGTATTATGCCTTCATCGAGGCGCTGAAGACTGCGCCGCTGCACGAGTTCAAGGACTGGGAGAAGGTCCCGTATTTCGACGGCTGCCTGCCGATCGAGGTCATGGCCGAGCGCGGCCCCGAGACTCTTCGCCATGGGCCGATGAAGCCGGTGGGGCTGACCAACCCCCGCAATCCCACGGTAAAGCCCTACGCCATCGTGCAATTGCGCCAGGATAATGCTCTCGGCACGCTGTGGAACATGGTCGGCTTCCAGACCAAGATGCGCTACGGCGTCCAGACCGAGATCTTCCGCATGATCCCGGGGCTCGAGAACGCGCAGTTCGCGCGTCTCGGCGGGCTGCACCGCAACACCTTCATCGACTCCCCCAAGGTGCTTCGACCCGACCTCAAGTTGAAGGCCGATCCGCGCATCCGCTTTGCCGGACAGGTGACCGGGGTGGAAGGCTATGTCGAGAGCGCCGCTGTCGGCCTGATCACCGGGCGGCTCGCTGCCGCCGAGGTCTCCGGACGCGACCTGCCGATGCCGCCGGCCACGACCGCGCTCGGTGCCCTGGTGGCGCACATCACCGGTGGCCACCTCGAGGCAGAGAGCTATAGCGGTGCCCGCAGTTTCCAGCCCATGAACGTCAACTTCGGCCTGTTCCCGCCGATCAGCGTCAGCCGCCCCGAAGGCGCGGCCAAGTGGCGCGGCAACGACAAGGTCATGGCCAAGCGCCGGGCCATCACCACGCGGGCACTGGAAGATCTGAAGCCGTGGGCGGAAGCCGGGCTGGTGCCCGCGGACGCCTAGCGCCCGCGCCAGCTCCACCACATGAGCCGGGTGATCTTGCGCCAGTCCGGGTCGTCCGGGGCCGGCGCAAAGGGGCTGTCGGTACGTTGGTTCAGCAGCTCAAGCTGGCGCCGAAGGACCGGCGCCAGCGCGAAGGCGGGCCTGAGTTTTGATGGCAGGCCGGGGATGGCAGCCTCGGCGCGGGCGAGATGGTCGGCGGCCATTTCGCCGAGCTGGCCAAGGGCTTCGATGAGTCCTTCGCTCTCGGTGCGGGCGAATATTTCGCCTTCGCGCACCCCATTTGCTGCAAAAACCGACCAGGGCAGCATGATGCGGCCCTGGGCGGAAACGCGGCCGAAGGCGCGAAGGTGGCCGATCAGGGCGTGGGCGACTCCCAGATGTCCGGCGGCATCGCCGGCCTCCAAGGCATTGCCGCCATTGAGGATCATGGCTGCGAGTTGGTAGAGCGTCGAGGCGGTCTCGCCAGCATAGCCTTCGAAGCTCGGCACGTCCGGCATGGGATCGTCGTAGAGATCGAAACGGCGGGCATTGAGCAGCCGCAGCAGCGTTCCTGCGGGAATCTGGTTGTGTTCCGTTACCTGCAGGAGCGCATCTGCAACCGGATTGCTGCGAATTGCACCATGTTCGGTACCTTCAATGGCATCGACCCACCATTGCAGCCGTACCTCACCCGGAGCGGGGTTCGAGACCCGGTCACGAATGGCAGCAACATCGGCGTTGAAGGCATAGAGCGCGGTGACGGCATCTCTCTCGGAGCCGGTGAGCACCAGCGTCGACAGGTAGCGGTCGCGATCCCCTGACTTGAGGGCCGAAGCGGCGTGGGCAAAACTGTCGGAAGCCATCAACGCACCCGGTCGACGGCGATCAGCGCAGCGGCCACGGCGCGTTGCTCGGCGAGGAGGACGTTGTAGGTCCGTACCGCCCCACCGGTTGCGATGCCCTCCACGATCACGGAGTGCTCGCGGAAGGCCTGCCGTATGTCGGCTGCGAGTGGCGCGATGTCCATGCCGAGGCCGATCAGCAGCACATCGATGGCATCGGCTTCAGCGAGCGCCGGACGCAAGGCGTCCAGCGTCAACGGACCGGCCGGGACCTGCCAGGCCGCCATTCCGGAGGGAAGGCAGAGCAGCGATCCCCGGTGCGAGATGCCCGCGAACCGGAAACCGCTATTGCCATAGGCGTCGATGCCCACCTGCTGGGGGTATTTGCGCCCGCCTTCAGGCTCCATCACGGCTACACCGCCGGCGTGGTGTCGACTGCTTCGCCGGCCTCGGCCTTGGTGTCCTCGCGCGGCGAGCGCAGACCGAGGTTCACCAGGATGGGCGCGGCGATGAAGATCGAGGAGTACGTGCCGACGACGACACCGAAGATCATGGGCAGGACGAAGCTCTGGATGATCTCGCCGCCGAACAACGCCAGCGCGAGCAGGGCCAACAGCGTGGTGGGACCGGTGAGGACCGTACGCGACAGCGTCGAGTTGATCGCCTTGTCCAGGAGATCCACCAGCGGCATCTTGCGATACTTGCGGGTGAACTCACGCACGCGGTCGTACACCACCACCGTATCGTTCAGCGAGTAGCCGACAATGGTCAGGATTGCGGCAATACTGGACTGGTTGAACTCGATCCCGGTGAGGGCGATGAAGCCCAGCGTCAGCACCACGTCGTGCAGGGTGGACACCACTGCCCCAACGGCGAACTGCCACTCGAAGCGGAACCACAGGTAGATCAGGATGCCGAGCACCGCCACCGACAGGCCGATGGTACTGGTCATGGCAAGCTCGCCCGAGACGGTGCCACTGACGGCCTCGACGCGGCGCACTTCATAGTTCTCGGTGGACAGCGTCTGCTGCACGGCGTCCACGGCAGCCTGCTGAGCTTCCGGACCACCATCCTGCAGTTCGATGCGGATCAGCACATCTTCGGGCGTGCCGAAGCCCTGCACCTGCACGTCACCCAGACCAAGCTCGCCCAGGCGCGTGCGGATGAGGCCCGGATCGGCCGGGCCGGCCTGGTGCTGCACCTCGATGGATGTGCCGCCCTTGAAGTCGATGCCAAGGTTGAGCCCGTTCACAAAGGTCAGACCAACCGAAGCGATGGACAGAACCACCGAGGCAATGATGGCGACCTTGCGCCAGCTCATGAACGGCAGTCGGGTCTCGTCCGGGATCAGCTTGAGCAACTGGACCTTCAACTGCTTCGGGCGGACCCAGTCGTACCACCGCAGCACGATCAGCTTGGTGACGAAGTAGGCAGTGAACAGGGTGGTGAGGATGCCGAGGGCCAGCGTCACCGCAAACCCCTGTACCGGGCCGGAGCCGAGGTAGAACAGCACGACCGCCGCGATGAGCGTGGTGACATTGGAGTCCAGAATCGCGCTCATGGCGTTGCTAAAGCCGGACTGGATAGCCTGGATGATCGATCGCCCGGCCGCGCGCTCCTCGCGCATGCGCTCGAAGATCAGCACGTTGGCGTCGACGGCCATACCCATGGTCAGCACGATACCGGCAATGCCGGGGAGCGTCAGTGTCGCTCCCAGGAGGGACAGGGCACCGATCACCAGGGTGATGTTGAGCAGCAGGGCAATGTTGGCGAACACTCCGAACAGGCCGTAAGCGGCAAGCATGAAGACGATGGTGCTGATGCCACCGATCACGCCAGCGACCAATCCGCCACGCACACTGTCCGCGCCGAGGCTCGGGCCGACGGAGCGCTCCTCGACGATATCGAGGGTAGCCGGCAGCGCACCGGCACGCAGCAGAACTGCGAGGTCGTTGGCGCTCTGGGTGGTGAAGCTGCCGCTGATCTGCCCGGTACCACCGGTGATCGGCTGCTGGATCACCGGCGCGGTGATCACCTGGTTGTCGAGCACGATGGCAAAGCGCTTGCCGACATTGGCGGAGGTAATCTGGCCGAAGGTCACGGCGCCACGGGTGTCGAAGCGGAAGCTGACGACGGGCTGGGCGCGCTGCTGGTCGAAGGCCGGCTGGGCGTCGACAAGCGACTCGCCGCCAATGGCCACGTCCTCGTAGAGGAGTTCCGCACCACCATCCTGGCTGGGCACGATCATGGTGCCGGCAGGCAGCCCCTGCGCCTCTGCCTGCGCAGCGGACATGCCGGGATAGACCATGTGGAAGGTCAGGCGGGCCGTCTGCGAGATCAGCGACTTCAGGCGGTCCGAGTCGCCGAAGCCCGGAACCTGGACGAGAACACGGGTATCGCCCTGGCGCTGAATAGTCGGCTCGGTCGTGCCAAGTTCGTCGATTCGGCTGCGGATCACCTCGATCGACTGCGACACCAGCGAGCTCATACGCTGGTTGACGCCGTCCTCGGTGAGCGACACCGTCAGCTTGCCGTCGCCCGTCTCGCCGAAGGCGAGCTCGGCAACGCCGACGCCGGCGAACAGGGAATTGCTGAGCGTATTCTGAAGGGTTTCCAGTGCGGTGCGAGCGGCGTCCCGCTGGGTCGCGTCGGTGAGTTCCACCGTCAGACGGGAGTTGGCTTCATCCGTTGCGATGATGTTGCCGATGCCGTTCTGGTTGGCGAGCACGTTGCGCACGTCGCGGCGCAGCGTCTGCAGGCGCTCCGAGATAATGCCCTCGCGGTCCACCTCGAGCAGCAGTTGCGAGCCGCCCTGCAGGTCAAGGCCAAGGACCATGGTCTGGCTCGGCACCCAGCCCGGAAGGCTCTCGGCGACGTCCTTCGGCAGGAAGTTCGGCAGCGCGAACAGGATGCCGACCAGGGCAACGATCAGGACGAAGACGGTGCGGAACGGACTGGACATGGAGATGTACCCTGAAAGAAGAACCGGAGCCCTGGGGCTCCGGTGGAATGCTTGGCCGGATCAGGCCGGCTTGTTGTCGTTGACCGGCTCAGCCTTGGTGCGGACATCCGCCACCATGCCGCGCACCAGCTTGACCTTCACGCCCTGGGAGATCTCGACCTCGAGGTCCTCGCCATCCACAGCCTTGGTGACCTTGCCGACGATGCCGCCGGTGGTGACGACAGTGTCACCGCGCCGGATCGCGGAAAGCATGGCCTGCTGAGCCTTCAGCCGCTTCTGCTGCGGACGGAAGATCAGCAGCCAGAAAATCAGGACCAGCAGGACGATGGGCATCAGCTGGACGAGAATATCGGCGAATCCTCCACCGGCCGGGGCACCGGCAGCGGCTTGCGCGAAGGCGGGCGTAACGAACATGAGGCGAGCTCCTTATTGATTCTTTTTGTTTGATGGGGCAGCGCCAGAACCAGCATCGTCTTCGACGCGACTGGACGCGCGAGGGGCTTGCTGCACTTGCACCCCGGACAAAATCGGGCGGACTATACATTTGCACCCTTCGTATTGCAAAGGCCTTCGCGGCTACGCAGATTGCCGCGGCACAACCCGAGGACTGCCCTGTTGAATACCAACGACCGGCTCGCCCAAATCGCAGCCACGCTTCAGGAAATCGCGGCGACATTGAAGGCGGCAACGTCCGCGGCGAACCCTCCCGATCAGGTGCTCGGCGACGCCGACGCCTACCACTGGGATGCGGATGCCGGAGGATTGATGCCGGTCGCGCGCGTGAGCCGCGTTCCACTGGCCATGCTCAAGGGAATCGATCGGGTGCAGGACATCCTGCTGCGCAACACCGAGCAGTTCGCCCGCGGACATGGCGCCAACAACGCCTTGCTCTGGGGCGCTCGCGGCATGGGCAAGAGTTCGCTGGTGAAAGCGATCCATGGCGACATCACCAGCCGCACTGGTGAAGGCTTCGAACGGTTGATCCTGATCGAGATCGCCCGCGAGGATCTGGACACCCTGCCCCGCCTGATGCGGTTGATCGGCAAGGAGCCGGCTCGCTTCATCGTCTTCTGCGACGACCTGAGCTTCGACAAGGACGAGACCAGCTACAAGTCCCTCAAGACCATTCTGGATGGCGGTCTCGAGGGACGCCCGGACAACGTCTTGTTCTATGCCACGTCCAACCGCAGGCACCTGATGCCGCGGGACATGATCGAGAACGAACGCGCGACGGCGATCAATCCTGGCGAAGCCGTTGAAGAGAAGGTGTCGCTGTCGGACCGGTTCGGGCTGTGGCTGGGCTTCCACAACTGCGATCAGCCGACCTTTCTCAGCATGGTCAAGGCTTATGCCGACCACTACGCCCTTGGACTGGACGAGGAGACGCTGAACGCGCGGGCCATCGAGTGGTCGCAAACCCGCGGCGCACGCTCCGGCCGCGTGGCGATCCAGCTGGTACGAACCCTGGCCGGCGAGCTGGGCAAGGCGGTCTAGCGCTTTCGTCAGCATGTCGCACAAAGCAAAGGGCCCGGATCATGTCCGGGCCCTTTGCAGTAGATGGAAGATTCCGATCAGCTCAGCAGCGGCATCGGGTCGACCGGGGTGGCGCCCTTGCGCAGTTCGAAGTGAAGCTGCGACTGGGTCACCGAACCGGTCTTGCCGGCGGCACCGATGGTATCACCGCGATTGACCACGGCACCCTTGGCGACGCTCATCGACGACAGGTGGGCGTAGGCAGAGACGTACCCGTTGGGGTGCCGGATCAGGACCAGGTTGCCGTAGCCTTCGACGCCGGAGCCCACATAGATGACGGTGCCGTTCTCGGCAGCCGTCACGGGCGTACCTTCGGCAGCCTCGATGTTGATGCCGGTGCCGCGCGAGGCCGCGAAATCGACCAGCACACGGCCGCTGACGGGCCAGCGGAACTTGTCGCTGCCGGACATGGCCGGCTCGGGAGCCGGGGCCGCAGGCTGAGTCGCAGCGGGAGCGGATGCCACCTGGGTCGGAGCGGGCTGTTGCTGCGGCGTGGCGGCGACAGGGGCCGGTGCGGGCGCAGGCGTGACCGCGGCCTGCTGGAGGGTCGCGGACGGAGCGGGTGCTGGCTGCGGCGCAGGGGCGACCACGGGAGTGGTGCTGGCGACCTGAACCGGCTGGCTGGCAGCGAGATCCGAGCGGCCCGGAATGACGATCTTCTGGCCGACCACGATCTTGTCAGGGGAGCCGAGGCTGTTGGCCTGCACAAGCGCCTGAGTGGTCACGTCATAGCGGCGGGCGATGGTGTAGAGCGACTCGCCGCTGGCGATGGTGTGGTAGTAGGCGCCGTTGGAATTAGCGGCGGCCGGAGCAACCGTCGGCGCCGAAGCGGCGACGGTGGGAACCGACGAGTTGGTGGGAAGGGTGCCCAGCGCGGCCGGAGACGGCGCGGGCACAGTCGATGCAAGGGCGGTCTGGGCAGGCATGGCTGGCAAGGATCCCTGGGACGGTGAACTCAGTACAGGAAGGTCTTGGGACTGGACGGTGGGCGCGGATGCGGCCGCCATCGGAGCAGGCTGGTTCCATGCCGGCTGCTGGCTCGGCTGATTCCAGATTGGAGTGGTCGGGGCTGGCTGCGAGTTCCAGTTGCCACCGCCGCCGAGCGGCGCGGGCGGCAGGAACTGCTGTTCGGCGACCAACGTCTGCGGAGCACCAAGACTCTGCGGCATAGGCTGGTTCACGCTCTGCGGCGGCGCCTGTTGCAGCGTGCCGGTGGTGACGGGATCGCCAAAGGTGCGGCTGCCAAGACTGGAGCACCCGGAAAGCGCCACGGCGCCGACGATCAGGGTGGCCACGGCAACTGCGTTCTTCGCGGCCGGGCGGGATAAGCGCATACTCATCAGCAAACTCGTGCGCAGGTACTCAACACGAGTTTGAATCTAAGCGGGTAAGGTAAAGGCGAGTTTAAACTCGCTGCAGTTTGAGCAAAAAGCGCCCGGGCGGATTCTGGATTGGGTAAGGTTAAGCGCCGGCGCGACGCTAGAGCTTCAGCCGTGCCGCGAGGGTTTCCGCCAGCTCGTGGTCGGTCTGCTGCAGCAGCATCGGCGTGACGGTGATGCTGTTGCCGCGGCGAAGGCGCTCGAAATCGGCTTCCGGATCCAGCGGAAGCGGGGTCTCGGGGATGGCAATGAAGAATTTCCCCGGATTGTCGCTGCCATAGTAGCGGAACGGCGAGCGAGAGAATCGCTGGTGCGGCACCACGGCGATTCCGTTGACCGCTTCCGGAGCACAGAACGGCAGGTTGACGTTGTAGTAGTGCTCCCTGCCCTCGGCAGCCTCGATCAGGGCCCGGACGACGGCGGCGCCGTGATGGCGCGCATTGCGCCAGTCGACCTCGTGACCGTGCTCGTAGTTGATGCCCTGGCTGATGGCGATGCCGATGGCGCCCTGCATGGCGCCCTCACGGGCCCCGGCCGCGGTGCCCGAGCAGTTGACGATGTCGCCCAGGTTCTGCCCAGCGTTGACGCCCGACAGCACGACATCTGCGGGCTGGTCGGCCAGCAGGTAGGTCATGCCCGCCACGACGCAGTCCGCCGGGGAGCCGCCGACGACCGCATAGGTGCGATCGTCGCGCTGGTCGAACGCGAGTTCCCGCCCGAAGCTGAACCGGTGCCCTGCCCCGGACTGGTTGCCATCGGGCGCCACGATCCAGACGTCGTCGCTCAGGGACCGGGCGATGTCGGCCATGATGGCGATGCCGGGCGCATCCACACCATCGTCATTGGTGATGAGGATGCGCATGGCTCAGCGACCGCCGATGGCGGCGAGGCCGCCCATGTAAGGGCGCAGGACCTCCGGAACGAGGATGGAGCCGTCCTCCTGCTGGTAGTTCTCCATCACCGCGATCAGGCAGCGGCCGACAGCGGTGCCGGACCCGTTGAGGGTATGAACGTAGCGCGGCGCCTGCTTTTCGCCGGCAGGCCGGAAGCGCGCCTCCATGCGGCGGGCCTGGAAATCGCCGCAGACCGAGACCGACGATATCTCGCGATAGGCGTCCTGCCCCGGCAGCCAGACCTCGAGGTCATAGGTCTTGCGGGCGCCAAAGCCGATGTCGCCGGTGCAGAGGTTCATCACGCGATAATGGAGCCCGAGCTTCTGCAGCACGGTTTCGGCGCAGCCGAGCATCCGCTCGTGTTCGTCGATGGAGGTCTCGGGCGTGGTGATGGAGACGAGCTCCACCTTGTCGAATTGGTGCTGGCGCAGCATGCCGCGGGTGTCGCGGCCAGCCGACCCGGCTTCCGAGCGGAAGCAAGGTGTGAGCGCGGTGAGGCGGAGCGGCAGGTCCTCTTCGGCGATGATCGAGTCGCGCACGAAATTGGTCAGCGGCACTTCGGCGGTCGGAATCAGCGCCAGCCGGCTCTCCCCATGCGGGGTGAAGAACAGGTCTTCCTCGAACTTGGGCAACTGCCCGGTGCCGTAGAGCGCCTCATCGCGCACCAGAAGCGGCGGCTGCACTTCGGTGTAGCCGTGCTCTGTCGTGTGCAAGTCTAGCATGAACTGGCCGAGGGCGCGTTCAAGCCGGGCGAGCTGGCTCTTCAGCACCACGAAGCGGCTGCCGGAGAGCTTTGCGGCGACCTCGAAATCCATCTGCCCGAGCGCTTCGCCGAGCTCGTAGTGCTGCTTGGGCGCAAAGCTCAGTGTTGGTTTGGCGGGCCGGAAACGGGCCGCGGTTTCGGCTGTGCCATTGGCGCCGAAATACTCGACATTGTCGTGTTCGTCAGCGCCCGTCGGCACGTCCTCGAGCGGCAGGTTGGGGATGGTTTCCAGGGCCTGCCGGAGTTCAGTTTCAACGGCCCGTTCCTCGGCTTCGTCCGCAGGGATCGTTTCCTTGAGCCGTGCGACCTCGGCCATCAGGTCCTGGGCGCGCGCCTCGTCCTTCTGCGCCTTGGCCTGGCCGATCTGCTTGGAGAGCGCGTTACGCTTCTCCTGGGCCTCGTTGAGACGGGTGATGACGGCGCGGCGCCGTTCGTCGATCGCGATGAGATCGGAGGCACGCACGGAAACATTCTTGCGCCGCGAAACGGCGGCGTCGAAAGCTTCGGCGTTGGCTCTGATCCATTTGATGTCGAACATGGCGTCCGCGGGCCCCTGCCCGCCTCCAGATTGGCTACAGGCTTATGGTCTTCGTGCCGAGGGCGTGCCTGCTTGCGCCGCGGGGCAACAGAAGCTGCGCCCGCGGGAAAGCGGGGCAGCCTATTCGGACGATGAGCCGGAGAGCTCGGCTTCCTGTGCGGCAAGAGCCGCAGCCCGGCGCTTCTCGATGAACCGTACCGACAGAATGGAGAGTTCGTAGAGGGCGTACATGGGCAAGGCAAGACCGATCTGGGAAATCGGATCGGGCGGCGTGATGAAGGCCGCAAAGATCAGGATGCCGACGATGGCATAGCGCCGGCCCTTCTTGAGCAGTTCGACATTGACGAGGTCGATCTGCGCCAGCAGCGTCAGCACGATCGGCAGTTGGAAGCAGACCCCGAACGCCAGGATGAGCACCATGGCAAAGCCGAGATATTCCTTGGCGCTGACCAGCATGACGATGTCGTCGGTCTGCATGCCGGCAAAGAAATGCAGCGCCATCGGCAGGATGATGAAATAGACCATCGCCGTGCCGAGCAGGAAGAAGATCGGCGTCGCCACAAGGTAGGGGATGAAGGCCCGCCGCTCGTGCTTGTAGAGGCCGGGCGCCACGAACATGTAGATCTGGCTGGCGATAACCGGGAAGCCGAGGAAGATCGCGCCGAAGAACGCTACGTTCAGATAAGTGAAGAACAGCTCCTGCGGCGCGGTGAAGATCAGTTCCGCGTCCGGGACGGCATCACGGTAAGGCAGCAGCAGCCAACCGTAGATCGTCGAGGCGAAGATGAAGCAGATCGCCATCAGCGCCACCACGGCGACCACCGAATAGATCAGCCGCTTGCGCAGCTCGATCAGGTGATCGAGCAGTGGCGCCTCGCTGCCGGCGAGTTCGTCCTGTGTGACCTTGGTCTCCTCGATGGGCTTGGTCTCGCTCATTCGGAGGATCCATCACTAAGCTTGGCCGGGCGTCGACGTTTCGGGGCCGCCGGCTCCGACTGAGCGGTCGCCGCAACGGCATCGACAGCAGCCTTGCGGGTTGCCCGCTTCGGCTTCACCGCCTCGACCGGTTGCGCATCTGTTTCAAGCGTTGAGGCAGCTGACTTGCGACGGGTTCGCTTGGCGGGAACCGCTGGTTCCGACTGCGCCGGCGTTTCAGCTCCGACCGGCGGCAGATCCGTGGTGATCACCGGGCGCGTCGGTTCGGCCTTGGCTTTCACGGGGCTTCTGCGCCTGGCCAGCTGGGTCGCCTCAGCCGTCTCGACAGGCTCGGCCGTCTTGGGCGCGACGGAGGGCTTGAAGCCATACTCGGCCGCCTTCTCGTCGACGCTCTTGTCCGCAGGCATGTTGGCCCGCGCCTTGATCTCGTCGACCACGCTCTCGACGTTGGGATCGGTCGGCTTGATGGCGCCACTGGGCTTCGGGCCCGTCGGCGTCATCGTGTTGAACTCGCGGCGGATTTCTTCGGTGGTCTTCTTCAGGGGCGCAGCGATGGAATTGCGGAGGTTGCGCACCTCGTCGAGACCCGTGGTGCGATTGATCTCGCGCTGGAACTCAGTGCCCATGCGACGGATCTGCCCGGCCACCTTGCCGATGCGGTTCATCACCACAGGCAAATCCTTAGGCCCGATGACGACGAGCGCCACGATGCCGATGACCAGCATCTCCGTCCAGCCTAAGCCGAGCATGCTACGATTCCCTCATCCGTTGCGCCGGCCGACGTGAACGCCCTCTCAGGCGTCCTTCTTCTCGGCTTCAGCGGCAGCGGGAGTGGCGGTGGTGTCGGCCGTGGTGGTCACGCGCTCGACTGGCCTGTCCTCGTCCTTCATGCCCTTCTGGAAGGCTTTGATGCCCTGGGCGACTTCACCCATCATGCCGGAGATCTTGCCACGGCCAAACAGCAGGATGACGACGACGGCGACAACGAGAATGCCCCAAATACCTGGCGCGTGCATGATGGTCTCCCCTACGAATACGAACGCGTTACACGCGATAGATGGGTCAGAAATAGGTTCAAACGCCGAGGAACACAAGGACGTGTTCCCGTCCGCCGGTCACGTTTCTTCGGGTTCATCTTCGCCGCTGTCGTCCGGCTCGAGCGGATCTTCGTCTTCACGGAGTACGCCGTCGAAGGGAAGCGGGATCTGCATGTCGGCTGGCAGTCGGCCGGACAGCAGGCCGGCCCCCTTGAGTTCCTCAAGGCCCGGCAGGTCGGCCAGCGTCTCGAGACCGAAATGATCGAGAAAGCCCTCGGTGGTGCCATAGGTTACCGGCCGGCCGGGGCTGCGCCGCCGCCCCCGCATCCGAACCCATCCCGCCTCCATCAGCAGGTCGAGGGTACCCTTGCCGGTTGCAACGCCGCGGACTTCCTCGATCTCGGCACGAGTCGCCGGCTGATGGTAGGCAATGATGGCGAGAGTCTCGAGGGCGGCGCGAGACAACGGCCGCGTTTCCTCCTCTTCCCTGCGCAGGATGTAGTTGAGGTCCTCCGCCGTGCGGAAAGCCCATTTGTCGCCGCGGCGGACGAGGTTCACGCCACGATCGGCATAGCGCAGGCGCAGGGCCTCGATGAGCCTTTCGACATCAGCGTCCTCGCCCAGATAGGGCACGAGGCTGGCCGGGCTCAGGGGGTCGCTGGCGGCAAAGAAGAGGGCTTCGAGGACACGCAACTGGCGCTCCAGCACCTCCCCGTGATCCTCATCCGTGCTCACGAAGGCCTACCCCGCCGGCGCAACAACAGCGGACCGAAGGTTTCGGTCTGCCGGATGTCGATTTCGCCCTGCCGGACCAGTTCCAGACTCGACGCGAATGTCGAAGCGCGGATCGTCGCCCGCTCCTCGGGCTTGCCGAGATATTCGGCCAGATAGCTGTCCATGGCGACCCATTCGGCGCTGTCGCCGATCAGTCGCTGCAGGATCTCGCGGGCGTCCTGGAGCGACCAGACCGTGCGCTGCCGCGGGACATAGTCCAGCCGGACCTCGCGCTCTCGCTGGGTGGCGTAGGCCTTGAGCAGGTCATAGAGCGAGGCTTCCCATAGGCTGCGGCGCTGCACCTCCAGCGGCTCAGGCATGCCTCGGGAATGGACCTGCAGACCAAGCCGCGGCCGCTCCAGCAACTGCGCCGCGACGCGTCGCATCGCTTCGAGCCGCTTCAGCCGGAACTGCAGCATGGCGGCGAGGATCTCGCCCGATGGCTCCTCGTCGCTCGGTGCCTGGGGCACCATCAGACGGCTCTTCAGATAGGCCAGCCACGCGGCCATCACGAGGTAGTCGGCAGCAACCTCGATCCGCCGGTCCCTCAGGGTTTCGATGAAGGCAAGGTACTGCTCGGCCAGTGCCAGCACGGAGATGGCCGCGAGGTCCACCTTCTGCCGACGGGCGAGGTCGAGCAGCAGGTCGAGCGGGCCTTCATAGCCACCCACATCGACGTGCATGACCTCCTCGGCCGGTGCCGGTGGCGGCTCAAGCCAGTCAGTCGGTGCGGTCGTCATCGGGTTGGAGCCGCTCTCGGGAACATGCTCAATCCATGGCCGCTACCAGTGATAGCGTCAAGCCGGGAGCAGAAACGGCAGAGGCGCCACCCAGCCGGGCGACGCCTCTCCCAAAAACACACGCCGTGCAGGCGCGCTACATGGTGAAGCAGTCGCCGCCTGCCGCCTTTATGTTGGTGCAGACGTTGTTGGCGTCCGCCAACGAGGCAGCCGGCGCCCGCACGCGATAGAAGATCCCGCGATCGCCGAGGTCGACGCGCTGAACCTCGAGGTTGGCGCCACCGAACAGCGGCCCGAAACGGTTCACGATCTCCTGCGCACTGGCGCGCGCTGCATCTTCTGTCCGCTGCGACGACAGCTGGATATAGGCTGGAGCGGCGCCAGCCGAGGCGGCCGGAGCTGCGGGCGCCATGGCATTCGCCGCGGGGGGCGGCGGGAGCGACGCCTGCTGAGTTGCGTCAGGCGCAACCAGTGCATTGGCAGTGACCGGCGTCTGAGGCACGGCAGCCTGTGCCGCCGCGGCGAGGACTGCGGCCGAAAACTGCGGCTTGCGCATCGGCACCGGCGCAGTCTTGCCCGGGATCGGGTTGCCCGCGACATCGACCGCCGCAACGTAGGTGCCGGGTTCAACCGGCGTCACCGGTGGTGTCGCTGCAGCCTGGGTCAGGGCGTCCGTTGCATCGGCAGGCAGCGCCGGTAATTCACCGCCGGCTTCCGACGTCGGCGCTGCGGCCGCAGCATTCGTGCTCGCCAGCAACGGGCTGGCGTCCGTGGCGCCAGGCACTTCCGGCACGTTGGGCCGTGCGACCGGCAGGATGGCGCCACCCGCCAGGCTATCCTCGCCACTCACGATCGTGCCGTCCGGGCGAACCGTGACCGTGCGGACCTTGCGGTTTGCAGAGGAGTCCACGGCACCCGGCAGCGTACTGGCGATGGCGACGTCGGTCACCTCCGCCTGATCGCGCGAGACCAGCGTTTCCTCTTCAGGGTTGCCGCCGGCCATCTCGCTGAACACCACCGACTGTTGCGGTGCGCTCGCCTCAGGGGAGACTTCGGGGACTTGCTTGACCGGCTCGGCGCTGGCGGTCAGCAGCGGAGCGGGACCTTCTGGGGCACCGAGGCCAAGCACCCAATAAAGGCCAAACCCGGCTGCCAGCAGAAGTGTCAGTGCGACGACCGGACCAGCCACGGCACGGGAGAACACCAGGCGAGGACGACGGCGTTCCGGCCGCTCCGCGGGAAGTTCCTCGGCGCCCGGGGCATCGACCCACTCGAGTTGCGCGCCAGTGGCTTGAGCCGCCGCCATGATCGTCTCGTCAGCGGCGGACAGGTTGCCACGAGGGGCCGGCTGCGGTGGGGGCTTGAGCGTTGGCGTGGCAAGGCTGCGCAGCGCCGGACTGGGCGCCGGGCGCACTTCCGGCTGCTCCACCGGTGCCGGTTCGAAATCCACAACGGGCTCCACCAGCTGCTCTTCCTGCTGCGTGGCGGGCTGGTCGGCCCCAACCTGAGCGGCGCGGCCAATCAGGCTCTCGATCTCATCGATCGGGTCGGCAACGGAAGGCTTGTGCTCCGCCGCAACCGAAAGGTTGCGCTGCGCCGCGACCACCTGGGGGACGGGCGCCGGCTCTGCCTTCGGCGCTCCACCGAGACCAAAGACTGGCGGAATACGGAACTGATCCTGCACGGAATCCGGCCGGTGCACCGGCAACTCCGCCGTCACCGGGGCGACTGGCTCAGGAGCAGCGGCCTTCACCGGGGTGGACCGGGGCTCGGGTTCGGGGTGAGCGTGGGCGAACTCGGCGGCAATGAGCTGCGCAATGGCATCTTCGGTAGCCGGCACGTCAGTCGACGAAGCCTCGGCCGGCGCTGGCGAGCCAGTGTCGAACGCCGGGCGCTCGGCGGATGTGGAATACTCGGGCGCGCGTGGCTCCGGCACAGGAGCTGGCGTGACCACGGGATCAAGCCTGGCAGCGCTGAAGTCAAAGCGCGGCGCCGGGACGCTGCTCACGGGCGCGACCGGCTCCCCGGGAATCCGAAGCGCGAAAGCAGGACGCTCGGCAGGCTTCTCGGTCCCGGATTCCTGCGCCATCAGCCGTGCCAATTCGGCGATGAGATCATCGGCGGTGTTGGACTGGTCCGTTCGCTGGGGCTTGGCTGTCATCAAGCAGCGCTTTCTCGTTCCTGCCTGAGCGCCTCGCAGGGGCGCAACGTGGCGGAGTCAACACGAATTTGCGCCCGAATTATGAAAGTTCCTCCGGGGCTGCAACACCCAGGATACCAAGCGCATTCACAATTACCTGACGCACTGCATCCACCAGTGCGAGTCGGGCCAGAGTCAGATTCGGCTCCGTACCATTAACAAAGCGTAACTGCGGATCGTCCTTACCCTTGGCCCAGAAGCCGTGGAAGGCAGCCGCGAGCTCATGTGCATAGAAAGCGACGCGGTGCGGTTCATGGGCCACCGCGGCGGCGGCAACGGTGCGCGGCCACTGCGCCAGCACCCGCACGAGGTCCAGTTCGGCTTCGGACTGCAGCAGGCTCACATCGGCGGCGGCAAGGGCAGCCGGCGAGGTATCGAGCTCCGGCAGGTCACGCTGCGCCGTCTTGAAGATCGAGTAGGTGCGGGCGTGGGCATACTGGACATAGAAGACCGGATTGTCCTTCGTCTGCTCCTTGACCAGGGCGAAATCGAAATCCATCGCCGCGTCATTGCGCCGGAACAGCAGCATGAAGCGGGTGGCGTCCGAGCCGACCTCCTCCACCACATCGGCGAGGGTGACGAGGTCGCCCGACCGCTTGCTCATCTTGAACGGCTCGCCGTTCTTGAGCAGCCGCACCAGCTGGCACACCTTCACGTCCACGTCCGCGGCGCCCATGGAGACGGCCTTCACCGCTGCCTGCAGGCGCTTGATGTAGCCGGAGTGGTCGGCGCCGAACACGTTCACCATGTGGGTGAAGCCGCGCAGATACTTGTTGCGGTGATAGGCGATATCGGCGGCGAAATAGGTGTAGGAGCCGTCGGACTTGACCAGCGGCCGGTCCACGTCGTCGCCATAGTCCGTGGCCCGGAACAGGGTCTGTTCGCGGTCTTCCCAGTCCTCCGGCGTCTTGCCCTTGGGGGGCTCGAGCCGGCCCTCATAGACCATACCCTGCTCGCGCAGCCAGTTCAGGGTGAGCTCGATGTCGCCGCCCTGCCCGTGCAGCGTGCGCTCGGAAAAGAACACGTCGTGGTGGATGTCGAGCTTGGCAAGATCGGCCCGGATCAGGTCGAGCATGGCAGCCAGCACCCGCTCCTTGACCAGCGGCAGCGCTTCGTCCTCGGGCATGCCCAGCAGGCCCTCGCCGAACTCGGCCTTCAGCGCCTGCCCCACGGGAACGAGATAATCTCCGGGATAAAGTCCAGGGGGAATGCTGATGCTCTCCCCGAGCGCCTCGCGGTAGCGCAACAGCGCCGAGCGCGCCAGGGTGTCCACCTGGCTGCCGGCGTCGTTGATGTAGTACTCGCGGGTCACATCGTAGCCGGAGTAGGCCATGAGCGATGCCAGGGCGTCGCCGAACACGGCGCCGCGGGTATGGCCAACATGCATCGGCCCGGTGGGGTTGGCCGAAACGTACTCGACGTTGACCCGCACGCCGCCGCCCATGCTCGAGCGACCATAGTCCGGCCCGAGCTGCGTCACGGAGCGCAGGACCCGATGCCATACCGCCGGGGCGAGCCGGAAATTCAGGAACCCGGGGCCCGCAACGTCCACCGCCGCCACATCGGCATCGTCGCGAAAGCGCTCGGCCAGGGCGGTCGCCACCTCGCGCGGGTTGCGCCCGAGCGGCTTGGCAACGACCATCGCAGCATTGGTGGACAGATCGCCGTGGGCGGGATCGCGCGGGGGCTCCACCACGATGCGGGCGACCAGATCGGCACCGGCTTCGGGGAAGAGCTGCTGCATTGCCTCGGCAACACGCGCGGAGAACAGGGCGAAGACGTCCATGACAAAACCTTGGGCGGGGGAGCGGGCCGGGGTTAAAGCAATTCCGGACGAGCGTCAAACAGCCGGCTGAACTCCAGCAAGGCGTAGGGATCGGTCATGCCGGCAATGAAGTCACGAACCACGACGGCGACTGCGAGGTCGTCCGTTGCGGCTCTGGCGGCCACGCCCCAGACGCCCGGCAGGTCGCGCGTGGCCATGTAGCGGGCGAACAGGTCCTCGACCACCTGCTCGCTGCGCCGCACTGGGGCCATCACCGCCTCGTGACGGTAGACTTTGTCGAACAGGAAGCTCTTGAGGCCCCGCTCGGCCTCCGCCATCGCCGGAGAGAACCGGATCAGGGTGGCGCCCGCGAGACGAACGTCTTCGGCAGACTGCACACGGGCCGCGGCGATGGCAGCCGCGCTTTCTGCGATCACGTCCTCGATGGCGCGGGTGATCAGGCGGCGCTGCACCTCGTGTGCCTGCCGCTTGGCATCTATGGCGGGGTAACGCTCCAGCACTTCTCTCACGATCGGTCCCGCCATCGGCACGTCGGCCATATCCTCGAGAACCAGCAAGCGCGCTCTCAAGGCGTCGTCGATGTCGTGGGCGTTGTAGGCGATGTCGTCGGCAATGGCGGCGGCCTGCGCTTCCAGTGAAGCATGGCTGTCGAGGCGAAGGTCGGCGGGTGTTGGAATCTGGTCCAGCCCGTGTGGTAGCCCGTGATCAGCGTAGCGGCCGACGGTCTTGCCGGTGGGGTCCAGCAAGGGGCCATTGTGCTTAAGGATGCCTTCCAGGGTCTCCCAGGTGAGATTGAGACCGTCGTGGTCGGCATAGCGGCTCTCGAGCAGGGTGACGACGCGGAGCGCCTGCAGGTTGTGGTCGAAGCCGCCATAGGGCGACATCGCCCGGTCGAGCGCTCGTTCGCCCGCATGGCCGAACGGCGTGTGGCCGAGGTCGTGCGCCAGTGCCACCGCTTCCGCCAGATCCTCGTCGAGCATCAGGGCTCGGGCGATCGAGCGCGCCATCTGGCTGACTTCCAGCGTGTGGGTGAGCCGATTGCGGAAGTGCCGGCCCTCGTGCTGCAGGAACACCTGTGTCTTGTTCTGCAGCCGACGGAACGCGGTCGAATGAATGATCCGGTCGCGATCCCTCTGAAACTCGGACCGGGTGGGGCTCGGCCCTGTGCCGTGAAGGCGCCCGAGGGAGAGCTCCGGCTTGCTGGCGTATGACGCGGTATCGATCATGTGCGCGGCGCTACCCTTTTCAACGGCAGGCGAAGTGCCTATCTTCAGCCAACTGTTATGACATTACGGTTGTGAAGTCCGATGAGCGATATTGCCACCCTCGTCTCCCCGCAGGTTGTGCTCACTGACCGCGCCGCCAAGCGCGTCTCCCGTATCCTGTCCAAGGAGCCGGACGGCACGGTGTTGCGCATCTCGGTGGCGGGTGGCGGATGCTCCGGCTTCCAGTACGAATACAACCTCGTCCAGGAAACGCCGACGGACGACGATGTCGTCCTGTCCAAGAATGGCGCGACCGTCCTCATCGATTCGTTGAGCCTCGAATTCATGGGCGGCGCCGAGATCGACTATGTCGACGACCTGATCGGGCAGTCCTTCCAGATTCGCAATCCCAATGCCGTGGCGTCCTGCGGCTGCGGCACGAGTTTCGCCGTCTAAACAGCCCGATCATTCTCCGCTGGAACCCTTCGCCCGTCCTGCTGGTTGCCGCCAAAAGGAGGAGGAGATGGCAACAGTCGTTCGCCTGACCGAGGCCCAGATCGCCCATCTGTTCGACGAGATGCAGGCCATCGAGGCGGATCTCAAGGCCCTGCACGACGAACTCGCGAACCTCGACCTGCCGGGAGATACGCTCCGTCGTTTCCGCCGTCTGCATGATCGCTACAGCGAAGCGGCGAACTTCCTGCAGCGGCAGCGGGAACTTGGCGAGGAGGGCGCCTGACGGCAGACTCATTCCAGCGAATCCGCCATGGTGCACCCGATCAAGGAGGCATCATGGGCAACAGGATCGATGCGGTGATGGACGCCGCGATTTCCGGCGGGCGTATCGTTGGCGCCGAGGTGATCGTTGCCCGCGGAGGCGAGGTCGTGTACCGCCGCGCCGCTGGCAGTTTCGACCGTGAGGCCGGCGTGCCCATGCCAGAGAATGCGATCTATCGCCTGGCATCCGTGACCAAGCCGCTGATCGCGGCCACTGCACTGGCGATGGTGGACAAGGGCCTGCTGCGGTTGGACGATCCTGTCGCGGATCACCTCCCCTATTTTCAGCCCAAGCTTCCGGACGGCACCGCACCCGTCGTGACCATCCACCACTTGCTCACGCACACGGCGGGCCTGAGCTACACATACCCCGCTCACATCAGCACCGGACTCGGGCCGACGCGCGGCCAGACGCTTGATGAGAACACCGCCTTGGTCGCCGAACAGCTGCTGAGCTTTGCCCCCGGGACAGGCTGGCAATACTCGGTGGCCACGGACGTCCTCGGCGCCGTGGTGGCGCGCGTACACGGCGGCGCCCTCGGCGAGGCCGTCGCGACCCACGTGACTGGCCCGCTCGGCATGGAGGAAACCGGCTACTTCGTTGCCGACCCGCAGCGCCTCGCGAAGCCCTACGCCGATGGCGAAACCGAGCCAGTGCCGATGGAGGATCCGCATGTCCTCCACAACCATCTCGGCGGACCGACCACCTTCTCTCCCTCCCGCATCTTCGATCCGCAGGCGTTTCCATCCGGTGGTGCCGGCATGGCCGGGACGCCAGACGACATCTTCCGCTTCCTCGAGGCGCTTCGGCAAGGTGGCGCGCCCATCCTTCGGCCGGAGACAGTGACTTCCGCCTTCTCCAACCGCATCGGCGACCTGCCCCGCGACGATGCCGGACAACGCTTCGGCTATTTCGGTGCCATTGTCGCGGACCCGGAGGCGGCCCAGACGCCAGAAGCGCCCGGAACCATCAACTGGGGTGGGGTCTACGGCCATTCCTGGCTTGTGGACCCGCTCAACGAGGTTACCATACTGTGCATGAGCAACACCGCCTTCGAGGGATGCCTCGGGCGATACCCGAGGCAGGTTCGCAACGCGGCCTATGCCGAATTCGTGCTCTAGGAGACCACCATGGGCCTGCGCATCGCCACCTGGAACATCAACGGCGTGAAAGCTCGCCTCGAAGCACTGCTGCGCTGGCTCGCGGAGGAGAAGCCAGACATCGTCGTGCTCCAGGAAATCAAGACCGTCGACGAAGGCTTCCCGCGCCTGGAGATCGAGGCGCTCGGCTACAATGTCGAAACGCACGGACAAAAGAGCTGGAACGGCGTTGCCATCCTGTCGCTCCTGCCGTTCGATGAAGTCTGCCGGGGCCTCCCGGGTGACGACGGCGACGACCAGGCGCGGCTGATCGAGGGCGTATTCTCCCTGGAAGCCGGCGCCATCCGCGTCTGCAACATCTACCTGCCCAACGGCAATCCGGTGGACACCGAGAAATTCCCCTACAAGCTGAGCTGGATGCGCCGTCTGGAGGCTTATGTCGAACAGAGACTGCAGCTCGAGGAACCGTTCGTGTTGCTCGGCGACTTCAACCTGATTCCGGAACCCATTGATGCCCACAACCCCGAAGGCTGGTGGGGCGACGCCCTGTATCGTCCGGAGAGCCTGGAGCGGTTCCGCACACTCAAGAACCTCGGGCTGACCGACGCGCTTCGTTCGGTAACAGACGAGCCGGCCTACACCTTCTGGGATTTCCAGGCGGGCGCCTGGCGGCGCAATGCCGGCATCCGCATCGACCACCTGCTGCTGTCGCCACAGGCTGCCGATCGGCTGGAGGATGTGGTGGTGCACAAGGACGTCCGCGGTTGGGACAAGCCCAGCGACCACGTTCCCGTCGAAGGTGAGTTTACCTTCTAGAACCCGGCGAACTGCGGCGCGATGCTGCTGGCCAGGGCCTGCGCTTCCGTCCGGTCCTCGGGCGCCGCGACGGACTGTGCTCGCGACAGCAACTCGCCGATCCAGGCCGCATCATTGCTGGCCCCGCAGCGGATCTGCGCAAGGTTCAGCCACATCAGCCCTTCCAGCGGCCGAGCCTCATAATCGGCAAGACCGTTGAACAGCAAATCGCCCAGACGCGCCTGTGCCAGGCAATGACCCTTGCCAGCCGCCTCACGCAACCAGCGGGCACTCATCACCGCGCTCACACCAGGGCCGTCTTCCTGCTGGAACAGCACGCCCAGCTGGTACTGTGCGTCGGCATCCCCGAAGTAGGACGCGGCGTGCTGGAGCACGCGGTAATACTCTTCGCGATCCTGCGACACGCCGGCATCCGGCACGCCTTCGCGATAGTAGTCGCCGAGCTTGACGAACGAGCGCGCCACGATGTCGGCTTCGACGCCCCGAGGCGCGGCATCGGCGTACTGATTGGCGATCTGGGCAAAGTAACCGAACGCCTTGACCGGGTCCCTGGCCACGCCCTGCCCGTTCTCGTACATGGTGCCCAACTGCCACATGGCCATGGGCTGGCCGGCAGCAGCAGCATCTTCCAGCGCAGCCACATAGGCGTCGCTCGACACACCGCCACCCGCGCCATCAAGCATGTTGGCCATGTTCAAGGCAGCATCCATGGCGGTCTCGCCAGGTACGGGCGGGAGGCGGGGCGCCCCTGCGGGCCTGTTTCCGGCGGCCAGGCCGATCACCGGCAATCCCTCCACTGGGATAGCCTCGGGGTAGACGATGACGCTTTCCTGCGCCAGGGCCGCGCCCGCCTGAACGGCAAGCAAACCGGTCATCAGTACGGAAAGCAGGGATGAACCCCTAACGGTCCGCATGCCACTCCTTCAGTCCGTCTGCGACGGACACGTTGAACACCCGCTCGGCGGGCAATGTGTCGGCGCGCCAACGAGCGGCAGCACCAACCCTTGTTTCATGGCCGGCCCCTGCGAGGACCTGCCGTTAAGACTTCGGTAAACCCCGTTTGTGACCGCATTTGGAGCGGCGCACCCGGTGTGCGCACCGAGCTCGTTCGGAGTTTGCCGCACGTGTTTCCACGCGTCAGTCGATCAGATGCATCGTGAGGCGACGATCGAACGCAGTGCCATTCAGGCACGCCGCACAGCCATCCGCCCCCAGATGTCCAGCATCGTCTAGAGGCAGATTGTGGCGACAAACATCGCCAAAAGGTTGCTGCGAGTCGGGTTTAGCTGGAATCCGGATCGTTGTTGCCGAATCAGCACAAGCGACGGCGGGGCAGCTTGGCTACCCCGCCATCAAGCCCCTGATGGAGCCGTCTACTTCAGGCGGGCCAGCGCATCGACGACGCGGGTGCGCCGGTCCAATGCTGCCTCTCGGCGCGTTCGCTGCTCCTCGATCACCTCTTCGGGCGCTTTGGCGACGAACTGCTCGTTGCCGAGCTTCTTGTCGATCTGGGTAATCTCGGCATCGAGCTTGCCGACTTCCTTGTCGAGCCGCGCCCGTTCCACGCCGAGATCGATCACCCCGGACAGAGGCAGCGCGAAGGTCGCTTCCCCGACCACGAACTGGGCAGACTCACCCGGCACTTCCGACTGCGGCGAGATCGCCTCCAGTCGTGCCAGGCGCGTGATCAGGGCCGTTCCGGCGACGACGCGGCGCAGGGTTTCCTCCCCTGCCCCAACCAACACCAGTTGCAGCTTGGCGCCTGCCGGCACGTTCATCTCGGCACGGATGGAGCGCACGCTGGTGATCACTTCGATCAGCCAGCCGAGTTCTGCATCGGCATCGGCGTCTTCGAGACCGTCCAGCTTTGGCCAGTCGGCGAGCGCCAACACGCCGCTACGCGCCGCACCGAACTTGCCGGTCTCCGCCCACAATTCCTCGGTCACGAACGGCATGAACGGATGGAGGAACGCCAGAATCTGGTCCAGTGCCCAGGCGGCAGTGGCGCGCGTCTCAGCCTTGGCCGCCTCGTCGGTGCCGCTGAACACGGGCTTGGCGAACTCGACATACCAGTCGCAGAACGTGCCCCAGACGAAATCGTAGGCGCTGTTGGCAGCTTCGTTGAACTTGTAGTCCTCGATGCCGCGTGTCACCGCGGCCGTTGCCCGGGCCGTGGCGCCCACGATCCAGCGGTTGAGCGGGAGCCGGTTGTTGCGCGGATCATATCCGTCGACGCGACGGCACTCGTTCATCTCCAGGAAGCGCGCGGCGTTCCAGAGCTTGGTGACGAAGTTGCGGTAGCCCTCGACCCGGTTGATCGAGAGCTTCAGGTCGCGCCCTTGCGCCGCCATTGCCGCCAGCGTGAAGCGCGTGGCGTCGGCACCGTACTGATCGATGAGCTTGAGCGGGTCGATGACGTTGCCCTTGGTCTTGCTCATCTTCTGGCCCTTCTCGTCGCGGACCAGAGCGTGCATGTAGACCGTGTGGAAGGGCTCCTCACCCAGGAATTCAAGACCGAGCATCATCATCCTGGCAACCCAGAAGAAAATGATGTCGAAGCCGGTGACGAGAACGTCGGTCGGATAGTAGCGCTTGAGCTCTGCGGTCTCGTCCGGCCAGCCCAGCGTCGAGAATGGCCACAGCCCTGACGAGAACCAGGTGTCGAGCACGTCCGGGTCGCGGCGAAGCTCAACGACCTTGCCGTAATGAGCGGATGCGGCGTCGGCAGCTTCGGCCTCGCTCTGCGCGACGAAGGCATGTCCCTCCGGCCCGTACCAGGCCGGGATCTGGTGACCCCACCAGAGCTGGCGCGAGATGCACCACGGCTTGATGTTCTCGAGCCAGGCAAAATAGGTGTTCTCGTATTGCTGCGGCACGAACCTGGTGCGACCCTCGCGCACCGCCGCCAGGGCCGGCTGCGCCAGCACGTCGGCCTTGACCCACCATTGGTCGGTCAGGAACGGCTCGATGACGACGAGCTTGGACTTCTCGTCGTGCGGGACCATGATCTTCTTGTCTTCGACATGATCGAGGCCGCGGGTGGGATTGTCCTCCGCCAGGGCGGTGAGATCGGCCACGATGGCCTTGCGTGCTGCGAAGCGGTCGAGACCGCGATAGCGGGCCGGGATGAACTCCGCGTCGACAATGGCACCACGGGTGGTGAAAACGTTGATCTGCTCAAGCCCGTTACGAGCACCCACCTCGAAGTCGTTGAAATCGTGGGCAGGCGTGATCTTCACGGCACCCGTTCCGAGAGCGGGGTCGGCATACTCGTCGGCGACGATCGGGATGCGGCGCCCGACGAGGGGCAGTTCGACAAACTTGCCGACCAGGTCCCTGTAGCGCTCGTCTTCCGGATGCACGGCAACACCGGAGTCGCCTAGCATCGTCTCCGGGCGGGTAGTCGCGACAATGATGTAGTCCCGGGTCTCGTGGCCAGTGACGTTGCCGTGCTCGTCCTTGATCGGGAACTGGTAGGTCACGCCGTCCGCCAGCGGATAGCGCAGGTGCCACATGTGGCCCTTGACCTCGATGTTCTCCACCTCGAGGTCGGAGATCGCGGTCTCGAGTCCCGGATGCCAGTTCACCAGGCGCTTGGCGCGGTAGATCAGCCCGCGGTTGTGGAGTTCAACGAACACCTTGGTGACGGCGCGGACCATCTGGTCGTCGGCCTGCCCACGATCGCCCATGGTGAAGCGCTCGCGGCCGAAGTCAGCCGACGCGCCGAGGCGCTTCAGCTGGTTCATGATGGTGCCGCCGCTCTCGGCCTTCCATTCCCAGACGCGCTCGATGAACGCCTCGCGTCCCATGCTGCGGCGGTCAAGCTGCCGCTCCGCCAGCTGCCGTTCGACGATCATCTGCGTCGCGATGCCGGCATGGTCCGTGCCGGGCTGCCACAGGACATCCTTGTGCAGCATGCGGTTGAAGCGAACCAGAATGTCCTGGATCGTGTTGTTCAGCGCGTGACCGATATGCAGCGACCCGGTGACGTTGGGCGGCGGAATGACGATGGTGAAGGTCTCGGCGCCCGGCGCCGCCCCTGCCCCGGCCTTGAAGGCGCCAGCCTCGATCCAGGCGTCGTAGATGCGCGCCTCGACTGCCGCGGGCTCATAGGTCTTTTCAAGCATGGATCACTCGCAAACACAGTTGACCCGCCAGGGCGAGCTGGCGGGCCGTCAGGTGGCGGAACTTCAAGCAAATGCGCCGGGCGGGGTCAACAGCCAGCGCGGCCGACCGGCCAGACTATTCGCCGCGGGAAATGCGCGCGATTTCCTTCTCGACCATGCGCTCGACCACGGAAGGCAAGTGCTCGTCGAGCCACTCCTTCAGCATCGGCCGCAGCATGTCGCGCATCATCGCCTCGATGGTGAGGCCCGGCGAGCCAATTCCCAGAGCCGACAGCTTGCCGATCGAGCTGCGGACGGCCGCCTTGGTGGCAGGCTCCAGCAGTTCGTTCGCCATGTCGCTGGTCAGCGTCGGATCCGGAAGCGGCGCCGCCTCGGCGACGGACATCCGCGGCCGCTCTACCCGGGCTTCGACGGCCGGCGGCACCACCCGCAATACGGGTTCGGGGTCGGGTTCCGGCTCAAAGGCGCGCGCCGGAGCGGGGTCGAACGACGGCAGGTCGTCCTCTACCTCGGGCTCGGAAAAGTGGACGTCCTCGGGCTCGACAAGGTCCGGCACCGGATCCTGCACCACCGCGCTTTCAGTGTCGGCGAGGATGGAATCGAAGCTGAAGCCGCCGACATCGTTATCGGCATCTGCCTCAGTTCCCACGATCTGGCTCGGCGAGAGTGCCAGCGGCTCGATGTCCTCGAGCATGTCTTCGAGATCACGATCTTCGGCGATGGGACGTGCCGGGGTGGCTTCCATCGGCGGCGGCGCCGCCTGCAACACCGGCCGGCGCGTTACACCCGCCGCGTCGTCATCCGCAATGATCTGCCGGATGGACGACAGGATTTCGTCCATCGACGGTTCTTTGGCCGCGGGCTTGTTCATGGGCGCCTCATACTCACACGGTCGACCGGACTACGACCGCCGCTATCGGCCAGCGCTTCCGAATCGTCCCGTTAACTTTAGACACACCATGTCGATAAGGGAATCGTTCGCGAGGCGTCCACGTCATCTTCCACCAAAAGTTGTGGTGGGTGGGTGTTCCCGGCACCAGCGGCAGTCCGAGTGACCTCCTCCGCCGCTGATCGTCCCGCGTCAGTCTGCGACGGTCCGCAGTTCCTGCCAGACGTCTTCGACGGTCTGGGTGTAGGGCACCGCCGTCTTGATCTCCACGGGCAGGCCGAGATCGGCGGCCGTCAGGCGGCCGATGGCGGCCAGCAGCGAGAACGTCGCCACCACCTTGCCGGAGGACGCATTGATCAGCCCTTCGCGCGCTGTGGTGAGTTCCGCCTGGGCATTCAGCACTTCGAGTGTGGTCCGGGTGCCAAGGTCACGCTCCTGGATTACGCCTTCCAGCACTTCCTGGCCGGCGCTCACCGCAGCCTGCGCCGCCGTGATCTGCGCATCGGCGCTCTGGATGCCGGACCAGGCGGCGATCACGGCTTGACGTACCAGATCGTAGGCACCCATGGCGCCGACTTCGGATCGAATCTGCTCTATGTTAGCTTTGCGAACACCCGATCCGAGGGCGCCGCCGGCATAGATCGGCACCGAAATCTCAATGCCCAGGGATCCTGCCAACCCTGTAGGACCGCTGCCCCCTTCGCTGAGGACGTAAGATGATCCAACGTTGCCGCTTACCGATACACTGGGCCCGAATGCCGCCTGTGCAGCATCACTACCTGCTTGCGCCGCCCTTATACCGGCTTTTGCCAGCAGGATGGCGGGATGCCCCATCTCGGCCTCAGCGATAGCACTTTGCAGCGCGCTGGGTATCAGCTGCGCGTAATTATGACTGACCGACAAGTTGCGCGGCGCCATTCCAACCAGCCGCTGAAATGTTGCCTGGCTAATCTCCAAACTTGCTACAGCGACCTGGTAGGCAGCTTGTCCTTGAGCAAGGCGCGCCTCGGCCTGCGCCACATCGATGCGTGTTCCTTCGCCCACTTCGAGTCGATCTTGCGCCGACTGAAGCTGGGCGCGGGAGAACGTCAGATTCTCCTGACGTAGCGCCACTAGCTGCTGGCCTGTCAGGACGTCCATATAAGCTTCCACGACATCTAGGAGCACGTTCTGCTCCGTATCGCGGATACGGTACTCGGCCGCCTCAGCCTGCGCCCGAGCCCCCTCGATCTGCGCTTCTGTTTGGAAATTGTCGAATATGTTCTGTCGGTAGCCTAGTCCCGCCGACAGCGTTGCACTGCCTGTAAACGCCCCGCTGGCGTTTTGTCCGCCCTGCCCCACAGCACCAGGGCCAACACGCCAGTTGTAGTTACTACCTAAAGTAGCACCAATGGTTGGCCGCTTGCCCGACTCTGCTCGGACGATGTCTTCGGCGGAGGACTTGGCGCTCAACAGCGCCGACTGCAGGTCAGGAGCATGATCATAGGCTGCCGCCAGGGCCTGTGCGATGGACTGGGCGTTTGCGCTAGAGGCGATGCCGAGCGTCAGCGCAAAGGTACTGGCGGCCACAAGAACCCTGAACTTCATCGCCCCTACTCCATTCACCCAAAAATCTGTATCGGCCCGAAGTGGCGTTGCCAATGCTAGCGCACAACCCCTACCAAGCTCTCACCGCACGGTAATCTTGCCCGGTGGCTCGCGCGCAACAGTCAGAATACGAAATCCGGTTGGCTGGCCTCGACGAACAAGGCCGGCATGCTGGCGTTGAACTCCTTGCGCGATGCAACCACGCCGTCCGATTTCACGAACACCGTCGCCACCGACACGCCGCCGTCGCGCACCAGCGCCACGAGGCGGCCGGCATCCGCTAGCCGGTCGAGCAGAGCCTGCGGCACGGTCCCGACCGCGCCTTCGACAAGCACCACGTCATACTGATCCTTGCCCAGAGCGGCTACGTCGCCGCTGACCACCGCCGCATTGGTGATCCCGAGTTGAGCCAGGGCAGCGCGAGCGCTCTCCGCCAGCTGGGTGTCCGGCTCGAGGCCAGTCACCTTGGCACACAGACCGGCGACGACTGCCGTGGAATAGCCGGCATTTGCGCCAACGATCAGCACGCTGTCCTCGGCGCCGACTTCCGCCAGCTGCAGGAGCTTGGCGAAGGTTGCCGGCGCCGGCATGAACCGCCCCCTACGCGGCTCGCCCAACCATTGAACGCTGTCGAGATAGGCGAGCTCCCGCTTCCCCTCTGGCAGGAACGCCTCGCGAGGAACCTCACCCATGCGCGCCAGAATGCGCCGATCGTTAACGCCGCTCGTGCGCAGCTGGTTGTCCACCATGAAGGTGCGGGCACGCTGGTAATCGAACATGGAAGGTAAGTCCGTAGCCTCAAAGCATATGCCGGTCGTGCATATCCCCCGATACCGTGGGTGGCAAGCGGACACGGCGCCACGCCGCAGCACAGTCCACTGCTACTGGACAGTTGACCGGTCTTGGCCGCACTCTCGGTCGGGCGTGGGCGCGGGGAGGAAGCGATGCTGCACCGACTGCGGGATCGAAGCTGCGGCGACTGCACCGCCTGCTGCGAGTTCATTCCCATCCGTTCGCCGGAGCTCGACAAGCCTTCCAACACGCTGTGTCCGCACTGCGTCAGAGGCCGCGGCTGCACGGTCTATGAAGTGCGTCCTCAACCATGCCGGGGCTGGTATTGCGGCTGGTTCTTCCTCGCCGCTCTCGGGCCCGAGTGGCACCCGAGTTCCAGTGGCGTGGTGCTGCGCCCCGAGGCAATCGAAGACGATGCGGTCACCGTGGTGATCCTGCGCCGGTCACCTTTTCTGCTCTCCGAGACCTTCGCCGGGACAATCGCCGCGTGGGTAGCCGCTGGCGTAGGCGTTTCATTCGAACGCGTCGGGCCTTCCGGGCACCTGCCGGCCAAGATGGCGATGAACGAACTGCTCGCGCCGGCCATCCGCCAGCGGAGCCTCCCCGAACTTCACAAGGCATTCAGCTGGGCCATCGCCCACATTGATCACCGGCATCAATGGGAGCCCGATGGGCTGACACTCCGCTCCGAACTCACTGCCACCGCAAAATAACAGCTTTCGACCTCGCTTCGCGATCGGACCTGCTGGGCAATCTTGACAGCCCAGCACCAACCTGTTGAGAAGGCGCCCAGAGGCCTCGTGGCGGAATGGTTACGCAGCGGATTGCAAATCCGTGTATTCCGGTTCGATTCCGGACGAGGCCTCCAGCCAATTTCCCATCAATATCAAACCCTTAACAATGCGAAGAGCGGCTCCGCCGGCCTCTTTATGTCGCATTTATGTTGCGCAGCAGTTCCCAGCATTTCCGGGCAATTCTTCACAACCTCGGCGAATCCATGCGACATGAGATGCAACATGCCCCTAGTGGCGTTCAGTCCCTCCACTCCACGTAGATCTCCCCGCCCAAGTGTAGAGCGACAACAACGGCTGATCGCAAAGAAAACGTGTCGTGCCACATCGATGGTACCAGGTTCTTACAGCCCAACTTCGCTGTAAGCGGCTTCATCGGCACCTGATTTGCGCGAGCGTGTTCCAAGATGTCTTGCACCATTGGTATTCGGGCGGCAGCCGGCTTGCGCCGCGGCCGGAGATCCAGCTCATATTGCTTGCTGCGCACCATCGACAAAGACACGCCCAATATGCTTGCGAGTTCTTTGTTGGGAATCACACCGGTGCCCTTCGCTAGAAGGGTCACGCGAGATCGGGTCCACCGATGATTGCGGCGGGTAAGACCGAGATCCCCTGCCCTGGTCGTGATTGCGTCCCATGTACGGTTCGGGAAAAGCTTTTCGAGGCGCGCCCGGTTCGGATAGTGCTCCCTCAGAAGGCGTTCTTCGCGGAGCGTCCATATGGGCGGCCTTCGTGAGCGCAACCCCATCTCTCCCGCCTTCGCCTTCAGGCCTCCCGCTGTGCGACCCGGCAAGATGCGTAGCAGCAACTTAACGTCGGGATAGTGCCGTCTGATTAGGTCCATCTCTTCCGGTGAGTACAGGTTCATTCTCACGCGAACGCCACCCTTAGCGTCCCTCCTAACGCGTGAGCGGCGCGGCAGTGTGCGACCTCGTCAAACTTGGTGCGCCAGCGTCTCCGACGGAAGTACGACCGAGACCGCGAAATCTTGTCGAGTTCCGCAAGGGTGTAGCCCAGCAGTTTGGCCCGAACCAGAACCTGATCAAGTAGCCGGTTACCGGTAGACACCACCGGCTTCTTCTCCCGATGAACGCCTCGGGCATTCGCCGCCTTGGCGACCGCGGCGTACGTGCGGCCTGGAAAGGCAGTCAATATCTCTTCACGGGAGCCGGCGGGGTAGACCTTGCGCAGACGGATGATCTCGTTATCGGACCAGGGCAAGGGCCGCCTCTGGGTGACGCCGAGCCTGCCGGCCTTGCTGTATACGGCTGGCTTGGTGCGCCTGGTCAGCAAAGGAAAGATGGAGCGATAATCGGGATAGATCGACACCACCGGGTCCACCTCGGGCGGCGTCCACAATGGGTGCCCATTGGGAGTGACGCCACGGAGTTCCATCAACCGGCGCGCCCGCTCGGCACTCAATGCCCCTCGAGCGATATGTGAAAGCCGCATCTCCGCCTCCTCCAGTGGCACGGGAACACGGAGGTTCGGATTGCGGCAAGACCGGGCCCGCCGTTATGCTCGCGATTCACAGGCAGGGGATCTCGGACACACAATGAGGCTGACCGTACTAGTCGCCGTGCTGATCGCGCTCATCTCGACAACAACAGCTTCGGCTGCCCAATTCCAGATGTGCGGTCGCGACCGGCACACCTGCGTCGTCGACGGCGACACCATCTGGCTCAACGGTGTGAACCTCCGCCTGGAGAGCTATGACACCCCTGAGCCGTACAACGACATCTGCGGCGGCAGGGCGGAGGTCGCTTTGGCAAAGCGCGCGAGTGCCCGGCTGCTCGAGCTGCTGAACTCAAACCAGTTCACGGTCGAGACTGGCCGCCAGGACCGCTACGGCCGGATGCTTGCCACCATCCGGATAGGCGGGCGCGATGTTGGTGACATCCTGATCAGTGAAGGTTTGGCCAGGCGCTGGCCCGACGGTCACGAGTTCTGGTGCTGACGCATGGCCGAGCCGACACCCACCAAGCTCATCGTCTACCTGGCCTTTGTCCGCGACGAGGAAGGCGAACTGCAACCGGCCTTTGAGGCCCGCGAGGCGCAGTCCGAATCCGCCGCTAGGCAGCAGGCGCAGATCCTATGGTCGTCTGGGAAGTACGCTGGGGCGATTGCCTGGTGGCGCTCTGCCGACCTGGCGAACGGCGAGTTCGGCGAGCCGGTAATTCTGTTCCAGCAGGGCGAAGTGCCGGAGATGGAATGACCGAAAAGCGTCCTGCCTACGAGTACGTGTTGTATGTCGACGAGGCAGGGGACGTCGGTACCAAGGTATCGGACAATGGCTCTACGGAGTGGTTCGCGCTGGGTGGTTACGTCGTGTCGCGCACGAATGAGCATCAGATCGCGGATTGGGTGAGGGACATCAGGATGGCGGCTGGAGCCGCGCCCGAGGTCGTCCAGCTTCATTTCGCCAACCTGGATGCGTCGAGGCGCCTATCAGCTGCGAAGGCGGTGGGGCAGCTTCCAATCAGGGCATTTGTGGTCTTATCCCACAAGCAGAACATGCGGGGCTATCGCAATGAGAGGGCAGCGAGAGCCGGTGGCAGAAACGTCTTCTACAACTTCTGCCTACGCGTGCTGCTGGAGCGTGTGACGCAGGCTGTTGCAAGGTCTTGCACGAAGCGGTTCGGCGAAGTCCGGCCGATGAAGATCGTTATCGCCGAGACAGGCGGCGTTCGTTACGAACACACAGCAGAGTACCTCGACAAACTGAGGGGGCAGGCATTGACTGGCACCACTTACCTGAAAGCGAGTACGGTGCACCCCTATGTCGCGGGGTCTTGGCTATTCGAGAAGGTGAGCGCCAAAAACACTGCTGGGTGCCAGATCGCAGACGTGATCGTCAGTTCGTTCTACAACGCGGTTCACAAGGATGGCGCGTTCCCCATGTTGCAGGAGCCGGCGCTAGCCCTTCGCCCCATCATGGCCACGCGCGATGGAGCGGTGCAGAACACCGGTCTGAAACTGCTTCCTTGGGACCACAACATCCCGGCGGAGCACAGATCGATCTTCGAAGCTTATGGTTACCGCTGGCAGCAGTGAAGGGCGGCAGGTCTTGGCCTTCGTTCCACCAGGTGCCGTGTAAGCCGCTCCAATTGCGGCTGTGCAGTCTGATTGCCGGCTGCCCGTAGGTTGAGCCAACTGAAGGGAGTTCCAACGTACCCTGCCTAACCCCATGATGATTCAAGCCGGACTCCTCGTCAAGGAAGGCGTTGGCTCCGCGCATCACGATCGATTCAACGCCTCGCGCGTACTGCCCCTGAACAATATCCCGCCCCTTTGAGGCTTTGGGCTTGCACAGGAACCGGCCTCCCACCCCGCTCGTTGACCCTCCACATCAATGGAGAGGAGACAGCAATGGACTGGAACCGTGTTGAAGGTAACTGGAAGCAGATCACCGGCAAGGTGAAGGAGCAGTGGGGCAAGCTCACTGACGACGATCTGACCCAGATCAACGGCAACCGCGAGCAGCTCGAGGGCAAAATTCAGGAGCGCTACGGCAAAGCCAAGGACGATGTCCGCCGCGACGTCGACGACTGGTACAACCGCCAGACCTGGTAAGTCTGGCCAGCAACACTATTGAAGCCCCGGTCAAACGCCGGGGCTTCTTATTTGGCATAAGATGGGGAGCGCTGAGGTCGTCCACTGAACAACTTGCCGGCAGAACGGCGGCGTGCATTGAATCGCTGTATGAGCCGGGTTCCCGATACAGCCTCAACGCGGCTGCTGCCTTATGTCACCGATCTGCTGCGCCGTCGCGCGGCGGAGAAACAGCAGTTCATCGAGCATCTGGTACTTGGTCCGGTGCCGATCATCGGCAGGATGGATGGCCCTGAAGCGCAGGCGCTGCTAGACGAGATCACCGCTTCGGCGCCCTGCCCCTTGGATAAGGGCTCATAGGACCGATAAGGCCGGTGTCGACCTTCTCTCCCCGCCGCTCCAGCTTACGCCGCTCACGGCTCTCCGCTGCAGCTTCCTCATTGCTCCTGAGGCCATAGAGCTTTATCTGACGGCGGCGCTCCATCTCGGCAGCCAAAGACTGCTCATAGGTGAGTGATGTGCGGCCGTTAGCGTGCCCGCCATATGCGCGATGCTCGATGTCATCTGGCGGGTGGACGATGACTGTGACGCCACGGCTGCCGCAGCGCTCGCACCTGAACCTCGCCAGCCCCGATCGATCCGCTGCTAGGTCAGCATCGCCGCCCAGGTACTGGATCAACTGGTCCCATGATGGCGTCCAGCTATGGGCGCAACGCCGGTCAGCTTCGGCCGTGCAGTGCAGCGTGATCCGCCAACCTTCTTCCTGCATCTGCCGCAGCGTGGACATCGACTCTCCTCCTGGAGAGCGACAGCGCTACCACCGTGAACGAAGTGAGAACAAGATTACTGCCGATCACATCCGCAACTGGCCCATACCCGAGAGACTTGTCTGATGGCTGCGGAGCCAATTCCCCGACTCCCATCTGACGCCCATTTGGTACGCAGCTCGTGACCTCCGAAGGACCGTCGTCAGCGTTGCCCAGCTGGCGGCGGTCTTTCACATCGAGCACTATTCCGAACCGACCAAGCCATTGATCGCGTTACAGTCCGACTCCGAACTTGGAGCCGGACTGATGCCGAAGTTTTTCCTCAACCTCCTCGAGGATGGTACACGCATCGACGACCCGGACGGCCATGAATTGCCGGCATTGGTTTCCGCACGAGCCGAGGCAATCCGATCAGCGCGCGAGATTATGGCTGAGGATCTTCGTGCCGGCCGCCCGCTCCATCACGGGCAGATCGAAATATGCAACAACGCTGGCGAGGTGCTTGAGGTGGTCAGGTTTCCTGACGTGCTAAAGGCACTTGCAGACTAGACCGCCTCACTTCCGCTCCCGCAGCCGACGGCCTACTTCGCCGATCGGGCGATCTCCCGCGTCAGCTCCCGAATCTCGACCCGTGCATTGGTGATGTCGTCGCCAGCCGCCACCACAGACGCCGTGTTGGCGCGGATGGCATTCGCCAGCTCCACCTGGCTGTCGCTGCTGTCGGCAAGTTCCCCGGCCACCTTGTTCAGGGCGGCGATGATCTCGTCGGCCTTCTTGCTGTCGATCACCGCGCCGAGGATGCGTCCCCCTCCGCCCTCGGCAGCGCCTGACGGCGGCGCCTTCATGCCCTGCCACACGCCGAGGAAGCGAACTCCTACGACAGCGGCGAGAACGGCCGCGAACACCAGCAGCGCCGGCAAGGGAAGGTTCTGCAGCAGCTCAACCAGTTCGGCCATTCCGCGTCTCTCCCTCGTCGTGCGCGGCACGGTGGATATTCACGAGCTCGTTCACCCCAAACAGCGGGTAGATGGCGAGCCATGTGCTCAACACGTCGGAGGTAGCGAAGCCGTAGACTATGCCGAACCAGATCAGGCACCCCACGCCGGCCGAGACTTGCCTGATGCGCGGGGTGACGTGCTTGCGAGCGCCGTTGACGATCAGCCCACCGAAGCGGGCCAATCCAAAGGCCAGCATGGCAATGCCCATCCAGAACTGAATGGCATCGGTCGACCAGCCAGTGAACGAGAACAGCTCCCGGAACCCGGACCATGTCGGCTGCAGGAACAGCCCCGGCGCGACAAGCAGCGCCACGCCAAAGAGCGTCATGTGGCCCGCCATGAACCACTCCGGCATGCGTGGCCCGAAGCGGTGCGATATCTGGACCCAGATGGCCTGCCCCTCGTAGGGCGGGCGGTCCATCACCGCCCCGTCAGGATGTCAGCCAGCGTGCGCCGGCGGGGCGCCGGGACAACCTGCTCGATGCGCTCCTTGGCCACAGGCGCTTCCTCGAGAGGCGTGCTGACGGTCTTGCCGGCTACCTTCTGCACCACCTGGGGCTGAGTGGTCTTCCGGAAGCTGATGACCTGGGCATAGACCCACAGGCCGAGGCCGATCACGGCGGTGATGGTGAGGCCACCACCCTGCCCTGCCAGAATGGCCATGATCGTAGCCATGTGCTCGGGCGGGATGGCCTGGATGATGGACGAGATGAACACGACCAGGCCGGCCACTTCTGGCACGCGACGGATGAGCCACTGCACGGCGACGTTGTTGAGGAAACCCATGGTGCTGGTCCTTTCAGTTGACGAGCATGAAGATGCCGCCGCCGATGGCAGCAAGGGCGATGACGGCGAAGATGACGGTGGGCTTGTGGTCCACCATGGAGGGATTGGTGGCGCCGCCCATATGGTTTGCGCCGGCAGAGAGCAGCGACAGGGCAGCACAGATCAGCCCGGCGGCTATGGCCAGGCAGGCAAGGATGAACTCGGCCACAGCGGCCTCCTAGAAGATGGGGGTGAAGAGTGCGACGAGGACCGCCGCCAGCACGAGCAGGCCAGCAGCGATGATCCAGCCGGGGATGCCGCTGCGCTTGTTAGCGCTGCCCGAGGACGGCTGTTCTGGGTGGTGCGGGATATCGTCCTGCGGAGGCAGCGAAACGCCTTCCTTGACTGCCAGTAGAGCGGCAAGGAACCGATCGGCATAGAGGGCGATGTCCCCTGCCCTGTCGGTGCCGTTGATCACCCGGCGCATGTCGCGGAAACTGGCGTAGTCGCCCAGTTTCTTGCCGGTGAAGGTGCCGAGCATCGAGCCCTGCACCAGGATGCGGGCTGCGATCTCCGGCTTCACCACCAAATCGGGATTGCCGACGAGATCGAGGCCGGTGCGCTTCGACCAGTCGGCATAATTCCGCCGGCCCGTCAGTTGCACGAAGCCGCGGCCCATGAAGCGCTTGCCGTCGCCGGGCTGGGTGTTTCCGAGATCCTTGCGGCCCTCGTACCGCTTCTGCGCCGCCGTCGGCCCCCATATCTCCCGCATGTAGCGAAAACCGCCAGTCTCGTGGTGGGCAGTGGCGAGGATGTAGGCCAGCTTGCGGTCGTCGCCGTCGCCATACTGCTCCCAGGCCGCGCCGATGGCGTTGAGCGCGTCGACCTGTGCTTGATTGAGCGAGCCGCCATACAGCAGCGATCGCACGGCGTTGAAGAACGCTGCGTCCATGATGAACTCCGGTGATGTTATGAGTTGCGGTAGCCGTCTCGCCATGACCCAATGGCTGGGCTTGGGGGAGAATTAATGCCGTCGATTCCTGCTTATTGCCCGCACTGCGGCTATGTTTTCGATGGCCGCGGCGGCATCCACGTCGAGAACGTGATGAATATTCGGCTCTCGGGTAACAGGATTTCCTGCCCGAACTGCGGGAGGATGGCCAACATCGTCGATGGCGTCTTTAGCGATCGCGGCAATGGGCTTGAGATGGTGGAGGGTCCGCCCATCAGCGCTGCCGTACTTCGGCAGATCAAGGAGATTGCCGAACGGGCGCAGCGCAAAGACATATCCAAACAGCAGGCTGTCCGCGAGGCGGCCGCGATCAATCCGCTATTGGCTGGTTTGTTGGAGCGCTTCCTCGTGTTGGGCTTTGCGGCGCTCTCGACGTTTGTCGCGTTTTTGGCCTACCAGCTGCAAAACGATGCTTTTGCTTTGCAAGTGGCGGACAGCAGAGCATCTGCAGCGTTCTACTCAGATGCCCTTGACCTCCTTTCGCGGCAAGCGCTCCTGCACAACTCGTCGCCCTTAGAAAACCAGCAGCACAACGATCGTGTTAAGAAGAAGGGCGAAGGAAAACCCGAGGCAAAAGCCCACGAAAAGCCGCCGACGGTCGAACGCCAGTCGGAGCGCCGGAAGAACGTCAACCGGGAACGTAGAGCCAGGCTGAAAGCGCATCGGATGGCCTTTGGTGGCGCGGCTCTTCGTCAAAAGCGCTAACCTCTATGTGTTGGATGGGGTGGTGTTGGTGGGCAAGAAAAGCCCCGCTCGGTGGCGGGGCTCAACAATCTTGGATGAACAGGTTGAACTATGCGGCTAAGGCCCCGACTCTTTCAGTGAAGCGGCGCCAGTCGCGTGTAACATCGACCGCGCTGCGCTTATCTGCCCGGTCGTAGATCCACTCGCGGCGAAATTCTGTAGCTGCCGCAACCTGACCAGGGCTGGTCTCGCGCCCGGTCTGGATTGCTTCCCACTTCGGATTTCTAAGTTGCGAACGAATATCCCGCGCCAAGGACGACTTCGGGCTCACACAATGCACCAGGAAGGGATCGATGGCCTTGGGCAAGGCTGAGGCATTGTAAGCGGCGAAGAGAAGCTTGTTCAGCTGAAGCGGTCCGTACCGATCGATCCCAGGCCACACTAGGAACAAGAAAAACTTCTCGCCTGGGAAGTCGTAACCCCACGCGAATAGCTCTGGACGGAGTCCTAGGTTGCGCAATGATCCTAGATACTCTCGCCCGGCCGTCAGTAATTCGGCAGGTAGGTCCGGCGCATCCATTGGCACATGCCCTCCTCTGAAAAAACTGCGTCTATTAGCGACCTGACTACAGCAGGCGGAAACTCGCTAGGGTTGTACATATGGGTGCGGCGCCACTGTATCACGGTCGCCCACGCTGGCGCTATCTCGGCAGATGGCTCTACGGTCATGCCTAGAATACCGGCCAGCTTTTCCAAGTCATGAGTGTACAGTTCTCTCCGCTCCGATTGTGCAGGCCACCTGTTGAACCGGAACTGAGCGTGGATAGCTGCCTTCATTGTGCATTCCAACGCAAACCCAGCTTGGGACCAAGCTATTGCCCCCATGTCTGGGTTCGAAATCAGCAGTTCACATGCTGCACGGTAATTGTCGGCAAGCTTAAGCCAGTCCTCCACGGTCTCAGGCTGTTGATTAAGCATGCCGCACTCCCTCAGCGGGAGATGACTAGTCCCTTAGCCCTCAGGTCTGCAAATAAAAGTTGAGACGTCTAGCGCAGAGCCGCAGAGCCCCATAGCTCGTTGTCGCTCACATCCGCCGGCATCGGCTCCATCAACTCGATCTCATTCGACCGCGCCCGCAGCCGCTCGATCTCGGACCAGGCCGACATTGCTGCCTCCTGACGCTGCTGAAGCGGCTCCGGCCAGTTTGCCGGATCAGGGCCGTGCTGCATCACTGCCGCCTGCCCCGCCGCCAGCGTGTTCCGCTGCTGGTCTTCGGACATGATCAGCAGGATGCGTCGGCGGCACTCGGCTTTGACGCACAGCACCCATGCGGCGCGAGCCTCAGCAGCCTTCTGCTCGGCGGTGATGAACTGGGTAGGGTCAGGCGACCACATCGGCGAGCTCCTCGTTTGGCACCGCGATCGGGCCATCCGCTGTCACGGTGATGGTCGGCGGGGCGACGGCTGCCTTGCCCGGGGGCAGCGGTCCGTGCGGCAGGTTCAGGGTCAGGAAAACCTCGCCATCCACCCTCTCCACCGGCCCCACGATCCAGTCGCTGGGGATGGCCCCGGCCGGGATGGTGCCGCCCTCCGGAAGCGTGTTGAAGTTGAACAGCTCGCCATTGATGCGGAGCCTGTCGCCCGAGGTCTTCTCCAGCTCGAGCGTGCGGTCCCAGCGGATGGGTGAAAACGTGATGCGCATCAGAACCACCGTCCAATAGCCATGGCGTCGAAGGTGAGGGTGCCGGCGACGTTCTGCGTCGCCAGGGCGCTCCAGGCGCTGACGCTGGTCTTGGTCAGCCTCTGGAATGTCGCGGAAGGACCGGTGTTCACCGCCGAGACGCTGCAGAACAGCCGCAGGTCAGTGGTGCTTGAGAATGCCGCGGGGAAGGAGCCACTGACGTCGTAATAAGCACCGGGCGTGATGATGCCGATGTTGTAGCTGAACCAGCAGATCTGCGTGCCGTCCGGAAGCCGGACATAGCGCCCGTTGGCGTTGCTGCCGGTTTCGACATGCAGCGGGGTCCATGCCGACCATGTGCCGCCCTGATTGTTGGTCCCGCGCCAATAGCCAATGACCCCAGTGGCGGCGGTACCGAAGAACGCCAGTTGAACCATGTAGTTCGAGCTGGCCGTACCCAGCACCAGCAGCGGGCCATAGGCAGCATTGCCGGGCGGCCCATTGACCGCAGACGCACCTGCTCCAGCATAGAACCCGTTCTCGAAAGCAAGATCGTAGTTGTTGCTCGGAATGGCCCTACCGGTTGTACCAAGGCGAGATGGCAGTTGTGCGTTCGGGATCGCTCCAAGCGCTCCATAGGCAGCTGCCCCGCTGATGGCGGCGGCGAGGCTTCGGCCAAAGGCGGTCAGCGGGAAGGTGGTTGCAGACCCCGCACCATTGAGCATCAGGCCCTTGTCGCCATTGGTGCCGTCGAGATTGCCGAGGGTGGTCAGCACGCCGCCCTGCAACAGATTGACCATGCGCTGGCTGAAGTTCTCCAGCCGCACCGAATCCGGCACCCGGTAGATGGTGTAAGCCTGCGCCGTCTGCGCCGTGCCGGCGAAAGGCGCCACCAGCGTGATCTGGGTGTTGCTGTCGACGCTCTGCACCACGGCCATCTGGCCGAGCCGGTTGAAGATCTGGTCGCCCGGCTCGACGTTGGTCAGCCAGGCGGTGCCCTGCCCAGTGACGACGGCCGTGGCGCCAAAGGTGGCGGTGCCGGCACGGTAGTAGGGATCGACTTGCGAGAGCGGCATGGTGTCAGCCTTTGATGTAGCCGGGAGTTATGCGGAGTAGCCCCGTCCAGGTGGACGAGAAGTTCGTGATATCGTCGACAGGCAGCTGGTTGCCCTGGCCCCGATTGATGGTGCCACCGGCCCGGGCGTCCCGTTCGTAGAAGGGCCAGCCATAGGCAGCGAGCGCGGGCCCGCCATAGGTCCAGCCGGTCAGCTGTTGGCCGGCGCCGCCGGTGGGCGAGTTGCCGGGAAGCCAGTTGAACTGGAAGCCGCCGTTGTTTACCGACTGCTTGACCCGCAGGTAGACGGCATTGCCCAGGCGTTCCAAGCGGAACATGCGCCGCAGGGAGCTGACCTGCTCCAGCATCGTTGCTGCACCGTCGAGTGCCACCCATGTGCTTTCGGCGATCAGCTTCGGTATGGTGGCCCCGGGGTCCCCGCGAGGAACGGACCCCATGAAGCCATAGGGGCTGCTGGTCCTTGCGAGATAGGCCTCGGCTCGAAAGTAGTTGCAGCCGTCCGGCAGCACCGCGATCGGGCCGAGAAGGCCGCTGTCATACTCCTGGGGGACGGCCGTGATGTAGGTTGCGGCCACGTTCTGGGCGAATGGACCGCCAGAGGAGTTGGCGTAAGCGTACGCGTTCCCGGTCTGAAGGTGCGGAAACCAGATGCTGACCTCCGGCGTCACCGCCGCCGCCGGGAACAGCAGGGCCGGCTGGTGGTTAGCAGCCCATACCGTCCGGCCACCCTCGATATGGGTCAGGACGCCGCCAACCTTGGTCACGGGCATCGGCTACACCCCTATCGAGACAAAGGCCGGGGCACCCATGCCCCCGACGTACCCGGCTTCGTCGACTATGATGCCGCCAGTCGCGGACCGCTGCCGACCGTTGCCGATGTCCAGGGTGGGGCCGAGGTTCAGATCAAACGGGGAGTCTCCGGCCGCTACCTTCTTGGCGTACCGCCGTGAACTGTCGATCATCCCCCGGCACATCTGCAGCGGCAATCCGGGGCCACCCGACAGATTGGGCTTGGACGGGTCCGGGGCACGGTTGCGCATCACGAGGACTGAATACGTCCGGTCTGCCGCCGGCAGGTCCGTGTTGCTGGAGATCAGGGTCTCGCGGAGGTAGACGCCGCCGGCATTGTACCAGGGCGACACCAGCCGGATCGCGCCGGATGACTCCTGCTGGACCATATAGCCTGATGGAAGCATGCGTCCCTGATAGGCCACCATGGCGAACACGTCCGAGCCGGCACCATGGGTGTAGAGAAGGCGATCGACAATGGTTGACTGGCCGTAGACCTGCACCCCCACGGCAGACGCAGGGATGCCGTTGTACTGGTAGAAGGTGCCGCCAGAGGACACCCCGTAAGTCGTCGTTTTGCCGGCATAGGCAGAGTGGGTAACCGGCACGTCGCCGACGAACACCACCTCCCACAGGAACAGGCTTGGGTGCCAGACCACCTTATCGAGATGCGCCATCGGGTTCGCTGCCGGCGCGTTGCAGGGCGAGCTGATGTAGCGGATGTCTCCGCCACCGGGCGCTTCCTCGTAGCAGGCAACAATGTCAGGAGCGTCCAGGAAGCCGCCGCGGATCACTGCCATAGCGTCACCCGAGGCTGAAGAAGCCGGTTGCCACGAGAGCGCCGGTCACGAGATGGACGTTGAAGGCGTTGTTGGCGCTGCGGAACGTCTTGTTGACGCCGTCGAACAGGGCCAGGGGAGTGCCATCCTCGGCGAAGAACACAGTCTCGTCCGCGGAGAAGCCCCACCTGGTTGTGCCGTCCGGCATGACGTCGGCGAACAGTGTGGCGGTGCCGATGATCTCGCCGTCGCCGTTGGTGGTCTGTAGCCGGATGGCGTAGCGCGCCGAAACGCCGGCGGGCGCGGCCACCGCCTCTCCCTTGATCAGGATCTCCGAGCTGCTCTCGCCAACCACGGCCCGAAGGCTGTTCAGAGACGTCACCAATGCAGTGACCTGGCCACCGACGCTCTCGACCTGGGTAATGACCGCGGAGATGGCTTGGGCGATATCGGTCTCCACCTGCGCCTGCACCACCTCCACCTGCTCGGACACGGCAGTGATGGTGTCGTCGATGCGGCTGACCTCGGTCCGCATCGTTTCGCCGATCGAGGCCGCGGCGGCCAGTTGGTCAGCGTTCTCGATGGCCTGGTTACCGCCCTGCTCCGAGTTGAGCACGGCAGCATTCAGCAGCGCATTGTGCTGGCGGCGGGAGGTGGTGGTGATCGACCGCGCCCGTTCATTGGTGGCCTCCACCTCGGTCTCCAAAGCGTCAATTTGAGCTGCGAGCGCCGCTACCGCCTCGCCGATCGAGGCATAGTCGCCGATCTTCTCCCAATAGGCCGCATTGGTCGGGTCGGTCCCGGCTGGCACCGCCTGCAGGGCGCGGTAGAGCCCGCCGTTAAACTTAACCAGGTCGCCTTCGTCGTAGGGGTCTCCGCTGTCGTAATCCGGCGCCGATGCGATGTCTGCCAGCTGTGCCTGCAGGTTGTTCAACTCGCCGATGATGGACGGCAGTTGCGTGTCGAGGAACTCCTGTGTCTCCTCGAAGGTCTCGCGGAGTTCCTCGGTGAGATCGTCGATCCCGACCGTGACAGTGGCGATCTGCACCGGAAACCAGTCGCTCGCGATCGTGGCCCGGCCTGAGTACGGCACGTACTCGATCTGCACCTCCACCAATTCACCGGAAACGAGCGCTTCCGTCACCCGGCCTGCACCCTCGAGTAGATTTGGCTTGGGGATCAGGCCTGACCAGCGCGGCACGGTTGCGCCCGGCGTCCGATGTGAGACGCGAACGAACTGCACGTCCGCCGTCACTGATGCTGCAGCCCAGTGTGCGTCATAGGCCACCATCCCCGGCACCGGCTCTGCATAGAAGCCGGAGACGGGCTGCGGCGGTGGCCGTGCGATCACCAATGGGGCGACGTCCCACGGCAACTCGTAGTCGCTGGACCAATCGTAGTCGGCCGGATCGATCTCCTGCAGCCCGACGAACTGGTTAGCGTTCGGCAGATCCTCCATGGCGGTGATCAGGAACTGCTTGGCCTCGTAACCATTGCGATCGCTGGTCCAGGCCGCAACGTCCAGCACCTCGTACTCCCACCACTCGGGCGGCATGGTCTGGGTGTGGCGACGGAAGCGGCGTGTCTCTTCGATCGCGGCCCGCATCAGCTCCTGCACCTGGACCGCGTAGGGAACGGCCTTGTAGTCGGTGGAGAACGGCAGCCGTCGACCGTCCGCCACCTCCAGGTCGCTCCTGTAGCGGGGCGGCGCTTCCTTGGTCTCCCATGCCTCGCCCGGCTCCGGATAGGTCGCCGTCATGCCGTTGAACAGCGACTCCAAACCGGGGAATGGCTCGAATGTCTGCTGCTCGGTGATCACCATGTCTTCGTCGGTGATCGCCACCACTGGTGAACCGGGTTCACCCACGAGAAACTTGAACACGCCTCCGACGTCAGCCCAGCGGCCCTGGCAGGCCTTCAACAGTTCACCGACAATGGCATGTGGCTCCGCATCGATCGCCACTTCCAGCCCCATGCGGAAGCGCGGCATCGTACCGCCGCCGGCGAGCACAATTGGAGCGTCGCACTTGTCCGCCTCGGCCGTGAGGTTGGGCAGACGAAAGTTGGTGTCGGAATAGGTCTGCGGCCCATAGACCCACTGGCCCGCGTAGGAGAGGCCCTTGAGCAGCGTGTAAATCGCCACGATGGGGTTGTCGTGCTGCGGCGTACCGGCGCGAGGATCGTCCAGTTCGATGCCGTCGACTTCCGCCAGGTACTCAGGGGAGCCGGGGAACAGTTCCCGGTTCACCAGTGCCGTAGCGACGAAATAGCCGAGGCCATAGCCGATCATGTCGGCGGTGTAGGGCCGTTCAGGGTCGCTGCCGAACTGTGCCCGCATCAGAGGATCAGGCGCGACCTGACTGCCGGTGTACGGGTTGATCCAGAGATGGTCGACGCCGTTGACGCGGTACTCAAGGACGGCATAGCCGAGATCGCCGGTCTTGGTGTCAGCCAGGGTCACCCGCTCGCCATTGACGAAGAAGCCTGAGAAGCCTCGGATCGGCAGATAGCTGACCTCGACGACTTTGGAGTAGTAGGCATTCGGCGTGCCCCCCACCTCGCCCCAGGTGCCAGCATACTTCAGTTTCCCGGCGGTGCCGTAGCGGCCGATGATGAAGGTCGGGGCGTGGTCACCGCCGGACTGGATGGTGCCCCGGACGCCGGCAACCTGCTTCTTGTCCTGCTCGCCCATCCCCTTGATGAGCGTCGCCGCGACATTGAGAACAATGCCGACAAGGACCTGGATCAGCCAAATGGGCATTAGTCAGCCGTCCCGCGCACTTCGCCCCAGAAGATGGGCCATTGGCCGGCGGTGCCGGCATACTGGTTGATCCGGTCGCCGCTGCGCAGCCGGTAGGTCTCGTCACTGCTCTTGGCGGGATTGGTCCGCGTCAGTTCGCGCGTATGCGAGACAACCTTGAGCGTGACACTGCCCTGCCCGCCAACGGCCGGCGTGATGATGGGTGTGCCGTTGATCTGCCCAAGGCGGCGGCATCGCGGTGCCGCCACAAGCAGCATCGAGTCCGGGTCGAGGTGGCCCCGATGGATCTGAACCTTGGCATTGCGGCAGTTGTGACCGCGAACCATCAGTTGCACCACAGGGTGCAGGTGGTTGAGTTTTACCTGCACCGTGTCGATCTCGATCCCGATCTTGAAAGGGATGGGGTCCATCTCCTGGATAGGCGCACGGTCACCGTAGAAGGTGTGGCTGACCGTGGAGCCAGTCTCGCCATCGATGATGTTGGTGGTCACGTCCTCACCGAACGTGGTGAAGCCGAAGGTCACCGGCTCGTCGGTGTCGAGCGTCCGCACGGTGCAGAGGATGAAATCGCGCACGATGACACGCGAGCGGTCGCGCACCGCGCCTTGGGTGGCGACGTCGAGTGGTCGGACCATGGTCGAGAATTCCTAGCCGGCAGCGAGGGTCTGGCGGGCGGTGAAGCGGAGGCGCGAGTGCAGCGCGCCGACGGTCTCGATGCGGAGTGAGTTGGGCATCAGCTTGACCTTGGCACCAGGCTTTATCAGCGACACGGCCATGCCAGCGCTGACCCACGGGCGGAGGTGCGGACGGCACTCGATGGCACTAGTGTTGCCTAGACCGGATGCCGTCTTGCTCTCGGCGAACTGGACCAAGGCAACGCGTGACGGAGAGCCGCCGGCAATCTGAGCATAGGCCCCCCAAGGCACCTCCAGGCCCGCAGGGAGCCCCGCCAGCGAGAGTTCCTTGCGGTTGGCACCAACGGCCAACACCGTGACCGTTGCGCCAGTCAGTGCACTCCCCTGCGGGTCGGTATCCGGGTACTTCGCAGCAGGGTTGTAGAGCATGAACGAGTTGTTCGACCCGTCGAGCGTAAGGAAGCGGGCGCGCCACTTCTCCACGTCGGCATGGTAGAACTGCGCCGTCGCAACATCCCCCTCCCAAAGCGGCGGCGCGAGGTCGTGCGACAGCCCCTCGCCAGAGCCTAGGCCGGAGTACTCCTGCTGATAGACGAGGTTCCAGGTGACGGACTCGATCGGCAGCAGATCGACGAGGTTCGGCAGCGAGAGGGGGAAGGTGAATGCCATGATCTACCCCGTCGCCAGTCGATCATTGTTGTGGTTCTCCCAGTCGGCGTGGAAGCCGAAGCGCCGGTACTTATCGAGCGCGTCGTTGATTGCGGCCGTGAGTTCGGCCTGCGTTAGGCCTGAGCCGTTGATGTTGATCACCGGGGCGAACACCTGGCTGCCGCTACCGTTCTGGTTGGCGGCCCTGGTCGTGTCGAATATCCGCTCGCGAGGGTGCACCATGGCGAGATAGCCGCCCTGCCCATCAAGGCCGCCGGAACGCGGGCCGTCACCCGTCCAGTCTCCGCCAGCGAAGGAAGGGAAGGCAGGATAGAACCCGGCGGTGCCACCGAACCCCAAGGGCGTGCTGGCGCTGTGGCCGAACATGCCGCCAAGGCCGCCACCGCCACCGAACAACCCGCCAAAGAGCCCGCCGAACAGTCCATTGAGCCCCTGGTTCAGCAGGTTCTCGCCGAGCTGGCCGACCTTTTCGAGCAGCATGTTCAGCACGTTCATGCCGACGTCGCCGCCCTTCTTGAAGGCGTCGATGATGCCGGTTCCGAGGTTGGAGAAGGCGGAGCGCGCTGCGTCGGCAAATGACTGGATCGCCGATGTAGCAGTGCCAATGCCGTTGTTGGCGAGGGAGCTGAAGTTGTCATTGGCGGCGCCCGCGGCACCTGCCAACCCCTCCGTCTCTTGACGAGCAGCCGCAATCTCTTGGGCTCGATCGCCGATGCCGCTTAGCCAGTCTCCTACATAGTTTTGGCTCATTGCGGCGCCGAATGCAGCACCCGCTGCACCGACTGCGTCACCAGCCGACTCATATGGGTTTGCCCCGGTCTTGTAGTTAGCCTGGGTGAAACCGAGGACGTCGAGGCGAGGAAGGAAAGACTTGCCGCCTAGGGCAATAGCCGCGTGATCGATGCGCGAGAACATGTCGTTGACGCCTGCCATCACCTGCGCCTGCATGTGGACGATGCCGTTCACCACGTTTCGGCTAGCTTCGTAGATCACGTAGCCCAGCGCGTCGGGCAGTTCCCCCCAGATGGCCTTGATCGCCTCCACAGTCCCGACGAACACACCAATTAGGGCGTTGACTTCGCGTGCCGTGTCGCTGGTGATCTGGTCGATGGCTCGGGTGACCTCGTCACCCAGCCAGGTCATCGCCGGTGCCAAGGTAGTGCGCACCGCATCCGCCAGCGTCTCCCACATGGCAAGTGCAGTATCGACCATGGTGACGTTGCTGTTGTTGGCCTCGTTGATCTGCCGCGTGAAGCCGTAGAGCAGGACGGTGACCGCCCCTATGGCGGCGCCAATACCGGCGAACCGACTTGCGACGTTCGCAGCCATTGAAGCGGTGTCTTTGAGCGCCCGAGTGACATTGCCTTCGTAGATCTGCGCGATCTGCGGCCCCTGCTGCATAAGGGTCATGATGGGGTTCTGGCCAAGCGCCAGCATCTGGCCGACGTCGATCATTTGCATGGCAAGACCGCGACGCTGGAAAGAAGCCATCCGCATTGCGGCAGCTTCCGCTTGCATAGCCGCGGCATGTGCGCGCGAGGACGCCGTGGCGCGGTCGGTGGCCGCTGCGCTCGCGCCAATTGCTCCACTGGCCTGAGCAGCCGCCGACCCTACGGATCGCACGGCCGCATCAGCGCCTCGGGCAGCCGCAGTCATACCGTCGAGGGACTGAGCGGCGCGGTCGGACCCCGAGGTGTCGGCACGGATAACGACGTTGAGCAGGTCCATTTTTGACGGCACCTCTAATGTGCGGCATAACCTCACCCCTCTAAGCGGAGGGTGCGCGGCATGGGTCGGTGGATGGTGATTGCGGCTGTGGTGGTGGCTGTGGGCGCCGCTGGCGCGGCTCGCGCAGATGAGTCCGTGGCGCGACAGGCATCAGGATGCCTCGTGCTCCTGCCGGTAGAAGTTGCATCGCAGGCGATAGCGGAGGTTCAGGTCGCGCTGGACGCCAACGGTATCCCCACTGCTATCGACGTTCTCCGCTTTGAGCCGGAAAACGACCAGGGGCGGGAGATCGCTTTGAAGGCCGCAGAGGCGATCGAAGCGTGCGGACCCTATCGTAGCACTGGCAAGGAGGAGACGATCCTGATCGGCCCTGGAGTGCCGCCGGTAAAGGAATCCGTCATCACGATGCCTGACTGACGAATCCGGACCTCCTAGTAGCATCAGCACTTGGTTAACTACGCGGCCTAACGGCTGATTTGCCCTTTCTCTTCATCATCAGGTGTCTAAGGGGAGACAACTTGATGAAGATTTTACCCGGGATAGCTCTGCTCGCCATCCTGTCGACGGCACCTATTGCCGCACAAGATTTCACCACCGACTTCTACGCTGGGGTGCTCGGGGGCATATCTCCGACCTATGGTCCCGACGCAAAACTGTGGGAGGATAGCTCTGCACTGTTCTCCGCAGGCGCCTTCGGTGGTGTCAACTTCAGATCCGGCGGCTTGCTGTTTGGCGTTGAGGGATCAGTTGCAAGTGACTTCGGAAAGACGAACACCGGCGAGTGGGTGAATTCGGGGCCAGCAGTGACCCTACCCCGCTTTCGATCCAGCACATTTGTGCCCGGCGCGCCTGTGTCAGGCATCGTAGTAACCACAGGAACTGCGCCGGGCGGCCAACTGAGCTTCAGCGAACTGAACTACAGCTACGTCGAGGTCAAAGCACGCCCTGCGGTTGTTGCGAGGGTCGGCATCTCCCATGGTTCGTGGACCATCTTTGGGAAAGCCGGCGTCGGTGCCGCCTTGCTCAGTTCTACCTCCGTGCGTGACCAGAGTGCCTCGGTATATTGCGGGGCCTTCGCGACCCGGATCACGACATCACCGAACGGTGCCATGGGCAACAACATCTTCGTCGAGGATACTGCCTGCCTAAACCCGACGTCAGGGCCAGTCACGACGACAGACTCCAACCAGTGGACACCTACGCTGACCTACGGCATCGGTGCGGAACTAGACCTTGATAGGTATTTCGGCAGAGGTGAGATCGAGATGACCAATTGGGGACTAAATGGCGGGATCAGCGGTATGACCCGAGTCAATTTAGGGGCCGGCGTCCGCTTCTAGCCGAGCTTCCCCTTCTTCGCCCCCAGCCCCCGCATCAGCCCCTTCACGCCCGCGCCATCCCGTGCGGAGACGCTGCGTTCCGGCGCCACATCTGTCCGGTTCGCGATGCCCAGCACCGCGTCATCGATCAGGCAAAGGGCATCGAACTCCGCCGGACTGATGGAGCATCCCGACAGCCGAAGGTGAGCCTCGATCTGCGGCTCTGAGATGGGATTGGCCGCCATGCCTATCTGGCGACGGCGGTTCAAGGCGAGATACAGGTCCCAGACATGCTCAAGCTCCAATGGAAGCGGCGGCAGCGGCCCCTTCCATCCCTTGGTGAATGCGGCCTCGGCGTGAGCAATCAGCTCGTCGGCGAGGCCTTCAAGAAATTTGCCCGGTCGGCAATCGCGGCATCCACCTGCTCACGGACCCAGATCAGCCGCGTCAGCAGCAGCTTGGCGTTGGAGCGGGAGTATTCCAGCGGCTTGCCGTCGAGAGCGACATTTGCCGACCAGCCGGTGATGCAGGCTGCCAGCGTGCCGATGGCTTCTTCTTCCAGGTCTTCAGCCGTCAGCTTCGACTTGCGATTGCCGGCTGTGGCCAGCCGCTTGTTGGCAATCTGGCGCTGACGGGCTTGGAACTGTGGGGAGTCGATGCCGACAATGTCGATGGTCAGCGGTCCCGTGCTGTCTTCTAGCGGCTCGTTGGTGACTGGGTGCCGCAGCGGGATCGTAGCGCCGGTCTTCGGCTCGAGTTCGGAAAGGTCCATTACGGCACCTCCGCCGCGACGACTTCGATGATCTCGGTGTTGATGCCGAGATTGAAGACGGTCCGCACCACATTGTCGTTGGTGCCGTAGCGGTCGCGCTGCGACATCACAAGGGCGCCGAAGTAGTAGATGGTGTCGGTGTAGTCCTCGTCCGGCGCGTCGGCGGCGACGACCTTGAAGGCGTACTCGAACTTGGTGCGCTCCGCGGCCTTGAGGGCTATCTGGCCCGGGTCGAGCGGGTCACGGCCGACGGTGAGCGTCAGCGTGCCAGCGTCGCGTGCAGCCTTCAGCTTGCGGGTGCGCCCGTCGCCGATTGAGGCGAAGTTTGTCACCCCGCTCTCGTCGCCGAATTCGCCCATGTCCTCGACTTCGCCGATCTCTACCCAGGGTGTGAGAGCAGCATATTCACTGGCAGTGTCGGTGGCAGCGGTCCGGACAGGGCCGATGTAGACCTTGGAGCCGGATGCGGTCGTGATGGCCATAGCGGCCTCCTTTCAGATCAGGTGGTGGGGTTGTCGGTGGCTGGCTCTGCGGGAGCGGGTGCTGGCTCGGCGGCGGGTTTCTTCACTGTCGTCTTGGCCGGTGCACTCTTTGCCGACTTGGGCAGCGCGCGCATGTCTTCGATGGGCGCGACGGGCACGCCAGCGGCCTCGTAGGCCTGCCGGATCTTGGGCCAGTCACCGGCGATGAATACCTTGGTGGCCCCCTCTACAGGGGCGAGGAAATGACGAGGGTTCCTGAACTCGCGTCCCTCCATGTGGGCGACGAGCTCGGTCGAGTACACGATCTGCATTGGAAGGCTCCGCTGTTAAGGCTGACAGCAAGTCAGCATTCTCGGCAGCGACAGCGATGGCCTACAAAAGCGAACGCGCCGGAGCCTGGCAGGGCCCACGACGCGCTCTAACCACCGAACATGGAGCGTTCAGGATGGCTAACGCTGTCACATCACTATTTCTGCCGGGGCACAATGGCCCCACTTTCGGCATGGCTACCGAAAGCTATCTGCGCAACGGCGGTGAAGGTCGCTACCTGCAGCGCATCGTAGATGCCATCGGCGACATGCCTGTCGCGGAGATCACGCCGTACACCATCTACGAGATGGTGAAGGCGATCTATCCAGAGCACAGCGGAGCTACGCGTAACCGCCAGGGCATCACGCCGGCGCGGGCGGTGATGATCCACTCCTACGAGCGCGGCTGGTGCCCGTTGATCCGGCTCCGGCGGTTCAAGGAAGACAGCCGCCGCCGGAAGGCGCCGGCCAGTCAGGCATGGCTGCATGTGTTCTGTCGGCAGTGCGAAGCCGATCACCTGCCGCACCTCGCTGCCTTGGTGCTGTTCATGTCGCACACCGGCGCTCGGGTGTCCGAGGCAATCCGGCTCACCTGGGCCGATGTAGACCTGGTCGGGCGCACCGCGGTGCTGCTCAAGACCAAGACCGACACCAACTCGGTGCGCCACCTGACCGACGAGCTGGTGCAGCGGCTGCACGAGCTGCGCGGCGGCTCCGCTCCCGACGAGCCCGTGTTCCGCTACAGCTCGCGCTATGGGGTCAATGACAGGATCGCCGCTGTCTGCCGGCGGGCACGGATCCCGTACAAGTCGAGCCACGCCTGCGGCCGGCACAGCTTCGCCACCAATGCCATCGGCTTTGGCATGGACATCAGGACGGCCATGGACGCCGGCGGCTGGAAAAGCTCGGCCGTGTTCATCGAAACCTATGTGCATTCCAAGAACGCCGGGCGCCTGGTCGCCGATCGCTTCAACGCCTTCCAGTTCTCGGTGGATCTCTGAAACAAAACAGGCCCCCGGCGGTGTGCGTCGGGGGCCACAGTTGCAGGTGCCGCTTGGCTTCTTCCCACGACACAATCGGCTCTGGCGGCGTGATCACGCGAAGGGGCATGGGGCGGCAACCTCCTTGAATGGGCTCGCCTTCGGCACAGGTCCGGGTGCTGAACAGAGGGTTAAGTGCTTCACGCAAAAGCAGGACGCTATTTCACGCTGCTTTAGCGGGCCTCCGCCTAGGGTTGATCAACCAAGGGGGACTAAATGAAGAGACATCTCGCCGCCATCGCTATTCTTCTCTGCGCGCCAGCGGCAGCGCAGGGATCTGGCCTCGCAGGCCTCGCACAGAAGGTCCAGGAGTTCGGAACCTTGCAGGGCATGGCTGAATACTGCGGCATTCCGAATGCCGACGGTGAGAAGCTGGCGCAACTGGTGCAAACAGTCGTTGACGGCGTCAGCACTGGGGCGGACCGGGAGGCACTGTTCCGCTTCTACGAACAGGGCATGTATGCCGGCGTTGAAGCCGCTCACAAAGGCACGGGTGGCATCACCTGCCCAATGGTGCTGCAAGAGATTGGTAAAATCACCTCGCAGCTCTGAGCACCCGATGCCGGGGGGCAGCGATGCCCTCGGCACCCCCACATGTGGTGCAGGCGCTCTGGGCGGTTTAACTAGCCAGTAGCCCCGATGCGCAGGGAGACTTGGCTCCAACCGCCGCCCCCACTATCTGTGGTCGCATGCTGATGATCGCCATAGCCGCACATGTTCTCGTCTCTGCCGCTATTGGGCTGTGCATTGCGCCGCTGGTCAAAGACCGCATCCCTGCTCCCTTCAACAGCCGCAGCTTCATCGTCCCGTTAGCAGCAGCAATAGGCATCCTTCTTGTGCTCGCGACGCTGCCCAATTGGCAGCTCACACGACACTAAAGTCCCGCCACTTTTGTGCTGCAGGCGCTTTGGCGGGTTTCTTAACCGCCCGCCCCCATCTTACCGGCATGGGACGCCCGCCGCTCTACATGGTTTCGACGCATCTGAACCTGCCGCAGGACCTCCTGGACAGGATGGATGCCATTGTCGGCCCCAAGGGCCGCTCCAAGTTCGTTCGCCAGGCCGTGGCGCAGCTACTCGACCGCATGGCGCCGACGCCCGCGACAGTGGCCAGCAACGGCATATGGGAAAGCGACGGCGGGCACGAACCCCGCCTGTCCGCCGCCGGCACCGCTGCGATGCTCGCGCTTATCCGTAAGCTCGGCTTCGACCGGGTGATGGCCGAACTCGAATTCACTGATCCGCTCGCCTTCCTGAACATGCTGCTCGGTCACTCCGAGCTGCAGAACCAGACCGTGACCCGCGTCTCTCAACTCCTGGTCGCCCATCGCATGAAGACTGCCAGCCTCGGATAAACGAGCCACAGATGATGATGGGGTGGTAGTTGGCGTTAGCGCGGGCCTCGAACTCGTCGCACGACGTACACGACTGCAAGTATCAGTGGCCCTAGCAGACACAGGGCCAGAACAGCCAATCCGAGAATGAGCGACCCTGTTCCTATGATCGTCTGCGCCATCTCGGAACTCCGATGATTGTACGGTGGAAACGACCCACCGGCTCAATCTGGTCGTGATGTTCTGTAATATTTCCAGCGAACCTGAGCCACCTTTGGAGGGTGCCGATGATCAGCTGGCGGCGGCTTGCATGGGCGTCCTGTGCCATCAGCGGACTGATCGTCGCCATTTTTGCCGTTGTGAAGGGTGCGAGAGGTGAGCTCGATGCCATGTATTGTTCGACACTCCCGGCAGGAGATTTCTTGTCCTGCATGCCGTCGGGCACAGGAATCATCACGGCTGCGCTCCTGACCATTGTCGGGGCTATTCCAATATTCGCTCTGTTTTCACCATTGACCCTGATGGGTGCCAAACGCATTCACAAGGGGACCCAGGCCGGTGACTAGCTGTCCTGGCTTGCCCAACTCGACTAAATGCTCCGCGCGGTGGCAGCTGTCGGCTGCCTTACGGTTAACGGTTAACTACCGTCGTGCTGGTCCGCGCTCGGGCCATTGGCTAGCGAACTTGCCATGGAACTGTTGCTCGTCACCTGCCTGTTCAGCAGTCTCGGCGTGGGGATGATCCTCTCCGTTGGGCACAAGCACGAGCGGAACATGAGAAGCTGGTCCAAACGCCTCTGATGTTTTGCAAGCGCAGCCCTTCAAAGCCAGTTTCAGGCTAGAAGAGATACGCGAAGTCACCGCTGGTCAGGGAAGATGCCACTACGCCCTGCAGGACCAGTACCGAGCCTGCATTGCCATAGATCACAGTGTCAGCTCCGCTTTGTGACATTGCTGCTTGTACCTGAGAGAAGTTGGTGAAGAGACCGCCAAACTGAACTAGGTCCTGGCCGCGCTCAAAGTCGGTAATCACGTCGACTCCGCCGCCGTTCTGGAACATGAACACGTCGCGGCCTGAACCTCCTACGAGGCCGTCGTTACCCGCTGCGCCATGGAGAACGTCGTTGCCATCGCCGCCGATGATATAGTCCGAACCGTCTCCTCCATCCAGCCAGTCCATGCCCCCGCCGCCGTTCAGCGAGTCTGCGCCCGTGCCACCGAAAAGTGTGTCGTTGCCATCGTCGCCGAGCAGGGAGTCGTCTCCGCCCTCGCCATAGATCAGGTCATCCCCCGACCCGCCAAAGGCGAGGTCCTGGCCCTCGCCGCCGTAGACGCGGTCGTTGCCATGATCCCCAAAGAGAACGTCCGTACCATCATTTCCTGCAACGACGTCATCACCGATACCGCCAGAGAGGTAGTCGTTCCCACTACCGCCATCTATGAAGTCATTGCCCGCATCACCGAACGCGACGTCATCACCTTCGTTACTGAAGATTTGGTCATTGCCATCGCCGCCGTATATCTCATCCGTGCTGACGTCCGGCGGGCCATAGGGAACACCGGGGTAGTAAGCCGTGGTGGTCCCAAACTCGTCAGTCACACCATCGTAGCCAAAAAAGAACGCATGGATAAAGCCGTCCGACACTATGCCACGCCCACCATAAATGGTGTCGTCGCCCGCGCCTCCGTGGAGAACATCAACTCCATAGCCGCCGGCAATATAATCGTTTCCGACGCCACCATAGACGTAGTCAGCGCCATCTTGACCGTGAAGACTGTCGTCGCCGGCGCCTCCGAATACGGCATCCGAACCACCTCCTGCCCAGACGACGTCGCCTCCACCTCCCACGTCATCGCCGAAGGTTTCGTCTCCATAGATGGTGTCGTTGCCGGACCCAGAACTGAGTACATCTGCGCCGAGGCCTCCGTATAGCAAGTTGCCACCGTGGCCCGCGCGCACTTGATCGCGCTGATCACCGGCGTAAACATACAAGCTGTCGAGGATGTAATCGAGATTGAAGTATTCTGAACGTCCCGCCACGCCAACGTAACGATTAGTGCCGACTGTCGTCATCGCATCCATCCTCCAACGGTTGTTGATCTTCGTTGGATACAGATTTCAATGTCAACCCTGCCATGGTCTGCCGTGCGGTGTCGGTGTGTTCCTTCTGGTGGTTGCCAGATGATGTGAGGGTGTGGGGATTTGACACCATCGCATTGCTGCCGTTCACTCCCCAGCTTTGGAGGTTCGAGCATCATGACTGAACACGTCGCCAAGTCGTTTAGCAGAAAGCAAGTTAAGCTCGGCAGCGATACATTTCGGAACTGCACCTTCACCGACTGCGAAATAGAATTCACGGGTGGAGAGCCAAAGCTCGAAGGGTGCTCATTTACCGACTGCACCTGGACTACGGACGGCGCTGCCTCCCAGACCCTTGCGTGGTTCCACGCCCTTTACATGGACCCCGCGTTTCGCTTTCTGGCTGAGGACGCAATCGAGCAGATACGTCACGGCCTTCGACGGCCGAACTAGAAGTCTGCGCCGCCCCGCCGACACGTTGTCCTTGACCATCATGCCACCAAGCTCCTGCTGTCGTTGGACGGATCATCGCCGCTAAGGCCATGCGCCGCCCACGCGGCGGGAAGGTCTGACTGCGTTGATACCGCAGTGCCTCGCAAACTGCCCAAACTTGCGCCGTCAGTCAGCGTAATGTTGTTGTCGTTCGACACCGCGCCACCCGTAGATCCAGTGCCATCGGCCCATTGAAGGGCAGTGGCCGACGCGCCGCTGATCTGGAAGGTGTTGCCAGTGAGCGTGGTATTCCCCGCCTTGGTCGAACCGTCGACGCCTTCGCGGAAGGCTGTTGCAGCGCCGGTTCCGCCGATCTCAACGGTGTTCTGGGTGAATGCAGTATCCTGAGATGCCTTGGCATATAAGGCGGTGCCGTTCACTGAGTTTGTCAGTGTGACGGTGTTCAGCCGCACCGCTGCGCCCGATGCACCTTTGACCACTATGCCTTGCAGCGAGGAAGAGACTATATTCTTCGCCACATCGGCACCGATCACATTCTCCCCAATCTCAAGGCCGTGTCCGTTTGCGCCTGTCGCTTCGAGAGTGTTGCCCCAGACACGGGCATTCGTCACTTGCGGGAAGGTCCCACCTGCGGTGTCGCGTCCCACCATCAGCGCGTAAACGCTGGCTGTGATCGTACTGCCAATAATGTCCAGGCCATCGATGCCGCCCAAGTTGGCAGCGAAAGCGTTCCACTGCCCATCGGTTGTATTGCAGTACCATATGCCTATGGACGCATGCGGTTGGAACGCGGACGAAGTGAGGGTGCTCGGCGTGATGGCCAAAATATTGGGGTTTGCCGCCGTGGATGCACCTGCTACCCGCTTGAATGAGCAACGTATGAACTGCAAGCCAGACAGGGCCGTATCCGTCGAGGCAAAGAACGCAGCCAACGATCCCGTGGACGAGCGGACCTCAATTACGCTGTCGGCTAGGTTCAGGCCCGTCACCACGTTGGTCCCGTCTAGCGGAAGATAGAGGATGGTGTGCGTGTCTGTCGTTGGGCGCAGGGTTGCGTTGACAATCCAGAGGTTTGAGACTGGATACAGGCGTGGGTTGATGACGCCAGTTGTGCCCGACGAATTCGAGATGATGAAGCCATCCGGCGAGCCGCTATAGGACCGGAAGACAACCGGCGCTGTGAATGGCGCGTTGGGTATCCATCTTCCGCCCCCATTGGTGCTCTCCGCGAAGGTCCCATCGCAAAGAACGAGCTTGTTGCCCGAAGTGGCAATCGTGGAAATCGCCTTGGAAAGGGTGGCGTATGGAGACGCAGCGCTGCCATTTCCGGTTGTGTCGTTTCCTGCTGGCAGTGCGGTGGGTGACGCGCCAGACACATAAATCGTGCCGCCATCTGGGGTTGGAACCACCGGAGCAGCAGGAAGCCACCACGCACCCCCGCCCTTTTGTTGGGCGAGTCCAACGCCCACCCCTATCCCGATGCCGGGCATCAGTCGTACAGCGCCCAGATGTTGTCCGCGGTACCGCCGGTGCGGACCTCGCGGCAGACGAGCGGGTTGTCGCCCTCGAATAGAGGAACATCGGTGCGCAGCGTCCCGGTGCCGTCGACCAGGTTTGCCGTGCCGGCAGTGCCGACGCGCAGGCCCTTGCAGGTGCCATCCGGCAGCAGGCCGGTGGCCTTAGTCACCTTCACGTATTTCACCGCCGTGAACGGCGTGTCGATATCTGCCATGGCGGCCTCCTCAGTTGCCGGAACCGTCGGTCTGGTACTGGATGATGTAGGTCAGGGTGAGCACCGCCTGGCGGCTCTCGCCTTCGCCGTCGAGGCCAAGGGTGGTGCCGGACAGGCGGGAATGGATGGCGCGGCGTCCGAGCCGCGGATCGGCTGCAATGGCCTGCTCGGCCTTCTGCGCCAGATCGTCGAGGACGTTGTCGATCGCGCCGACAGCGGAGGCGCGGATCTCGATGGCAATAGTCAGGCTCCGCTGCAGCGTGCCGCCCATGGTCACCACGTCGGCGTCTTCGCTCAGCGAGTAGACGAGCGCGACTGGTAGCTCAGCCGCTTCGGTGGGCCGGGTCCGGTTCGGGAACACGCGTCCGGTCCACTCAGGAATGGCCTCGAGGATCGCGACGACAGCCTCGCGGATTTGTTGGCGCTTGTGCGTCATGCCATCTTCTCGAGTTGGATGGTGGTCAGCCCCTGCCCGTCTGGACGGACTTCCCAGCGACGGTAGAGCTCACCACGCACCACGATGATGGTGTCGTCGGTGATCGCCGGCAGCCCAGCGGATGGAACCGTGATGGTGGTGATGAGGTCGGACGAACCGACCTCACCATCTTCGGTTGCGAAGTGCCGCGAGTCATAGATCGCCCGCACTGCCACGCCGCCGATGGTCACCGGCAGCGTGTCAGGATCGTCCCCGAACACGTCGAGGACGGCGCTGTTGAGTGCGGAGAAGTCCATGGCTCAGGGGCGCTTCGCGGTCTTGGCAGCAGCACCGACGGCATCCGGATCGGGAGCCTGGGTGGCACCGGACGCGGGCAGCGAGGTATCCGTCGCCGGATCGCCAGTGCCTTCGTCAGCGTCCTCGACGGCGCGCATTTTCTTGGATGCAGCGCCGGCTTCGATGAGTGCCTCCGCCTCACCCTTTTCGGCGTCGAACTCGGTGCCCGGCTTCAGGAACTTCTTGTTCCGCTTCAGCGTGTGTTCAGCGATGAGCTTGGCCATGGTCAGAGCACCTTTGCGGCAAGAGTGGCGTTGATGCGGTACGGCACCACCAGGGGAGCCGACTGCAGCATGAGGAACCGGGCGGCCGGGTCCGGATGGGTCCAGGACTTCTGGTAGTAGTCCAGGGCCTGGAAGCCAGCGGCCTCGTCACGGATGGCACCGTAGTGGCGCACGCCCTCGACCTGATCGGCCGCAGCCATGACCAGGTAGTCGTCGGGGACGTACTTCTGGGTGGTGCCGGTCTGGTCGACATAACTGTCGGCATAGACCCAGATGCGGAAGTCACCGACGGTGCCCTTGTAGGTCGCGCCGGCACGGGTGGAGTCCGGACCGATGTCGAGGTTGGTGCGGCCGCTGAGGCCTGCGCTCTTGTCCATCAGCTCCTTGACGTCGTCGTTGCCGCGGAAGGCCTTCCAGACATTGCCGGCCATGACCACGTCGACGGCATTGGCACCAGAAGCGGCGCGGATAAGGTCCGCGAACTCCTCCAGGTCCTGCAGCGGCACGCCGGCCGCATCGTCCCACAGGTCAGTGCCAGTGAGCGTGACGGTCAGGCTGGCATCGCGGCCGAAATTCACCACCGTGGTGGGGTACTTCTCGCCGGTGATAGTCACCGAGCCGGTGAGCAGCACCTGGGCGGCCATCCACTCCTGCCGGCGGGTGAGCATCTGGATCTGATCCAGGGACTCCTGCGCGACAGTGAGGCGACGAGCCTCCATCTGGTCGACGGCACCGGCGATCGGTGCGCCGGCCTGGCGACGGAACGCCTTGCCATCCTCGAGGACGCGCTTGTCCTTGATGTAGGCAGGCTTGAAGCTCTTGGTGCTGTACCCGAGCGACTGGACGATCTGCCCTTCCACCAGCGGCGAGACGAACGGCGCGAGCCGCGGCTTGCCGGTCAGCACGTCGAAGAAGATTTCCTCCTGGGTGCTGACGGAGATTTCGGGGAAGAAGGTGTCCAGCAGGAACGACTGCACGCCGCCCTTCAGGTCCTGGACAACGCGGTTGAGCACCGCGGGGCTGTAGAGATCGACGGCCATGGCGGCTTACCTCGTGATGCTGGACTGGAGCTTGATGCCGACATCACGCAGGGCTTCGCGCACCGATGCCTTGGTGTGGCCGGTGCCGAGCGTGATGGCGTTCTCGTCGAAGACGCCGCCGAAGTGGGCGACTGTGACCTTGTCACCGCCGGAGGCGTCAGTGGCCTCGGCAAGGATCACGGCGGGCGTCTGCGAGCCGTCGGACGAGGCCGACAGGCTCAGCGTGTACTTGCCAGAGGCGGTGATCTTGCCGAGCACAGCGCCGCGGGCGAGGTTCTGCCCGCTGATCAGGGTGATCTGGCGGGTCTGCAGATCGTCGGTGCCGACGATGAGACCGTCGGGCGTATAGGTGCCCTGGCTGGTGAAAGACGCGACCATTGTTATGCGCTCCTCTGGGTCTGGCCGTTGGCGGCTCGGAAGCTGGCGACGATCGCCGCAGCCTCGGTCGCGGCTTCATCGTGGCCGGTGGTGGACTGGTGGGTGGCGGTGATCTCCGGCGACTGAGCGGCGGTGATCTGCTCGAACAGCTTGGCCCGGACCTGATCCATGGTCATGCCGGCCGCGATGAACGCGTCGGCGGCATTGGCCTCGATCTTCGGGCACGACTTGCGGGCGAGGTCGACGGCGGCGCGGATGTCCTTGGCCGTGTCGGTGCGAGCCTTCGCCTGGTCGACCGTGACGCCCTCGCGGATCAGCGCGGAAGCCATGGTCGGCACGCCGGCGGCGACACAGATGTCGACGATCTCGGCTGCCGTGGCAGTGGTGGTCTTAGTGGCTTCAGCGGATGCGTCCGCCTTGGCCTTGTCGATATCGGCGGCACTCAGCTCCGCCGGGGTCTTGTCCGTCGCCATGGATGGCTCCTTCTGTTGACGGGGTGACGCGGCGGGGGCCGCTGGGTCATTGGCCTCGAGGGACCAATTCTTCTTGCTCGCGAGCGTCTTCAGGCGCTGCGGTGCATGGGCGTAGATGCGGTAGTCGAAGGCCGCGACGGCGCTCGCCTTCTGCTCGGTGGTGGCATCGGCAAAGCCCTCAGCAACCGCCTGGTCGGGCGTGAACCAGCGCTCCGCCTTCATGATCTCGCGGCACTCGTCCGCGGTCTTGCCGGACTTGGCCGCATAGACGCGGGCATAGGCCGTTGCGAGTGCTTCAAGGCCTTCGATGGTCTTCTGGTGATCCTCGGATGTGCCCCACGTCATCCCGCTGGGATCGTGGATCATCATCACCGAGCCGGCCGACATGGTGACCGTCTCGCCGGCCATAGCAATCAGGGATGCGGCCGAAGCAGCAATGCCCTCGACCACCACGTTGGTAGTGCCGGAGCGCGCCGCCAGGAGCGCGTGGATCGCCGCGCCCTCGGTCGCAATGCCGCCGGCGGAGTTGATGTGGACGTCGAGATCGGCGCCATCGTCGATTTCAGCGAGCGCCAGCACGACGTCGCCGGACGTGAATCCGTCCTCGAAGTAATAGTCGCCGACGTAGCCGGAAAGCCGAAGCTTCCCGTCTTCCAGGATCGCAGCCATGTCGTGAACCTCAGTTAGGGTTGAGCGCTCGGCTCATCGTTCTGCCCGGCATTGGCGCCGGAGCGGGTCGTCTTCCGCGGGTCGGTGTCCAGCACCAGGCCAGCGTCATCGGCGCGCTTGTTGTCTGCCTCGATCTCGGCATCCACCTGCTCGACGTCGTAGCCGTCGGCGGACACCACCTCGCTGCGGGAGCGGAAGCCGGCGCGCACCTCGAGCTCCTTGCTCTGCACGTCCTGCACCGGGTGGATGTAGGCCCAGCCCTGCGGCACCCACTTGGCCCGGGCTACCTGCCCCACCGTGATGCCCTCCGGCAGTCGGACGCGGCCGGAGAGCACCGCCAGTTCCGACCACCGACGCAGGAGCGGCCGGCACCACTGGAACACCACCAGGTGGTGCTGCCACATGGCGCAGCGGCGGCGGAACTCGTTCACCGCCGCCCGGAAGGTGCGGTCGTTGATCTTCTCGTAGTCGCCGGTCAACTGCTCGTAGAGGATGCCCAGCGACACGGCCACGCCACGCTTCTGCTCGCGCATGAAGGATTCGTAGCTGTCGCCGGGGCTGGGCGGCTCCGACCATTCGATACGTCTGCCCGGAGGCAGCACCTGCATTGTGCCGGGCTCCAGTGAGGCGAGCTCGGTCTCGCCGTCAGTGGTGACGACGCCGCCGAGTACGTCGGCCTCATCGCCGATAGGCTCTTCACCATCGTCCGTGACGAAGCCGGTAAACAGTGCAGCGATCTGCTGCCGCACCAGCTGTGCGTCATCGTACTTGTCGAGATCGTTGAGCTTGATCAGCGCCCGGGTCAGCCACGGCTCGCCGCGGACCTGACCAGGCCGACGAATGCCGGCGAGATGCGCCACCTCACTGGCCGGCACCGGGAACGTGGCCTGCGAGTTCAACACCGCCATGTAAGGGCCATCGTTCGGATGGGTCCGGTGCATGTGGTAGGCGAACGGGCGGCCAATGGTGTCGAACTCGACGCCGCAGCGCACCACGTTGGCGCCAGTACCGCCTGAGTTCTTGTCGGTCGGGACGTATTCCGCCTCGAGCACCTGGATCTGCAGCGGCACGGACAGCCCATCGCTGAGCAGCCGTGTCCGCATGCGGGCGAACACATCGCCCCCTTCGATCATGGAGCGAACGGACAGCGCCTGCAGCCCGTAGAAGTCGAGTCGCCCTTCAGCGTCTGCCTCGTCGGTCCACTCGAGGAAGGCTGCGGCCAGTTCCTTGTTGAACTGGGCATCAGGCGTCGTGAACTGCGGCTTGATGCCGGTGCCGACGATGTTCGAGACCAGTGTCTCGACGCCAGCCTCGGCATAACCCATCTGCCGCACAGCATCGCGAGAGCGGGTGCGCAGCGAATCCACGCTGTCGCCCAGCACCGCATTGGGGCCCGATGTCGGCGGCGTCCATCGCACCAGACGGGCACCACGCCCAGCAGCGCCATACCCACCATAAGCGACGGGCTGCACGTACTGGTTTGTGCCCTTCACCCTGAACCTGACTGGGCTCCGCATCAGAGCAGGCCCTTGCCGGTAACGAACAGGACGCGGCGCACGCGGGTGCGGGTCAGCCCCGCCGCAGCATCGACCTCTGCCTGCAGGATCCGCAGGGTTTCGCGCATCTCGTCCAGGCTCCGGTAAGTCACTTCACGATCGGCGAACTTCACCTTGGTCGCGCCCTGGGCGATTGCCGCCTTGAGCTTGTCGATGTCGGTCTGCGTCCAAGCCATTCACCAACCTCATCGACCCAGGAAAGACGATCGCGCCACCCTTCGCGGAGCGACGCGCTGCTGCACAACCACGGCGCCGGCCGGAGCCGGTGCCACTTCTTCTTCGACGACTTCCTCTTGCCGCTTAACCCGCTGCTGCTCGGCCAGCAGGCGCTGCACCTTCGCCCAGCTGATGGACATCGAGCGCAGGGCAGCGAAGGCATAGACGCGACAGTCGAGCGCTTCCTGCCGGGTGTTCGGCTTCGGCACCCAGGAGCGCACCGGGAAACCCTTCACGTAGCGAGTGACCACCGTTTCCGATGTCAGCTGCTCGAAATAGGCCCCGTCCCGATCCGTTGGGAAATGGCAGTAGCCGGGGCCAGGCGTTTCGATCTTGAGGCGCCCGTAGATGATGTCCTTGGCGCTATCGACGCCGATGTTGAACAGGGCGATGCGGCCCTTGTTGTTCTTGCTGGCGAGCTTCGGCCATACCGGCTTGCCCTCGCCCGCCTGACCCTTGATGGCCCAGACACGGCGGCGGCTCTTATCCCGCACGAAGTTGTAGACCGCGTCGGTGTAGTGGCCCCCGGAGTCGATCGCCGTCGCCGCTACCATCAGTTGCCGGCCATCCTCGGTTCGGGTCGGCGTCAGCAGGTACTCGTCGAGATCCGCCCACACATCCGGGCCAGATGGATCGCCGTAGATGACCTGGTGGTCGAGAGACCAGGATTCGTCATCGACGCCCCAGCCAACCCGCTCCACCTCGAGGCGGTCGCCCTGAACGTCGACGCCGCAGGTAATGACCAGCACGCCAGCAGGTGCAGGAAGCAGATCGTCGCCGCCGTCCACCTTCGAGCGCCAGCCCTCAGTCCGCGCCCGTTCCTGCATCGCGTGCAGGTCGACTTCCTCGCCGCGTTCCTCCCAGGTCTCACCCAGCGAGGTGTTCACCCAAGTTTTGAGCCGCTCGGGGTTACCCTTCGCCTCAATGAAAGCCCGCGCCGTGTCAGCGAGGCGAACCCATGGCGAATAGAGCTCCGATAGGTGGAAGCCGGCCACACCGGTAAAACCACCCTCGGCTCGCCACTCACCGCGGCGGATAGCCTGCCAGCGCTCGCCGTCCGTCCAGAACACGCCGCACTCGTCAGATGCGCACAGGTAGGCCGCCGTCTCCGGCTTGCCGTCGTCCCAGCGCACCTGCGACCAACGCAGCACCTGCAACTCGCCGCAGTGTGGGCAAGGCACCCAGAAGCGCCGCTGGTCGCTCTCGGTGAACGCCGCCTCGATGCGCGACACAGCCTTCACCGTGGGCGTCGAGAACAGCCCGATCTTGCGGTTCCAGAATGTCGTCGAGCGCTTGCGCGCCAGCGAGATCGGGTCACCTTCCGTGCCCGCCGATGGCGGATACCTGTCCACCTCATCACAGAGCACGATGCGGATGGGCCGCGATGCCAGAGACGCCGCGCTGTTCGCCCCGGCCATGGTGATGTGACCGCCATCGAACGACTTGTGCAGGATGGTGTTCTTGCCATCCCGAGATCGCACGTCCGACACCTTGCCGCTCAGGGCGGGGGTATCTCGCAGCATCGGCGCCAACCGGTCCTTGGACCAGGTCTGCGCCATCTCGATGGTCGGCTGCAGGATCAGCGTCGGGCTGGGGTCCTGGTCGATATGGTAACCGACGATGTTGTTGAGGATCTCCGTCTTGCCCACCTGTGCCGATGACATCACCACAACGGTATGCACGGCCGGATCGCAAAACGCGTCCATGATGCCGCGCTGATACTCGGCACGGCTCGTGTCCCAGATACCCGGCTCGGCGCTGGCCTCTGGGCTCAGTCGGCGCTCCCGATCAGCCCATTGGCTGACAGTCAGCGTCGGCGGCGGAGCGAGGACGCCCCACCAGTCCTGTGCCGCCTCAAGAACCGCAGTGTTCTTGGTCGTCAGGTGCAGATACTCCCGCGACTGTTGTGCCGCTGAGTTCTGCGAGCGCTTCCGTGACGCCATTCGTGATCTTGTCCCGCACCTCGGCGATGCTGTTGAGCCCGAAGACCGTCGGCGCCAGCTTTGACGGCAGCGCCAGCAGCTTCGCCCGGACCCGGGTGAAAGCCTCGGTGACTGAAAGGTGGACGTCGTCCCGTGGCAGCAGCTCACCGCGCTCCCGGGCATTCTTCATCTCGAGAGCGTCGGCCTGCTCTTTGGCCAGGCGGGCGCGTTCCGCCGTCAGGTCCAGTCCGTCCTCGCCAGAGGTTCTGCCGGCAGCAACGCCGCGGATGTGTTCCAAGTACTGCTCACGGACGACATCGAGGTCATACCCACCAGGCGGCGCCCGATCGACGACGCCTTGGTCGAGCAGCTCGTAAAAGCGGCGCTCGCTGAGAAACAGGTGGTCTGCTGCTTCAGCCACTGTTGCCATGCTGCTGAACCCCCTATGGCACCCGGCGCCTAGAACGATGACGCGGTGCCGAATTACCCGCATAGGAACAGGACCATAGGGGCCCCGCCCGGTCTTAGCTTGGAGCTACCGCGCGCGAGGAGACACGTTCTCTGCCAACACTCGGAGCAGATTGTTGGATAGCCACTGCATAGCTCGGGTTTCGCTAAGGATGTCGCCTTCCCTCACCTTGGGCATGCCTTTGCTCTCGAAAAAGCGGAGAGCTTCGGCGCTCATGGGGATTTTGAATAAGCGCTTGCGGCCCTTCGATTGCGGCACAAGTTTCAAGAAGGCGTCGGGCTTCTCATCAGTCATCATCGTGAACCCGTATCTGGACTTTGCCAGTCACCTTCTCGACCAATATCTCGTCAGGCCTGTCGGGGTCCAGTTGAGGCCGTCCATTTGCATCGGGGACACACCGAACTACCTCGCCGATCTCCTCATCCGCTACGGTGCAATTCGATTGCTCTACCCCATCAAGGAGGATCGTCACTCTCCTGCCCAAACCGAGCCACTCGTCGTAGCCAGGGTCGTCAGGGTTGCTGGAAATCCTCACTTGAACTCCACCCTTTCGATACTCCGAAGATCGCCGTTGCCACGCTCGATCTCGATAACAGCGACGCGGTCGCCGTACCGGTCGAGCAAGAACGACAGGGCGTCAGACACCGGGGGCTTAGCCACGCGGAAGAACTCGGGGTTCGCCTTCATGCGAACGATAAACTCGTCCCAACTGATGGTTCTCGATCTCTCCATCGGGCTGCGATCCTTTCACCTCATCGTCCGCATTGCTTCGGCTATGCTGGCCGCGATCTGCTGCTTGACATTCGCCCTTGCGATCTTGCTCACCCGCTCGCCGAACCTGAACTGAGGCCGGTAGATGGCTTTGCGCTCGAAGGCGATGAGCATCTTGAGCGGGCCAGCCCTACGCTTCCTCCCCCTGCCTTTTGCAGTGCGCTGGTACAGGCCAGGCGGCAGGTGCTTCGTCTTGCCCTTGCCTTTCGAGACGAAGACGTCGGGCTTGGCCCGCTGCCGTCCGATCGCACCGCGGGCGATGTTGCCGTACTGGTTCAGCCGCTGGGCGACCGGAACGTTGATTGGGCTGCCCGGCTTCGGGGTGCGCTGGCCGCCGCGCTCCTGCATCTCCAGGTACTGTGCCTGACGGTCACGGACGAAGACCCGCGCCTCGAGCTTCGACTTCGTCGCCGGCGCGAAGCCGATGGCGCGCTGCGTGAACGGGGTCGGCCTATCGAAGATCTGCGGCAGCTGTTGCTGCATCTTCTCCGCGGCGAACTGAGCTGTCTTGGTCAGACCGCGGGCTATGCCGAAGGTGAGGTTGCGATGCACCTTCTGCTGGATGGCGCGGCTCTGCTGCTCAAGAGACATTGGCGTGGTGACTTTTCAATCCTCGCTCGTCAAGCAGCGGAAGGCGTACTGACGACAGCTCTGGCTCGAGCGTTGCGCCGGTAGGGTCGGTGTGTTTGATTGACTCACTGTCGACCCATGGGGGAGGGGCTAGGTGCAACACACTTTCAAACGGTTCTTGCGGGATGAAGATGGCGCGACGATCATTGAATACGGGATGATTGCTGCAATTCTCACAGCGGGACTTTATTGGCTGTGGACCTTACTCCAGGACTGAATGTCAGAGCAGGACGGCCATCTTCACGGTGGCGCTCCCTCGCCTCACGAGCTGTGTGGGTCAGGTTTCTATACGAGTTAGCAGACGAACTGCAGCTTGGCTCCATCCGACGCTGGCTCATTTCTCTAGGGTGCGGCTTCGGTGGTGCTTGCAGCGTTGCGTTTCACCTCGGCGAGATACTGAACCTGGACTTCAATTATCTCGAGCTGTTCTATCTGCTCCGAGAGGTCATCATAGCGCCCTTCGCATTTCTGCACTTGGTGCTGCCGATTTGGCTACGTTGGGTTTTTAGGCAGGAACTCGGCTATCTATATGGATTCGTAATCTTCCTCGGGCCGTTCGTATTGCGGGGCGCAGAAAAATACCGCGCGTCGAGGATCGTCGAGGCCGAAAGAGAAGGTCCGTTACTTCCTGTCCGAGGAACTCGCTTTCGAACTCAAGTACGTATCACTGCTGGATTGATCACCTTCATATCGACGATGGCTCTCTGGGCCGTCTGGTTTGGTCCGATGATCAAGTTCTTCCTGAGATCCATTCTGGAAGTGTTTCTGCTGGCAGCAGTGGCAGCTGGACTCACGACCGGAGCCGCACAGGGTTACAAGCACCTGCATCTTTGGATTGGGCGAAGGCAACAAGCAAGCCTCCGGAAAGACGACTTCCGGCTGTTCTACGATGCTGTATCTCTAGTGTACGTGCTCGTCTTCGTGGTCGCCTCTGGCGCCGTGGTGGGTGTGGCCGCCATACAGCTTTGGTCCAACGGCAACTACGTTACCTACGCAGTAGTGTACGCGATCCTGACCATGTCCGTAGTCGCCGCCTATGATGACTGGCGTATCGTCCCAACAATCATGATCGCGGCGGGGGGCATGCTGGTGGGAAATATAGTGGTCGAGAACCTCTTCAATCCGTCACTAGTTGGTCTCAGAAGTTTCGTGTCTACTCTACCGGGGTACTCTGCATAGGTTGCCAGGCTGCTGTCTTGTACCAGCGGCGCCAGGGTTGCTCGTCACGCCGGCGATCGTAGGCACGACGCTGCTCGGCGCGGGTCTTCTGACCGGACGGCCTATGCAGAGGCGGCTTGCTGGGCACTAGTCGCTAGTGAGCTGGCATTGCTGCCACCAATCGGCTCACCCATAGCGCCGCGGCCATTATCCCGCAGATTAACAGGGTGACCCCGATGGTTGTGGCCGCACGTCTTAGTGCACTGCTGGCTGCCTCCATGGATGCCCGGTTCTTCTGCAACATGCCTTCGTAAAGGTCCAGTTGCTCTAGGAGCGCGTCCGTGAGTGGCTTGTCTTGCTCAATGTCGGACAACCATGCCGAAGGATAGCCTCCCACGAACTCGAAGGGCACCGGCTTAGCAGCCTCGTATGCGTGCCGGCCAGCAAGGATGAAGCCAAGGACGCCAACCCCGGCCACTGCGGAGATCTCTAGAGGCCAGCCCGTCACTTCAAGAGCGGCGAGTGCAACGCTGATCAGGAATACAGTGATCGCTGCAATGAAGGATATGAATTGCATCGCCCGAGCGTCAGCGGCCAATGCTGCTGTCAACTGCGCGCCAAGTCTTGACTCTGCCTGACGCATCGTCTCGTTTATCAAGCGCAGCTTGTTTTGGTCGTCAGGGGGCGTGGCCATATGATGCATTCCGAATACTTCTTTCAGCCAAAAGGATCACCGACCGAAAGTAAGGGCCATGTCAATGACAGTGGCAATCGGGGCCAGACCGGCGCTACCAGGCCACCTAGCCCACCGCCACCAAAGCCCGCTCCGCCACCCCCAAAGCCATCACGCAAATAGAGGCCCCCGCAGATGGCTGTTTACTTGGTAACTTGGGACCTGAACCGCGCCAAACCAAACTACGCACAGGCTCGGCAGACGTTCATTGATCACCTAAGTCGCTACGAACACATCAAGGATCAGGGCTTGGATTCAGTCTGGTTCATCAACTCGAGCGCTTCTGCCGACAGCATTGACACAGACCTTCGCACGCGAATGGATGGCAACGATCGCCTGATCGTCACAAGGTTGATGCAAGGGCAACACCAAGGCTGGCTTCAAGAAGACGTCTGGAAGTGGATCAACGCAAGACTGTAGCGAGGGGCAACAAGACGCAAGCCGCCCCAGTGTCACTGGCCCCTTCGCTCCACCTACTACTCTATCTTCTCGACGTCCCCGCCTGCCTCTACCCAGTCTTTGAACCCGCCGAGGTTGTACACCTGCGTGTACCCCATCTGCTTGAGGGTCTGACCTGCAAGCGCGGATCGGCCGCCGGATGCGCAGTGCAGTATGACTGGCCGATCCTTGCTCAGGTTCGTGTTGTGATACTGGGTGTCCGGGTCGGCCCGGAACTCCAGCATTCCGCGCGGTATGTGGACGGAGCCCGGGATCTTTCCGCTGGATTGCAGTTCAGGCAAGTCCCGCACGTCGACGATGACAGCGTTCTGATCAACGACCATCCGCTGAGCCTCGTCTGGCGTTACTCTCGGAACCTCGGCGTTGGCCGCTGCAAGCAGGTCCTTCACGTTTGTGGGCATGATGTCCTCCTTTATCGAGAGGCAGGAGGCTACGCCCATCTTGGAAGCTACGCGAGTCAACGGTTGAGGCCCGCACTAGCGCCTCAAAGGAAAGGCCCGCCGAAGCGAGCCCCGCGACGCACTGCGCCGAATTAACAGAAACCTAGATAATCTACGCCGGGTCGTCAAGCGCCGACGGGAGCTTTGCACGCGTTCCGTCTGACCATTCCCTGCCCTTCCTGCTGCCGTTCACCGAGCCCGCCAAGTTCCAGAATTTGGCCAGTCGCAGGACGATCACTCGAAGCTCAAGGGTGTACGCGCTGATCTGTCGTGAGTTGGCCTTCTTGGCGCCGCTGCGCCACTTGGCATAGGCCGTGGGCCCCCACTCTCCAATGACCACGTACTCCAGGCGGGCCGTATCCAGAGGACCGAGGAACTTGCGAACTTCACCGTACTGGCGCCGAGCGTCCGCGCCGAAAGCGGTCACCGCCTCCTGTCGTACCCCTCCGCCGTCTACGGGCTCACGCGCCGGATCGCAGGCCCTGGCGCCGCCGATCTGCGCCGCTTCGAAGATCGCCTTGAAGCGCTTCACTGTCTGGTTCTGGAGAGGAGTGCCCCGGAAGTTGACGAAACCACCCAGTGTGGTGCGCTGGTTCACCACTACGTTGATCTTGCCCGGGCGAGCGACGCCACGCTCCTCGTCGTAAACGGTCTGGGCGTAGGTTGTCAGAGGGTTGTCGACCTCTTCGACCCGGAGATCCCTTTTCATGGTGTGCTTGCTCACCGCTTCACCTCCGCCAAGGCTTTGCGCAGCCTATCTGCGGCGATGGTTGTCTCTCGGCTGACGAGCCCGCCGTTCCCGCCGCGCCACTCGCCAGCGATCATGGCTCCGTTGTTGTCGAAGTCGACGCTGTTCAGCAGCGACTGGGCGGCGTCCAGCGCCACCGCAAATGGTCCATTCTGTCGATCGGTGGCGCTCACAGGTTCTCGCTTCCAAGCGTTGTGTAGCTGTAGGGGACATCTTCCAGTCGCCGTTCGGTGGGGCTGAACCGGAACTTCACGGCGCCAGGGCGGCCGCAGGACGGCTGTCGCCTGATCTTCTTGGCGATGACGAACGTCACGGCCTTCTCGTAGTCCCGGTAGACCACGAGCCCTGCGTCGGCCTTGTTGCGCCAGTGGGCGCTGCCAGCGAGGTCATAAAGACCTGGTACTGGATCCTTCCCATCCGCGGTCGCATGCAGCTTGGTCGGATGGATGACCATCCAGACCGTGCACGCATGATGTTTGGCGAACCGCTTACACTTGGAAATCAGCTGCGAAACGAACTCGGTTTCGGTCTGGCGTTCAGGTCGGGACGCCTCGAGCTCATTGTACGGATCGATCACGATGTTGGTGACGCCATAGCGGATCACCGCGGCACGGGCACGCTCCAGCAGCCAATCAATGCTCGGCGTGTGCTCTACAGCGCCCAGCAAGAAGATGCGCTCATTCAGCCACGCCAGAGCGATGCTAACGTCCTGCTCGGACATCCTGATGGTCGGCCCCTCTTCGAATGGGGCGCCCGCCCAAATTTCGCAAAGGTCGGCGAGGTGGTTCGTCTCCCCGGTCTCGGGAGAGAAGAATGCCCATTTCTCATTGCGCGCGCGGGCAGTCTGCACGGCGACCTGGTCGAGCCACCGCGACTTGCCGTGGTTCGGTATGCCGGTCACCGCGATGAACTGGCCGGGGATGTACTTGAAGGCCTTGTCCATCTCGCCAAAGCCGGTGGAGAGCGGCTTCGGCCCCTTCCCCTGGTAGAGGTCCATCACGTCCAGTGCGAAGTCCTCGACCTCATGCAGGCCGTCCAGTGGCCAGGGCTCGGCTTGGGCCACGCACTCGCGCAGGACCTCGGCTCCATGCTGGAGCAGGCAATCGTTCGGGTCCTTGGTCTGCACATCGCCATGAAAGGGCATCCGCACGCGGTACGCACGATCACGACCAACGCGGCGCGCGACTTCCTGGGCGAGCAGCTCGCCGGGCTCGTCCATGTCGGTGGCGATGAGCACCCGGCGAACCTTGCTGATCGCCTCCCAGTGCGTACCGAACGGCTCGTACCGCTTCTCCGACTCCTCGGCCTTGTGGGGTGCGCCGTTCGGAAGGGACACCACAGCGGTGAACCCAGCCTCTACCATGGCAAGCACGTCCATCTCGCCTTCGACGATGATCAGGTCCTCGCCTTCGACGATGCTGTCGGCGTTGTAGAAGACCGGCTCCGGATCCTTCTCCTGCCGGAAGTGCTTTTCGGCAGTCCGGTACTTGACGTTGATCAGCTCGCCGCCCCACTCGTACGGGAAGGCGATGCAGTCCTCTTCGCCGCCAGTCTGCGGGAACCACTGGCGGGTCTTGTAGATGCCGAACCGCTCCACCGTGGCGCGTGATATCCCACGATTGGCGAACCACGCGAGCAGGCTGTCTGGCTTCTTTGGCGCAGCCTCGCGCTGCGGACGGCGATAGGCCCGCCGCTCACGGTGGGGCCGGTAGCCCTCGCCGCCGGCAGCCCCTGCCCAGCCGCAGTGATGGCAGTTCCACACCGCCCTGCCCTCGCCGTCGATCGTGACGGAGAGGCACGGATCGGACTTCTTGCGCCGAGAGGCGGAGCAATTCGGGCAGGTGGTCTTGTGGTTGCCGGTGCCGGCGTCCCGCAGCCGGATGCCCTGTTCGGCAAGTGCGTTGCTGGTGCCGGTCATCATGCTCGCCCGAACAGACGCCGGTACTCGTCATCGCTGCCCAGTGCCGCCGTGATCCAGGGTATCGCTTCCGCCACACGGTCAGCTTCGGCCTGCCGGATTTTGGTCAGCACCTTCGCCGCGTCGTCAGCGGTGGCCTTCAGCCATTTGCCGATTAGCGCCCTGGCCTGATTGTCGGTCTTCCCGGTTTGGCGCCTCAGGGAAGCCAGCCCGTCGCTGAACAACGCCGTCCGAACATCGATCGGCGACGCTGGTGCGTCCGATACGCTAGTATCGGAATATTCCCTTCCCTTCCCTTCGGGGTCTGTAACAATGTCTGTGACAACCTCTGTCCCCGGGACTGTAACAGGCTCTGTCGCAGTGTCTGTAACAGCGCCGTCGCGGGACTGTTGCAGGGCCTCACGGGCTGATTTTGTGCGGTTACGGTTCTTCCGAAGCTTTCCGAAAGCTTCTGTCGCAAGCTCTGTCACGACATGGTGGTAGAGCCGTCCGTTGCGCAGCTCCCACCCTTCGAGAACCTGCTGGCGGACCTCCGCCCACCGTTCGGGGCTGCACATGGCAGCGTCGGCGAGAACGTCGTCGTCATCCTCTATGCTACCCGCTGGCAGTTCGTGCCAGGCACGCATCCAGAGGTTCATCAGATAAAAGGCGAGTTCGGGCTGCCGGCGGCAGCGCAGCCACGATTTGGACTTGCGCAGCCGCTCGATCTCCAGAGGCATATAGGGAAGGCACTGAACGTCGAGAACTTCGTCGGTCATACGCGATCAATCCCCATGAGGTCGGCAAAGGCGTTGTAGGCGTGCACCAGCGCCGCGGCGTTCCGCAGCTTCGGCTCAGCCTCGTTGCGCCGGAAGGCCACGCGGTAGGCGTTGAAGGCGGCCCGCTGGGGCTCGTCCTGCATGTCCATGATCCGAGCCGTTCCGACCATGTGAGTGACGTTGACGCCCTCGACAGCCGCCATTGCGACCTCGTCGAGAGCGTGGTCGAGCTCATCGGCTCGCACGATCTTCTGAGCGCTGGTCATCGACGGAAGCTCCCGAGTTCAGCGAGAAGCTCGAAGCGCTTGCTGCGTTCAGGAGGTGGTTTCGCGTGAGTGTCCGGAGCGCGAGAACGCATGTACTCGGTGTCGGCCCGGGTTACCGGAATACCCCTCCCCTCAAGCCACCTGACGCCGAGCATGCACTTCTCGTAGGTGAGCCAGACATCGAGCGGCCGGCGGCGGCCGTTCTCGATCATGGTGATCACCCAGTGCTCGACACCGGCGGTGGTGGCAGACGGGAAGCAGTGGTACTCCGCTCGGCGCGTCGGCGCCCGGTACTTCACCCGTTCACCGCTCTTTGCCTTGGACAGTCGCCTGAAGTTGTCCTTGCCCAGGAGCTTGGCGGCGACTGCGCGGTCTTCATCCGCCAGTGCAGGTCGCGGCTTGTTCAGGTCGGGCCAGAGGGAGCGTACGTGGCGCTCCAGTTCATCGAGTTCGTCAGTCACCAGCAACCTCCGTCTCGAAGTACTCGCGGAGCTTCCGCCGGCTGACGCACCACTGCGCTCCCACCTTGCGGGCGGGGATTTGCCCCCGCTCCAAGAGATGGAAGGTGGCCCGTTGGGTTTTGCCGATAACCTTCGCGATGGCAGCGCAGCCCCACAGGATATCGAGGCCGTGTTCGGGATCAGGCTGCATCGTTCTGCGCTCCCGTGCCGGTAGCCTTCGCTCGCCCCGCCAGTTGGCCTTCAAGGTAGCCGTCGACAAGCTGGAGCTGGTCACTGATCACGCCGAGCAGACGGCACAAGGCGTTCGCCTGTCGGCGAGTGCCGATTGCGTTCGCTGCCAGGAAGGCGGCTTCGACCAGGTCGCGGGTTTCCCCGAGTTGGTCCACAGCGTCGATGAGGTCGCCCTTCAGCTTCCGGGTCATTTCACACCCCGTAGCGCCATGGCCTCGGCGTGGGCTTTGCTGCCCCGGTCGAAGGTGATGCAGCTCAACCGACCGCGCTGCTCGTGAAGTCCGGGCCCAAGGTCGCGGCCAATCCAGAGCCCCTGAATAGTGGGATCGAGATTCATAGCGGCCATCTTGAGGGACACGAGCGCCTGCTCGAACATCGTGTCGGCGTCCGGCACTGGATCAACGCGATTGGCGTCTTTCAGCCAGACCTTCCCGGTGCTGGTGATGACGCAATCGAACTGGTCGCCGAAGTGGCTGTCGAGCACTCCGGCAATCTCGTTGCAGAGCCGCACCAGCTCGTTGGTAGCGTACTTCGTTGCGGGCGCAGCCGCGCCTGTGCTATCCTGCTGCACGTTCATTGATCATGTCCTTTTGCGGGGAGTGGTCGTGTTCCAGGTCCGGAGCGGTTGCAGCCGCTGCCGGGCCTTTTGCTTTCATGACCGCGCGAATGGCGCGGACGATTTCAGAGTTCTGCGAGGAGGCATTCTCCCTCGCCTGGGCCTCGATGAAGGCCTTGGCGTCGGAAGGCAGCCGTATCGTTGTGACCAGTTTTTCCATTCCCTTTACCACATGGCACGATGCCATATTGCAGTCATGGCAGATTGCCATATGCTTGGTCAAGCGGCGCCGATGGCACGGTGCCATGTTTCTGTGGAGAGTTGATTGGCGGAGCGCGCAAGGCCTGCTGCTGAGCAGGACAAATACATCCTGCGGCTACCGGACGGGATGCGGGACGCCCTGAAGGAAATGGCGGCCTTCAATAAAAGATCGATGAACGCTGAGATCGTTGCCCGGCTTGAAGACTATGAGGCCATCCGGGGGGATGACATCAAGTGGCTCAAGGCTGAGATGAGCCGCTTGCGGAAAGAGCGGGACGAAGCCGAGGCAAGACTAAAGTCGCGTGCCGGGCTTGAGCTTGAAGCTGCGCTGGCCGCTGGGTTGCCAAAGGGACTTTACTCCCGAATTGCCGCCGCCGCCGCCGCCAATGACCGTCCGATCCTTGAAGAATTAGTGCAGGCTTTGGAAGCCGCTTTTCCGCCTCCGCCTTCCTTCAGTTTGGAAGATTTCTTCGATGAGTGGGCGTACGCCATCATTCAAGAACAAGACCCGCAGAGGAAGGCGGAGCTGGTTGCAGCCGCAAACGCCGTCTTGAGGGAGAATGGCGATGAATATGAGGTCTGGCTTGACGATCGTGGCAGCGACAGCCCGAAGTTCGCCTTCGGCCCCAAGGGCTCGCGCGAGGCCGAAGAAGCGGCCAGGAAGAAGCGAGAGAACTGGGGGAGATTTTGAGCGTCCGCAAGCGCACATGGACCACCAAAGGCGTGGAGAAGACAGCCTGGGTAGTGGACTACACCGATGGCCAAGGCGACCGCCGGCTGAAGACCTTCAAGACTAAAAAGGAAGCCGACAGCTTCGCCGCCACTGCCCATGTGGAGGTGCGCGAGGGTGTGCACGTCGCCGACGGCGCCAGTTGCACGGTGCGCCAGGCCGGCAAGCTGTGGATTGCAGCGCGGGAGCGCGCTGGTCGCGAACGTACCACGATCGACAGCTATCAGAACCACCTCGATCGGCACATCTATCCCTACTTCGACACTGACCGCCTCACCACCATCAGCGTTCCCAAGGTGCGCGCCTTCGAGGAATGGCTGCTGGACAATGGCCGCAGCAGAGCAACGACCAAGAAGGTGCTGGTGAGCCTCGGCAGCTTGCTCGCCGATGCGCAGGAGCGCGGCCTAGTGGCCCGCAATGTCGTTCGGGATCTCCGCGGCCGGCGCGGCTCTAGTGACCACCGGGCAGAGAAGCGCGCCAAGGGCAGGCTGAAGGTCGGCGTCGACATCCCTACCCCGGCCGAGATCAAGGCCCTGATCGCTGCCCTCCATGGCAAGTGGCGCCCTGTCCTGCTGACAGCAATCTTCACCGGCCTTCGAGCGTCTGAGCTTCGGGGCCTGCCTTGGGATGCGGTGGACTTCGAGAAGAAGGTGATCCGCGTCTATCAACGCGCTGATCGCTATGGTGAAATCGGCCGCCCGAAGTCCGACGCTGGCGAGCGTGAGGTGCCGATGACGCCCATGGTGGCGAATACCCTGCGCGAATGGAAGCTGAAGTGCCCCAAGGGCGAGCTCAACCTGGTGTTCCCCACCAGCAAGGGCGACGTTGAGGCGCACTCATACATGGCCCATGCCGGCATAGGCGCCTCGTGGAAGCGTGCAGGAATTGTGGTGGAGACGGGTAGGACGGACGAAAAGGGCCGCCCGGTACTTGCCCCCAAGTACACCGGCATGCACGCTCTACGGCACTTCTACGCCAGCTGGTGCATCAACCGAAGGGCTGATGGTGGTCTCGAGTTGCCCCCCAAGGTGGTTCAGGAGCGGCTCGGTCATAGCAGCATCACGATGACAATGGACGTCTATGGGCACCTGTTCCCGCGCGAGGATGATGCCGAGGAATTGGCGTCCGCAGAGAAGAGCTTTTTCGTATGAGGCAGGTACATTGGACACGCGGCCTTGTCCGGCTCTGGCTCGTGGCCTCAGCCCTATATCTGATTGTTCTAGCGGGTCTGACATACCCCAGTGTTTTTCAAGCGTTCCATAACCAAGCCAGGATCGATGAACAGTATCAGTTCCTAGATCCTCGAGTGGTCGTGCAGTGCCGCGACATACGAGGTCAGCGGGGTGCCGACTGGGTGGGGCTGCCGGACGTCGAGTCGTCTCAAGGTCTATGCAGCATCTGGCTTAGTAGTCTCCGGAGATTGTACCCGGAGTACGCCTCCTATGGAGACGAATTCCTTGCTAGGTCGACACGCGAGTGGGCTGAGGAACACTACCAAGGACCGGGCGAAGCCCTACGTGTTCCCCTGAGCCTAGCCATGGTGCCCCTGGCTGTCTTTGCGGTCGGTTGGGCTTTGACCTGGGCACTCTCCGGCTTTCGCAGCTCCCCACCTGCAACATAGACGCGACACAGATCGTCGAAAGCCGCAGAAACCCTGATGTTCGTACGGATTGCAAATCCGTGTATTCCGGTTCGATTCCGGACGAGGCCTCCATTTCCTGCATGGCACCTTGATCAGTGGCGGCGTCGGCTGGATTGGTGCCGGGGCTAGGCCGATCTGATCAGCGCGTAGAGGACCGCCACTGCGGTGCTGGCGATCACGGTTTTCCGGACCAGACCGGGCATGTTGTACTGGATTTCCGAGCGGACGCCCATTTCGGCCGGGATGTTCGGCACCTTGCCGCGGGCGAGGTCCTGGCCGATTCCTTCCACGACGTTGATGCGGTCGGCGGCCAGCATCATCAGCTAGTGGCTCCACTTGCCCTCGCTCTTCTTGAACGCCTGCCGGCGGATGGCGCCGCTGAGCCCCTTTGGCGGGGTGGAGGTGCCATAGACCGCCGTGCGCCGGTTGTGCTCGGTCGACCCCAACACCTCGACGGTCTGCGGCTGCAGGGTCGGTCGATTCCAGTCCGTCGCGCCTTTGATGTCGTGCGTCCTGTCGCGCATTGGATAGGTCGGATCGTTGTCGGGGTCGGCATCGACGCACAAGCCGACAACAGTTGCCGGGTCTATCCGGTTTGGCGGTGCCGAGGTTTCAATTGGCACGGGCAGATGGTGGGGCGAGGACGTGCTTGATGCAGCCGTCGAGCTTGGCGGAAAAGATGTGGTAGGCATCGGAGACCTCCTCGAGTGGCTCTTTGTGGGTGATGAGGGCCTTGGGGTTGATGCGGCCCGCTTCGACATGTTCGATGAGCCGCGGCAGCAGACGCTTCACCGAAGCCTGGTTGGCGCGGATCGTGATGCCCTTGTTCACGACGTTGCCGATCGGAATGAGGTTGCCCGTCGGGCCGTAGACGCCGACCAGCGAGACGATGCCGCCCTACTTGACCGAGGCCCAGTGCAGCGCTGTCGCGGCGCCGGCCTCGAGCTTCAGCTTGGTGCCCAACAGGGTATGCAGAGCGCTCCTGGCCGCATCTCCACCGACCGCGTCGATGCAGACATCGCGATGTCCAGGTAGAGGGTGATCCTCGATGGAGCAGAAATTGTAGACCTCGGCCGGCCCGAAGCGGCTGGCGAATTCGAGGCGGTAGTCCAGGTGGTCGATGACGATTACTCGCCCTGCCCCGAACAGCCAGGCGCAGCGCGCCGCCATGATGCCGACCGGCCCGGCCCCGAACACCACCACCGTGTCGCCGCGGCGGATGCCGCCCATCTCGGCGGCCTGGTATCCGGTGGGGACGACATCCGTCAGCATGACGGCGTCATCCACATATTCGGCCTGGCCACCGTCGTAGCCACCCGCCGTATGCGAGTACCCGTAGATGCCACCGACGGCCGTGGCCTCGCTGTTGGACCCGATAAGGGCCCCTGTAGTCCATCGCCAGCATGCTGGGGTCTCCGTCCGCTTGTCTGTGCCCGAGCCAAACGGAGAGCGATGTCGTTGCCGGTTTAAGCCTGAGCAAGGCTGTCCTCTCGCCGGCTCACCATCTTCTTCCCCTACACGGCCGGTGTATAAGGCGGCATGACCCGCGAGCCGCCGCTTGACCCTGCCGATTCCGTTGCGCCTCCTTCCGCTTCGTCGGGTGGCTGGAATCCCGCCCAGCCGATCATGGCGGGAACGCTGGCTGCGGTCGTCGGCTATGCCAGCACCTTCACTCTAGTGCTGGCTGCGCTGACAGCCGCCGGCGCTTCGCCAGCCCAGGCTGGTTCCGGGCTGATGGCGCTTTGCCTTGGCCTCGGGGTGCTGAACATGGCTGTCAGCGCCCGCACCCGGACCCCGATCAGTTTTGCCTGGTCGACACCGGGTGCGGCGTTCCTGCTGACCGTGGGGGAGCCAGCGGGCGGCTTCCCTGCCGTGGTCGGGGCGTTCCTTGTCACCGCACTGCTCGTCGTGCTGACCGGTCTCTTCCGTCCCCTGGCGCGGCTGGTTGCGGCCATTCCGGCATCACTGGCCAATGCGATGTTGGCGGGCATGCTACTGACCCTGTGCCTCGCGCCGATCGAAGCGGTGGCGCAGGTTCCAGCCATGGCGCTGCCGATCCTCCTGGCATGGGCGCTGGGGCTGCGCTTCGCGCGCCGCTATGCGGTGCCGATTGCGGTGCTGGTTACAGGTATCGTCCTGGCCGTCACCACGCACTTGCCCGCCGGAGCGCTCGACGGAACCTGGCCGGCCCTTGGTTTCGTCGCCCCCGGCCTCTCCCTCGACGTTATTATCCGCATCTCGGTGCCGCTCTATATCGTCACCATGGCGTCGCAGAACCTGCCGGGGCTGGCGGTCCTCCGCGCCAACGGCGTGACCGTCAGCCCGGCCGCCCCCTTTGTGTTGACCGGCATCGCCAGCGGGGTGACCGCCGTGTTCGGCTCGATCACCACCAATCTCGCTGCCATCACCGCCGCAATCTGCGCCGGCCCCGAAGCGCACCCCGATCCCGCGCGCCGCTGGCCGGCGCCTGTCGCCGCCGGCGCGACCTATGTGGTGCTCGGCCTTGGCGCCAGCCTGGCCGCCGCGTTCGTCGCCGCATCGCCGCCGATCCTGATCCAGGCTGTGGCCGGCCTGGCTCTCCTGTCGAGCCTCGCGACGGCCCTTGCGGCAGCTCTGGCTGACGAGGAACAGCGACTACCCGCAATCCTGACCTTTGTGGCAACTGCATCAGGCATCACCGTCGTTGGCATCGGGGCCCCGTTCTGGGGCCTGGTCGGCGGCATCGCCCTGCTGGTGCTGTTGCGACAGCCAAGGACCGCGCATGCCGGCTGAGGACCTGCATGTCGTCATCCTCGCCGGTGGCGCAGGGGCGCGGTTGGGAGGCGCCCGCAAATCGGACCTCCGCGTGGGCGGCCGGACCCTGCTCCATCGGGTCGCACGAGCTTTGGGCAGCCTGGAAAGCCCACTGCTGGTAGCGACCGGTCCGGACAATTCGCTGCCGGCGCTGCCGCCGCACGCCGTTGCCGTTCCTGATGGCGACGACATGCACATGGGCCCTGTGGCCGGCCTTGCCGCCGCCGTGACCGCTCTCGATAGCAGAGGAGTTCGACAGGGTTTGCTGCTGTCGGTTGCGGTGGACACACCCTTCCTGCCTACGGATTTTGCCGATCGACTCTGTGCTGGCATCGGGCCCGCAGCAGCCGCAGTGGCCGCCTGGCAGGATCAGCTCTACCCGACGAACGCCTTGTGGCGTCTCGAGAATCTCTCTGGTGCACTGCCCGGCGCTCGCAGCCCCAGGAGCCTGCTCAGCACTCTGGACGCTGTGGCGGTCAACTGGGCTGACCCTGTGGATCCCTTCGCCAATCTCAACACCCTCGACGATCTGCTCGAGCTGCAACGGCGCGCTCGAGAGCACGGCTGACCACTTCTGCACAGGCGATGGGATTGGGGGCTTGGCAAAGCGAAACAAGTCCGCTACACGGACCTCGCCCTCGCCGAAGGGGCACACGAAATGTTCCGCGATAGCTCAGTTGGTAGAGCGTTCGACTGTTAATCGAATGGTCGCTGGTTCGAGTCCAGCTCGCGGAGCCATTCGGGTTTAGACCCTCACTCGGCCCCACCTCTAATTCTCTGATGGTTGCCAGCTTCGCCTGCGAACGCTAGGCATGGCTGTCTTCAGTTTCGGGCTTCCATTCATGACCGCCGAATCCAACCTGGCTGCTCCAGCCAGGCAACGCATGTCGACTGGCATCATTGCCGCCATCAGCACCTCGCACCTGCTGAACGATCTGATGCAGTTCCTGCTGCCCGCGCTCTACCCGCTGCTGAAGGACGCCTACGGACTCAGTTATTTCCAGATCGGCCTGCTGACCCTGGCCCAGCAGATCACCGCCTGCATCCTGCAGCCGGCCTTTGGCCTTTATGGCGACCTGCGGCCGAAGCCCTACTGGCTGGCGCTGTCGCTCGCCATTGTCGGCATCGGCGTGTTCCTCCTCGCGACCGCCAACGGATTCGGCCTGCTGTTCCTCGCCTCCATGGTCATGGGCACCGGATCGGCGCTGTTCCATCCCGAAGCCTCGCGACTTGCGCGCCTCGCCTCGGGCGGACGACTTGGCTTGGCGCAGTCGCTGTTCCAGGTGGGTGGGAATGCCGGGACGGCGCTCGGGCCGCTGGCGGCAGCGATGATTCTGTTGCCGATGGGCCAGGCAAGCACGGCCTGGTTCGTGATCGTGGCCGCGGTGGGTGTTGTGCTGCTCGCCTATGTCGGCCGCTGGTACGCCGAACATCAGCGCCAACTGGCCCTGCAACCGCGCGCGCCGGTGGTGAAGCCGCAGTTGACCCGCCAGCGCCTGATCATTGCCTTCGTCGTGATCGGCGCCCTGCTGCTGAGCAAGTACGTCTACATCGAGACGCTCAAGACCTACTACGCCTTCTTCCTCATCGAGAAATTCGGCGTCTCCAAGGAAGAGTCGCAGCTTTATCTGTTCCTGTTCCTTGGGGCGATCGCTGCCGGCACCTTCATCGGTGGCCCTGTCGGCGATCGTTTCGGCCGCCTTGCGGTGGTCTGGGTCTCCATTCTCGGAGCCCTGCCCTTCACCCTGCTGCTGCCGCACCTTGATCTCTTCGGTACGGCCGCGATGAGCGTTCTGGCCGGCCTGGTGCTGGCGTCCGCCTTCTCCGCGATCGTCGTCTATGCTCAGGAACTGGTGCCCGGAAAGGTCGGGATGGTCGCCGGCTTCGTGTTCGGCTTCGCCTTCGGCGTCGGCGCACTGGGCGCCGCCGTGCTTGGCGGGCTCGCCGACATGATCGGCATCATCGCCGTTTTCCAGTTCTGTGCGTTCCTGCCCATATTGGGCGTGCTGACCATCTTCCTGCCCCGGTCGGACGAACTGCACGGACGTGCCAAGGAGACCGCATGAGCGATCCAGCAAGCGGGGACACCGAGTCCCAGATCACCCTTACCCGCACCATCGACGCCAACGTCAGTGACGTGTTCTCCGCCTGGACCGATCCGGCCCTGATCGAGCAATGGCAGGCGGACGAAGCGGAACTTGATGCCTTTGAAGGCGGCGAGTACCGGTTCATCACCTTCGGAGATGAAGACGAGGATGCCGACCAGGTGGTCACCGGCGAAATCCTGACCTTCGTCGAGGACCAGCGGCTGGTGATGTCTTGGGTACATAAAGACGAAGAGGAAGAAGGGGACGACGAGCTGATCTTCGTGCTCGACATCCTGTTCGAGCCGGTCGGCAACGATCAGACCTGCATCACCCTCACCGAGCGCGGCCTTGCGCACGCCGATCCGCAGACGCGCATCTTCTCCATGGAGGCCTGGAGCGCCGCCCTGGAGCAACTCGCTGAGCTGATGGAGTAGCGCGGCCTCAAGAAATGATTTGCTGCCGGCGAAGGCGGGCGGAGTACCGGTTACCGCCCGACACCTGCTGCTGAAAAGTCCTGCCGTGTGGGCGTGTTCCGCCTTGTCGGCCCCTGTTGGCATTCGTACCATTCAGCCCCAATCCTAGATCGATAGACCATGGCCAAGCACCAAGACCTGATTTCCGCCATCGGCAACACGCCGCTGATCCGTCTCAATCGCGTGTCGGCGCTGACTGGTTGCGAAATCTGGGGCAAGGCCGAATTCCTCAACCCCGGCCAGTCGGTGAAAGACCGGGCCGCATTGTTCATCATCCACGATGCAGTGAAGTCCGGCGCCCTCAAGCCGGGCGGCACCATCGTTGAAGGCACCGCCGGTAATACGGGCATTGGCCTGACGCTGGTCGCCAACGCTCTGGGCTACAAGTCGGTGATCGTCATTCCCGAGACCCAGAGCCAGGAAAAGAAGGACGCGCTGCGCCTTTATGGGGCCGAGCTCATCGAGGTGCCGGCCAAGCCCTACAAGCACCCCAACAACTACATCAAGATTTCGGGCCGCCTTGCCGAGAAACTCAACCGCGAGCTGCCGAACGGCGCCGTTTGGGCCAACCAGTTCGACAACACGGCGAACCGCCGTGCGCATGTCGAAACCACCGGCCCCGAAATCTGGCACGATACCAATGGCCGCGTGGATGGCTTCATCTGTGCCGTCGGCTCCGGCGGCACCCTGGCCGGTGTAGCCGAGGCGCTGCGGGCGCGCAGTTCCGATGTGAAGATCGGTCTCGCCGACCCTGAGGGTGCGTCCCTCTTCAACTACTATGCCAATGGCGAACTGAAATCGGGCGGCAACTCGATCACCGAGGGGATTGGTCAGGGCCGGATCACCGCCAACCTCGAGGGCCTAAAGGTCGATCTGCCGTACCAGATCCCGGATGCCGAGGCCCTGCCCTACATCTTCGACCTGCTCGAACACGAAGGCCTCTGCCTCGGCGGCTCCAGCGCCATCAACATCGCCGGCGCCGTGCGCATGGCGCGGGATCTGGGGCCGGGCAAGACCATCGTCACCATCCTCTGCGACTACGGCAACCGCTACGCCAGCAAGATCTTCAACCCGGAATTCCTGCGGGGCAAGGGCCTGCCGGTGCCAAACTGGCTCGAGGCCCGGACGCGGATCGACATCAGCAGCGTGCTTGAGCCCGATCCAGTCTGAACCTCTGGCGGTCTGCTGCATTGTCCGTCGCTGCAGGGCTGCTAAGGTAGCGGTCTTTCAGCGTCACGAGTTTGTTGCTTGTTCGGTCTAGACGACCTCCTCCGCTTCATCACCGCCGACCTCAGCCTGTTCGCGGCCATCACGGCCGCGATCTACCTGCTGGCCTTTGTCTGCGCCGTGCGCGAAATCATGAACTCGCGCACCTCGCAGGGCTCGATCGCCTGGCTGCTGTCGCTGGCGCTGCTGCCGTTCCCGACCGTGTTCATCTACATGGTCTTCGGCTGGAAGGCGTTCGACGACTACGCCACCGACCGCATCCGCAACGGCCGAGCAGCTCGCCCGCTTCGCGCCAAGGACCTGGCGCTGATCGACCGCGAAACCAGCCACAAATGGCCGGTCCAGACCAAGGTCTCCGAAGTCCCGTTCCTCAACGGCAACGCGGTGGAATTGCTAGTCGACGGGCACGCCACCTTCCATTCCATCTTTGAAGGCATCGCCACGGCGAAGAACTACCTTCTGGTCCAGTTCTACATCGTCAGGGACGATGCGCTCGGCAGGGAACTGGCGGAACGGCTAATCGAGCGCGCCAAGGCCGGCGTGAAGGTCTACCTGCTCTACGACGATATCGGCTCCACCGGGATGCCTAAGCGGTATCGGCGGGAACTGCGCGAGTCCGGTATCCGCGTCGCCGGCTTCAACCAGCGCCACAAATTCCTGCGGCTCTTCGGACCGACCCGCATCAACTACCGCAACCACCGCAAGATCGTCGTGGTCGATGGGGAGCACGCCTGGGTCGGCGGGCACAATGTCGGCGTCGAATACCTCGGCGAAGATCCGCGCTTCGGCCATTGGCGCGACACCCACGTCCGGGTCTCCGGGCCCGCGGCGCTGGCCTGCGCGCTCTTGTTCCGCGAGGACTGGCAATGGGCGACGGGCGAAGCACTGCCTGAAACGCCGCCCGAAAAGGTGCCCACCCCCGGCGACCAGTCGGTGCTGGTCATGGGCTCGGGGCCGGCCGACAAGCTCGAGGAATGCGCCATCGCCTTCACCGACATCATCGGCCGCGCGCGAGAGCGGGTGTGGATCGTCAGCCCCTATTTCGTTCCCGACACCGATATCCGCACTGCCCTGTTTGCGGCGCGGCTTCGGGGGGTCGATGTGCGGGTGATGCTGCCGGACGAGCCTGACCACAAGCTCGTCTGGCTCGCCAGCATTGCCCATGCCGATGGCATGGTGGAGCACGGCGTGCCCGTCTACCGCTACACCGACGGCTTCCTGCACCAGAAGGTGGTGCTGATGGACGACCAGATCGCCTCCATCGGCAGCGTCAACTTCGACAACCGCTCCTTTGCCATCAACTTCGAGATCACCCTCTGGTTCGCCGACGAAGAGACCATCACCGCCGTCGAGCAGATGCTGCTGGAAGACTTCAAGAGCTGCCGGCTGGTGGAACTCGATGAAGTGAAGAACCGCGCCCCCTGGATGCGCTTCCTGACCCAGGCCGCCCGCCTGCTCTCCCCGGTGCTCTGAATGACTGAATTCCTGTTCCGCGACGATTCCTATCTCGTCGAGACCGACGCCTCTGTGACGGAGGTCACACCGGAAGGCGGCATCGTCCTCGACAGGACCGTGTTCTATGCCGCTTCGGGCGGCCAACCCGGCGACAGCGGACGGCTGCTCCTGTCCGACGGCCGCGCCTTGGCGATCACAACCGCCGTTCACCCGGAAGGCGACAAGACCCGCATCGTCCATGTGCCTGCGGGCACGGACGTTCTGCCCAAGGCAGGAGACACGGTCACCGCCGCAATCGACTGGGATCGCAGGCATCGGCTCATGCGCATGCACACCGCGCTGCATCTGTTGTCGGTGGTGCTGCCCTTTCCCGTCACCGGCGGCTCCGTCGGCGAAGACAAGGGACGCCTCGACTTCGACATGCCGGAGGCTCCGGAGAACATCGACGAACTCACCGAGCGCCTCAACAAGATGGTTGAAGTAGACTATCCGGTCACTGCGGAGTGGATCACGGATGAGGAGATGGCGGCCCAGCCGGACCTGATCAAGACCATGAACGTCAAGCCACCAATGGGCCAGGGCCGCGTGCGCCTGGTCCGCATTGGCGACATCGACCTGCAGCCCTGCGGCGGCACCCACGTGCGCTCAACCGGCGAGATCGGTCAGCTGGCCTTCGGCAAGATCGAGAAGAAGGGCAAGCAGAACCGCCGGGTCAGCATCGTGTTCGCTTCGAAAGACTAACGAACCGGGGGGGCGTAGAGCAGCCCGCCATTCGACCACAACCCGTTCTGCCCCCGCAGCAAGGCTGCGCCGGTGGATGGGCCGAAGTGACGATCGTAGATCTCCCCGTAGTTGCCCACGGCACGAATGGCCTTGGCCATGAAATCGGGAGCGAGCCCCAGCGGGGAGCCGAAATTACCCTCGACGCCCAGCAGCCGCCGCACCGCAGGCGTCCTCGCGGCCGCAAGGGAATCGATGTTGAGAGCGGTGACCCCCAATTCCTCGGCATCGATCAGGGCAAACAGCGTCCACCGGACGATCTTCAGCCAGCGGTCATCTCCCTCGCGCACCACCGGCCCGAGCAATTCCTTGGAGATGCGTTCGGGCAGAATCCGGTGCGCCGACGCGTCCGGTAGCGCCCGGCGGATCGCCTGCAACTGCCGACCGGAGGCCGACACTGCCTGGCATTTACCGGCCTGGTAGGCAATGGCGAGGTCGGATGGATCCTCATATGGCACGCCGACATAGCTCGCCTGATTGAGGAAGAAGAACTCCTGAAGCCGTCGCAGTTCCTCGCTGCCGTCGATCACGCAGATGCTGACATTGTCGAGCTCGAAAGCCGAAACCAGGCCGAGGCTTTGCGGAACCATGAAGGCCTGGCCATCGAAAAAGGCGGTTGCAGCGAAAGTGGTGCCGTAGATCGTGTCGCGCCGCATGCCCCAGGCACCGCTGCGCGTCAGCACGTCGACCTGCCCCGTCTGCAGCGGCGCATATCGCGCCTCGCCCCGAAGCGCCCGGAACTCGATGGCATCGGGATTGCCGAGCACCGCGGCGGCAAGGCCGCGGCAAAGATCGACGTCGAAACCGGACCAGCGACCTTCAGCGTCTTGTTGGGCAAAACCGGACACCGGATTGGCCGAACCGCAGATCAGGAAGCCACGTTCGCGAACGAGGTCCAGCGTCGACTCCTGAGCGGTGGCCGGCAACACCATCAGTGCCGGCAAGGCGAGCGCGCCCACCAGCCGCAACAACCACCCGAGACCCGTCACGAACACCTTCCCTCTCTCGCTTCCCATATTGGCCGGAGGCTCTGTGGGGTCAAGGCAAGTGCGCCCGAACCGCCGGGTTTTCGACAGCCGCTCGCGCGCGGCGTTGCCACCCAAGTCTGTCGATGCTAGAGCCGTCCTCGCGCCGGTATAGCTCAGTTGGTAGAGCACCTGATTTGTAATCAGGGGGTCGCGGGTTCGAACCCTGCTGCCGGCACCACCTGCTTTCGCGGTCTACGCGTTTCGTCCCGTATTCGAACTCTGAGCGCCTTCGGTGAACCGGTTTCGCGGGACCGCAAGGTTCCCAATGCGGGTCGCCGCTGCAGCCCACTCTTTCGCCTGAGGAGCACTGTCGCGACGCAGACCGACCCGTCTGAGGCCGCCCTACAGAGCACACTGCCCGACCCGGTTTCGATGCCTTATGGCCAGGACAGGTCCGGCCCCCGACCACCATCCCGCAGCCCATCACCCATCTGCACTTTCTGCTCGGCAACTGATTACTTGGCAACAACTAACAATAAGTCCATCGTAAAGCCCTGTCATTGGAGGGGATGATGATGGCGACTGCGAAAACTATTGCCAGGTTTGTAGTACCAAAGTTCATTCGGGATTGGCGGTGGCAAAAAATCAAAGCACGTCGCGAGGCTGAGATCGCAACATTGCCGCTGGCGGAGAAGTTCGACCACATCTACCGGGAGGGGCTTTGGGGCCGGACGGCGAACGGGGGACTGAGTTCTGGCCACGGAACTCGTGATGCAGCGATTGTAGAACCATACCTGGCTGCCGTTTCTGAGTTCCTGCGGCAGCAGCCACGCCCGCTTCGGCTGGTAGACATCGGGTGTGGTGACTTCGAAGTCGGAAAAAGACTGTTGCCCAACGTGGACCAGTACGTCGCCTGCGACATCTCAAAGAAGATCATCGAGCAGAACATCAGGCTCCATGGCGACAAGCCGAACCTTCAGTTCCGGGTCTTGAACGCGGTGGAAGAGAATCTCCCCGAGGGAGATGTCGTAACGCTGCGGCAGGTCTTGCAGCATCTGTCGAATGCCCAGATCGCTTGCATCCTGCCAAAACTGTCTGCGTACCGGCACATAATCGTCACCGAGGGGCTGCCTGACGGACCATTTCAGCCGAACGCCGACCACAAAGCGGGTTTCTCCGTGCGTCCGATCGAGAACAAGTCTGGCGTGGATCTGGCCAAACCTCCCTTCAATCTTGCCCACAAGCAGGCGCGAGTTCTCTGCGAGATTCCCAATACGGGTGGCGTGGGGCTAATCCGTACCACTCTCTACTCCTGCTAGAGCCCGTGGTACCTGCCCAGGCCAAGCGGTCCGCTGACACCGCCGACGCGTTTTGGTTTGACACCGAAAAGCTCGCGCCGGTAAATCCGCTCTGCAATCTGGAACCGTCCGCCAAGCAAATCCTTCCCAGGACCTTACGGCTCCGCCCTGACTAACCGTTCTGCGCGCTGACACGGAGCCGACATGACCCAGACCCGCTTCGACGTGCTGACCATCGGCAACGCCATCGTCGACATCATCGCCCCCGTGGAGCCCGGCTTCATCGAGCGCGAGGGCATGACCGAGGGCATCATGCACCTGATCGACACCGATCGGGCCGAGGAACTTTACGCCAAGATGCCGTTGACGCGGCAGCAGATCTCCGGCGGCAGCGCTGCCAACACGGCGGCCGGTGTGGCTTCGCTTGGCGGTCGGGCCGCGTTTGTGGGCAAGGTCGCCGACGACGTCTTGGGGGACGTGTTCGAGAACGACCTCAACGACATCGGCGTCTACTACGCCACCTCGCGGCTGAAGAACGGCGCCCTCACCGCGCGTTCGATGATCTTCCTGTCCGAAGATGGCGAGCGCACCATGAACACCTATCTTGGCGCCTGCCATCAGTTGACCGAGCAGGACATTCGCCCCGACGAGATCGGCGGCTCGGCGGTCACTTACATGGAGGGTTTCCTCTGGGACCCCGTGGAGGCAAAGAAGGCGTTCGTGCTGGCCGCGCACTACGCTCACAAGAACGAACGCGCCGCTGCCTTCACCCTCTCCGATCCGTTCTGCGTCGATCGCTATCGGGCCGAATTCCTCGATTTGATCCGCTCCAAGACCATCGACTACGTGTTCGCCAACGTTCACGAGTTGAAGTCCCTGTACGAAACCGATGATCTCGGCGAAGCCGTGCGCGAGATCGCCAAGGATGCCGAACTTGCCGCCATCACCATGGGCGCCGACGGCGCCATGGCGGTTTACAACGGAGAGATCGTCTCCATCCCGGCATTTTCCGTCGACAGGGTCGTCGACGCGACCGGTGCCGGCGACCTGTTCGCATCCGGCTTCCTTCTGGGGATTGCCCGGGGCCAGACGCTTGAGTCCGCGCTCAAGACTGGCTGCCTCGCAGCCTCCGAGGTGATCTCTCACATCGGTGCGCGGCCCCAGGTGCGTCTCTCCGACTTGACCCAGGCACACGGTCTCGCCGGCTAGCCGCTGCGCCGCTATTCAGTTTCGAATATCGCATCCTCTGGCTTGGTGAATTCAGCATCACTAGGCCTTGAGTTATCCCTTCGGCAACGATGAAAGGGATCAACGATGACGAAAACCGAGCAGGTGGATGCCGTCACTGGCGCAGTGCGCGCCATCCTCCGCACCGAAGGTGTTGCTGCGCTGGCGGTGGCGACCGGCCTCTATTTCACCCTGGGTGGCAGTTGGTGGCTGTTCGCGCTGCTGTTCTTTGCGCCAGACCTGTCCTTCATCGGCTATGCGGCCGGGCAGCGGACAGGCGCACTGATCTACAATCTCGCCCACACCTACGTGGTGCCGGCGGTGCTCGGCGGGATGGGCCTGATGATCGGCAGCGACCTGCTGCAGCACCTGGCACTGATCCACGCCGCCCATATCGGCTTCGACCGCGCCATGGGCTACGGCCTGAAATACCCGTCCGGGTTCAAGCACTCCCACCTGGGCGTACTCGGGCGGGGCTGAAGGAGGAGCGCTTTCCGGCGCCCCTCCGGCTGATCAATGCAGGATCTGGCTCAGGAACAGCTTGGTCCGTTCGTGCTGCGGGTTTGAGAAGAACGCTTCCGGCTCGTTCTGCTCGATGATCTGCCCCTGATCCATGAAGATCACGCGGTTCGCCACCTGCCGGGCAAAGCCCATTTCGTGGGTCACGCAGATCATGGTCATGCCGTCTTCGGCCAAGGTGATCATCACCTCCAGCACTTCCTTGACCATCTCGGGGTCCAGCGCCGAAGTCGGCTCATCGAACAGCATGATGCGCGGCTGCATGCAGAGCGACCGGGCAATGGCCACGCGCTGCTGCTGCCCGCCGGACAACTGCCCGGGATACTTGTTGGCCTGCTCGGGGATCTTCACCCGCTCCAGATAGTGCATGGCGGTCGCCTCGGCATCCGCCTTGGGAATGCCGCGCACCCAGATCGGGGCCAGCGTCAGGTTTTCGAGAATGGTCAGGTGCGGAAACAGGTTGAAGTGCTGGAACACCATACCGACCTCGCGCCGCACTTCGTCGATCCGCTTGAGATCGGCGGTGAGCTCGGTGCCATTGACGATGATCTGGCCTTCCTGATGCTCCTCGAGCCGGTTGATGCAGCGGATCAGCGTCGACTTGCCCGAGCCGGACGGACCGGCGATGACGATACGCTCACCGCGCATCACCCTGAGGTTGATGTCGCGCAGCACGTGGAAATCGCCATACCACTTGTGCATGCCGACGACGTCGATCGCGACCTCGGTGTCCGACACGCTCATGTTGGAGGTGTCGATGGCGCGCTCCACGGTGGCGGAAGATACCTGGCTCATTGGTCTACCTCTTGTGGCCGGTGTCGAGGCGTCGCTCCATCCAGAGCGAGTAGCGCGACATGGCGAAACAAAAAATCCAGAACATGGCAGCGGCGAAGACATAGCCAGTCACCGCCTGCGTCGGCGAAGCCCAGTTGATGTCGGAACTGGCCGCCTGAACCGTGTTCAGCAAGTCGAAGATGCCCACGATGGACACGAGCGAAGTGTCCTTGAACAGGGCGATGAAGTTGTTCACGATTCCCGGGATCACGTGCCGCAGCGCCTGCGGCAGGATGATGAACCAGGTCCGCTTCCAGTATCCTAGCCCGAGTGCGGCTGCGGCCTCGTACTGGCCGCGCGGCAGCGCTTGCAGTCCTCCGCGGATGGTCTCGGCGAGGTACGCCGACGAGAACAGCGTCACGCCGACCAGCGCCCGCAGCAGCTTGTCCACTGTGGTGCCCGTGGGCATGAACAGCGGCAGCATGATCGAGGCCATGAACAGCACGGTGATCAGCGGGACCGCGCGCCACAGTTCGATGAACATCACGCACAGCGTCTTGATGATCGGCAGTTTCGACTGCCGTCCCAGGGCCAGCAGGATGCCGATGGGGATGGAGCAGAAGATGCCGACCAGCGAGATGATCAGCGTGACCAGCAGGCCGCCCCACTGCTCGGTCGGCACCGGCTGCAATCCGAACACACCCCCGCTGAGCAGGTAGAACGAGATCACCGGGAACACGACGAAGAAGAGCACCGCATTGATGCGCTTGAACGGAGCCGACGGGATCAGCAGCGGCATGATCAGCGCCGCCCCCAGCGCGAACACGATGTTGGGGCGCCAGTACTGGTCGATGGGATAGAAGCCGTAGATGAAGAAGTTGAAACGGGCGTAGATATAGGCCCAGCAGGCCCCTGCCCCTTCCACGCGGCAATCTTCCACCGTGCCGCCCGGGAACACGGCGTCCCCGAGCAGGAAGTTGAAGATCGGCGGCACAGCCCAGAGCAGGAACAGCAGCCCGCCAAGGGTGAACATGGTGTCCACAGGCGTGGCGAACAGGTTCTGGCGAACCCACAGCAGCAGGCCGCCGGTTCGGCCGGGGGCCGGGCGCGCATCGACGAATTCGTCGCGAACGTAGAGTGCGTCCTTGGCCATGATCAGCGCTCCACCAGGGCCACGCGGCCATTGTACCAGTTCATGAACGCCGAGGTGAGCAGCGAGAAGGTGAGGTAGACCGCCATGGTCAGGGCGATCACCTCGATCGCCTTGCCGGTCTGGTTCAGCGTTGTCCCGGTGAACACGTTGACCAGTTCCGGATAGCCGATGGCGGCGCCCAGCGAGGAGTTCTTGGTCAGGTTGAGATACTGGCTGGTCAGCGGCGGCACGATCACCCGCATCGCCTGCGGCACGATCACCAGCCGCAAGCGGTCGCCCTCCTTGAGCCCGAGCGACTGCGCCGCCTCCGTCTGGCCCTTGCTGACCGCCCGAATGCCGCCACGGACGTTCTCGGCGATGAAGGCAGCCGTGTAGATCACGAGGCCAAAGGCCAGCGCCACGAATTCGGGGGGCAGTTGCAGCCCGCCGCGGAAGTTGAAGCGTTCCAGAACCGGCAGTTCGAACGCCAGCGTCGCCCCCGTGGCCCAATACACCAACCACGGCACACCGATGACGATCAGCGCCACCAATGCCCAAGGGAACCCAGCCTCTGCGTCGGGCCGGTTCCGCGCGCCGTCGAGCACGATCCAGCCGATCACCAAGGCGGCCACCAGGCTTCCAATGACAATCAGCAGGTGAGGCCATGCGACGAACATCGACTGGAGGAGCGCCGACAGGATGACGGCACTGAACACCGTGAACAGTGTCGCCCGGGCATAGGGCGCGAAGCGGGTCAGTGACAGGACGGCCAGAATGGCCGCGCCCGCATAGAGCACCGGCTGCACCGTCGCCAGCGCCGGAATCACGCTCGGCAGCAGCGATGCGCCGACCAGCGCCAGTCCCAGCGTGACGACGGCATCCGCAATGCGCCCCGCCAGTACCACCGACTGTGGATACCGGCCGGTGGCCGTGCGTTGCCGGGTGGCCCAGGTCGCCAGTCCGATGGCGATCACCACGCACACGACGATGGCGACGATCACCAGGGCAAATTCCTGGTCCGGCATCGGCCGTGGCACCATCATGCCGCGCTGATTGATGAAGATGTCGAGCGGAAGCTCGAAGGACTGGCGTACCGCCGGCATCGCCTTCAGCACTGCGAAGTACCAGAAGAACAGCTGCAGCAGCAGCGGGATATTGCGGATGGTCTCGATATAGACCGTCGCAAAGCGCGCGATCAGCCAGTTGGACGACAGCCTGGCGATGCCGAGGGCAAAGCCGAGGATCGTCGCGAAGAAGATGCCGATCACCGCAACCAGCAGCGTGTTCAGCAGCCCTGCCAGGAAAGCTTGCCAGTAGAAGGATGTGCGGCTCCACGGGAACAGGGTGAAGCTGATGTCGAAGCCCGCAGTGCGGAACAGGAAATCGAAACCGGTGGTCTTGTTCTGCGCGGCCAGGTTCGCTGCCGTATTGACGACGATCCAGCCAAAGAACGCGATGACCGCCGCAGCGACCAGTATCTGGTAAATGATCCCCCGGAAAACCGGGTCATTCAGCAATGAGGCTCGGGGCGGCGCCCCTGCCAGTTGTCCTTGCACGGCCATGGCGCATGCATTCCTTTGCTGTGAACGGCGCCCGTGCTGAAATCGAAATGCGAAATCGCTGCTGCGGCAGGCACCGCGCAGGCCGGCGTGAGCCGGGTATCACGCACACACGACGTCAGAGGTCGCCAGTTCCCGAAGAAGTCCGGCGCCCTGTTTATGACAGGGCGCCGGTGTCGAGTGGCAGACTAGCGGATCGGGGCCGAGTACTGCAGACCACCGTCGGTCCACAGCGCGTTCAGGCCGCGCTCAAGGCCGATGGCGGTGTTCGGCCCGACGTTCCGATCGAACGATTCGCCATAGTTGCCGACCAGCTTGATGATCCGGTAGGCCCAGTCGTTCGGCAGGCCGATCGGCGCACCGAATTCCCCTTCCACGCCGAGCAGGCGCTTGATGGCCGGGTTGTCGGAGCCGAGCATCTCGTCGACATTGGTCGAGGTCACGCCCAGTTCCTCAGCTTCCAGCAGGGCGAAGTAGGCCCAGCGGTTGATCTTGAACCAGCGGTCGTCGCCCTGACGCACCACCGGGCCAAGCGGCTCCTTGGAGATGATCTCGGGCAGAATCACGTGCTCGGCAGGGTTGGCGAACTTGGAACGCTCGGCAGCAAGAGCCGAACCGTCGGTGGTGTAGACGTCGCAGCGGCCGTCTTCGTAGGCCTTCACCACTTCGTCCTGGTCCACGAACACCACGGTGTTGAATTCCATGTTGTTGGCGGCGAAGTAGTCGGCAGCGTTCAGCTCGGTGGTGGTGCCGGACTCGATGCAGATGGCAGCGCCCGACAATTCCAGCGCCGAGGAGATGCCGTCGGCTTCGCGAACCATGAACGCCTGGCCGTCATAGTACATGGTGCCGACAAAGCTGATGCCGAGATCGGTATCGCGGCTCATGGTCCAGGTGGTGGTGCGCGACAGGATGTCGATTTCACCGGCAGACAGGGCGGCGAAGCGTTCCTGGCTGGTCAGCGGCGTGTACCGCACGGCCTCGGCATCGTTGAAGATGGCCGCAGCGACGGCGCGGCAGAAGTCGACTTCAAGTCCGGCCCAGACGTTGTTCGCGTCGGGAGCGGAGAAGCCCGGCACACCGCCGGTAACGCCACATTGTACATAACCCTTGGCCGTCACGTCATCGAGCGTATCGGCGTGAGCAGCGGTCGCGCCGAAGCCGGCGAGGGCTGCGACCGCGAGCGTTACAAGCGATTTGTTCATCGGATTTGCCTTTTGTTTCCTGACCCTTGTGTCCCGGTGCTCTTTCGGCACCGGTGGCACCCCCGCCTTTGAGAGCGGGCATGATGCTGCTAAGCATGCAATCCGCTAATGACCGTTGCGTCAAGGGCAGATGGGTCGTTACGACAGCAACTCTGTCGCGAATTTCGCCACTGTTCATTGACTGATATTGTATTGAGCACCGAGCCTACGATGAATGATCGAAAAAGCAGCAGCGTCCCTTTTTCAGCGGTGGAAACACTGCTGACGCACCACGGCCGCGCGCCGGAAGATCAGTTTGGATTCGTGAATACCCCGGTCTATCGGGGCTCCACCGTGCTGTTCGAAACCCTCGCTGATCTCGACGCGCAGCAGCAGAAATATCTGTACGGCCGCGCCGGCAATCCGACGACCGAAAGTGTGGAAGCGGTTGTGACGGCGCTCGAGGGCGCCCACCGCACCAAGCTGGTGCCCTCCGGTCTGGCAGCCATCAACATCGCCCTCATGAGTTGCCTCAAGGCAGGCGACGACGTGCTGATCTCGGACAGCGCCTACGAGCCGGGCCGAATCTTCGCCGACAATTTCCTGGCCCGCATGGGGGTGACCGCGAGGTACTACGATCCGCGGATCGGTGTCGGCATTTCCGACCTGATGCAGTCCAACACTCGTGCTGTGCTGGCCGAAAGCCCCGGCTCGCTGACCTTCGAGGTCCAGGACCTTCCCGCCATTGCCGAAGCAGCCCACGCCAATGGCGCCCGGGTGATCGTCGACAACAGCTGGGCGACGCCTCTGTTCTACAAGCCCATGGCCCTTGGCGCAGATCTCGTGGTCCACGCAGCAACCAAGATGTTCGTCGGCCACTCCGATGCCATGGCCGGCACGGTTTCGGCGACCGAAGAGGCATGGCCGGATGTGGAGCGAATCCGCGCCCTGCTCGGCTACTTCACCTCGGGCGATGACGCATTCCTGGTCGCCCGTGGGCTACGGACGCTGGCCCTGCGCATGGAAGAACACCGCAAGCGGGCCCTCGAGATCGCCACCTGGCTCGAAACGCAGCCGGGGGTCACGCAGGTGCTCCACCCTGCCCTGCCCAGCCACCCCGACCACGCCCTGTTCCAGCGCGACTTCACCGGCTCCGGCAGCCTGTTCAGCGTCCTGCTCGAGTCGGCACCGCGCAGGGCGGTCGCCGCGTTCGTGGACGAGCTCGAACTGTTCGGCATGGGCTATTCCTGGGGCGGTTATGAGAGCCTCTGCCTGCCGGTGAAGTTCGGCAAGAGCCGGACCGTTCGACCCTGGACGGCGGAAGGCAACCTGTTCCGCATCCATATCGGCTTCGAGGGCGTGGACGACCTGAAACGCGATCTCGCGGCCGGCATCGAGCGCTACTTGGCTGCCCGCTGAAACACTCCGCGCAGGGCAGGCAGCCCACGCGAGACCATGCGCCCATCGGGCTGCGGCTCGAACAGCCAGCCACGTATCGCGAAGACGTTACGCACGAGGTAGGCCCCGAGCATGCCCACGATCAGCCCACCGAACACGTCGGTGGGATAGTGCATGCCCACCGGCACACGCGAAATGCCGACCACCACCCCGAGCACCATCAGCACGGGAAACACCCTTGGCCAGAGAAAGCCGATCGTGAAGGCCAGCGCGATGGCCGTCGTAGTGTGGCCGGACGGAAAGCTCTGGAAGGTCCAGTCGTTGAACACGTTCTTGAACGAGAACGCGCCGACATCATCGAACTCTGTCGGCCGGCTGCGGCCGATCAGCCGCTTGATCAGGTTCGACATCAGCCCCGGCAAACCGACGCCAAGAAACACGTAACCGCTCAGTAGCGTGAATTCGATTGTCGCCGGTCGCCAGCGCCCCCGCACGACCAGCAGGGCCAGAAGGCCGAGCAAGGTGGTGATCAACGTCGGGATCAGGATCCAGTCCGACAGCCCGTAGTCGGTGATGAAGAAGAACGGCGCCCGCCACTGGTCAGGCCAACCGATGGCGCCGCGCGAGGCCCAGACATCGACCTGCGACAGAATCGCCAGCGCCACCAGAACGCCGGCGCAGAACACGATCCAGCGGCCGCGCTCGAGCCCCAGCGGCCATGGCTTGGTCAGGTCGATCATGCATTGCTTCTGCGGGCATTGGGGCGTCCGCGTCAATAGAGGCTGCAACCGCGCGCCGTGCTTGCTCTTTTAGAGGGAACACGCTAACTCCAAATCCGCGAAGTCGGAGTGTAGCTCAGCCTGGTAGAGCACCGGTTTTGGGAACCGGGGGTCCAAAGTTCGAATCTTTGTACTCCGACCATTCGCGGCTTATCGTCGAGGATTCGCATGACCGCCCGCATCTATCGCCCCGCCCGTAACGCCATGCAGTCGGGTAAAGGCAAGACGAAGCAGTGGGTGCTGATTCATGAGCCCGCCACCCCACGCGCCATCGATCCGCTGATGGGCTACACCTCGTCCACCGAAACCGCCCAGCAGGTGCGTCTGTCCTTCGATACGCTCGAGGACGCAGAGGCCTACTGCCAGCGCAACGGCATTGCCTACTGGGTGCAGCCGGCGCACGAGCCCAAGGTGCAGCGCGCCTCCTACCCGGACAACTTCCGCCACGACCGCAAGACCCCCTGGACGCACTGAGCCTCGCTGGCGCCAGGCGCCGCGCACTCCCGTTCCTTGGCCAGAAACAGCAACGGCGCCCCTCGCGGAGCGCCGTTTTCGTTTGTTGGCGCTGCCCCTAGTGGGGCAGCAGGCCTGAGGGAGCTTCTTCGCCGGTCTCGACGGTGGTGGACACCGCCGGGGCGGCTTCCTCGAAGTTCCACTCGATGGGCTCGGGCTTGCGCACCAGCGCTCGCTCGATCACCTGGTCCATGCGCGAAACCGGCACGATCTCCATGCCTTCCTTGACGATGTCCGGAATCTCCTGGAGGTCGCGGACATTTTCTTCGGGAATAAGCACGGTCTTGATGCCGCCGCGGAGAGCCGCGAGCAGCTTCTCCTTGAGGCCGCCGATTGGCAGCACCCGGCCACGCAGGGTGATCTCACCTGTCATCGCCACATCGTTGCGGACCGGAATACCGGTCATCACCGACACGATGGCGGTGGCAAGGCCGATACCTGCGGACGGACCATCCTTCGGCGTCGCGCCTTCGGGCAGGTGCACGTGGATGTCACGCGTGTCGAACATCGGCGGCTTGATGCCGAAGTCGATGGACCGCGACCGCACATAGGCGGCAGCCGCCGTCAGCGACTCCTTCATCACTTCCTTGATGTTGCCGGTGACCGACATGCGGCCCTTGCCCGGCGTCATCACGCCTTCGATGGTCAGCAATTCACCGCCAACCGACGTCCAGGCGAGACCCGTGACCAGGCCAACCTGCGATTCGGCCTCGATCTCGCCGTGCTTGAAGATGGCGGGGCCGAGGTATTCGGCGAGCCGCGCATCGTCGATGGCAATCGACTTCACCTTGGTGCGCACGATGTCGGTGACCGCCTTGCGCATCAGCTTGGAGATCTCGCGCTTGAGATTGCGGACGCCGGCCTCACGCGTATAGCCGCGGATCACCTTCATCAGCATCTCGTCGTTCAGCACGAACTCGCCATGAGCGACGCCGTTCTCCTTGGCCGCTTCCGGAATGAGGTGCTGCTTGGCGATCGCGTGCTTCTCCTCCTCGGTGTAGCCCGAGAGGCGAATGATCTCCATGCGGTCCATCAGCGGGCCGGGGATGTTCAGCGTGTTCGAGGTGGTCACGAACATCACGTCCGAGAGGTCATAGTCGACCTCCAGGTAGTGATCGTTGAACGTCGAGTTCTGCTCCGGATCGAGCACTTCGAGCAGCGCCGACGACGGATCGCCACGGAAGTCCTGGCCCATCTTGTCGATCTCGTCGAGCAGGAAGAGCGGGTTGGACTTGCCGACCTTCTTGAGGGACTGGATGATCTTTCCGGGCATGGAGCCGATATAGGTCCGGCGGTGACCGCGGATCTCGGCCTCGTCACGCACGCCACCGAGCGC